>JAYOVO010000001.1:0-15572 GCA_038151495.1 Alphaproteobacteria bacterium
ACCGGATCACAGTCGGTGCCTATCGCGTCTTGGCGCTGTAACGCCACCACCCGCCGCACCACCAAGTTACCAATGGGCGTCATTTCGGCTTCCCAGCCCGGTTCGATCACATTTGTGCCGGTGGGTTCGATAATCAGGGCCGGCCCAGTCACACGCTGGCCTGCCATGATTTTTTCCCGCTGATAAACAGGTGTGTCAACGAAATCGTCAGCCATATAGGCCGTGATGACATCATCGGCTTGTGGGGCCTCAGGTGCGGCAGAAATTTGGTCACTTTCCAGTTGGAATGTATGACCAATCGATTCCACTGATACCAAGGCCGCGACCAGTCCCTTGCCGGGCATTAAAAACCCAAATCTGGACTGGTAAGCCTCGTCATAGGCAGATTGCATTTCGGCCAGAGAACCAAACGGCACTGGCAAAGCGGTATCAGACCCTTCATAGCGCAAATGCACAAACAGATGCGTCTCGATCCGGTCGGCGGCGATATCTTGTTGGCGAAGCTCAGCCTGTGTATCGGCGGCCAACCGGTCAAGTTCGGTCTGCAACCTGTCAAGAACGGCGCCATCTAGCGCCAATTCGATTGATTTTTCACGCAGCGCCGTAACATCGGCAAGCCCCATACCATAGGCCGATAACACCCCGGCAAAAGGATGAATCAAAACCGTTGTCATGCCCAAAACATCCGCAATTAAGCACGCATGCTGGCCGCCCGCACCACCAAAACATTGCAGCGCATAATCGGTGACATCATAGCCGCGCTGCACCGAAATCTTCTTGATCGCATTGGCCATATTTTCAACAGCAATTTTCAAAAAACCACTGGCAATCGATTCGACCGTTAACGCAACACCGCTGGTTTTCGCAATGTCTTTGGCCAGTGCCGCAAATTGTTTTTTCACAGGGGCCACATCAAGCGGCTCATTCTGGTTAGGTCCAAAGACAGGCGGGAAAAATTTTGGCTGTAATTTGCCAAGCATCACATTGCAATCGGTCACCGCCAGCGGCCCACCCCGCCGGTAACAAGCCGGGCCAGGATTGGCCCCCGCACTTTCCGGGCCAACCTGAAACCGTCCATTATCAAACCGGCATAAAGACCCACCGCCAGCCGCCACCGTATGGATTAACAACATCGGGGCATGAATACGCACGCCAGCGACCATTGTATCAAACACACGTTCATAGCCACCGTCATAATGTGCAACGTCAGTTGATGTACCGCCCATATCAAAGGTGATAACCTTGTCAAATCCGGCCTGATTGGCAGTTTTTACAGCCCCGACAATACCGCCAGCAGGCCCTGATAAAATAGCGTCTTTGCCCTGAAATAGCGCCGCATCGGTCAATCCACCATTTGACTGCATCATTTGCAATTTGGTTTGCGCCGATCCATCCAGATCGGTCGCCAACCGATCAATATAGCGGCGCAAAATTGGTGACAAATAGGCATCAGCCACCGTGGTGTCACCGCGCCCAACAAATTTGATCATCGGACTTGTGGCATGGCTTGTCGAAATCTGACTAAAGCCAATGGTTTTGGCAAGAGCTGCAATTTTTTCTTCATGCGCTGTCACCCGGTAGCCATGCATCAACACAATGGCAATGGCGCGGATTCCCGCATCATAGGCGGATCGCAAGCGCGGTTCCAAATCATCCAGATCAAGCGGCACGATGATATTATCATTGGCATCAACCCGTTCGGTGACCTCTTCAATTCGCTCATACAGCATTTCTGGCAACACAATATGCTGGTCAAACAAACGCGGCCGCGCCTGATAGGCGATACGCAATTGATCGCGGAAGCCGCGGGTCACAACAAGCAATGTGCGGTCACCTTTACGTTCAAGCAAGGCATTGGTCGCCACAGTTGTCCCCATTTTGATGGCATCTATCTGGTCTGCTGGCAGCGGTGCGCCTGATGCCACCCCCATCAGATCGCGGATGCCCTGCAAAGCGGCATCATCATAGGCTTCAGGGTTTTCCGAGAGCAATTTATGCGTGACCAGCTGGCCATCTGGTCGGCAAGCCACAAGGTCGGTGAATGTGCCGCCACGATCGACCCAAAACTGCCATCCAGATTTGTCCCGTTTCGTCATCTCATTCATCACCGCATCTCCGCTCATCCAGTGGCCATCAAAGCACCGCTACACACACACGTTAATAATTTATCAACAAATTGTCAACATAATAACAACATCAACAGAAAGTGGACACGCTCTATGCCGCAATGTCATCGATGCACCAGCGATAGCGACACACCATCTGCCATTGGCACATCTTGAAAAGCCGCTAAATCCAGATCGTCAAAACAGCCAATATTAATGCCATAAACCGACGGGTCTGTGCGGCGTTGATGAAAGGTATAAATACCGCAAATTTTGCAGAAATAATGCCGGGCGGTATGGGTGTTCCATTGATACAGCGCCAATATATCATCGCCTTGCTGTATCTTCAGCGAATCTAGGGGGCAACTGACCATAACCGCGGCGCGGCGCCGGCAAAATGAACAATCACACCGCCTTGCGGCGCTAAAATCAAGCGACGCGGGCACATCAAACACCACCCCGCCGCAATGGCACCGCCCAGTCAGCCTGTTATCCACGCCGCCCCCTATTTTTTTGCAAAATGTTTTCTTTTACAAAATGTTTTCAAGGCAAAAACCATGGCATAGCTTGCCATCACCAGCAACCGGATTTGCCGGGATCTGGCGGTTGCCGCATTTTTTTCCCATGCAAACAAAAAAAGAGCCGCAAAACTGCGGCTCTTTCGAAACAAAAGTAATGGTGCGTGATTTAGCGCTTTGAGAACTGGAAGCTGCGACGGGCTTTGGCCTTGCCATATTTCTTCCGTTCAACAACACGTGGGTCACGTGTTAAGAAGCCACCTGATTTCAACGCTGGGCGCAGGCCCGGTTCGAATAACGTCAACGCCCGGCTAATGCCATGGCGTACCGCACCGGCTTGACCTGACAAACCACCACCGCGAACAGTTGCGATGACATCAAATTCGCCAAGACGCTCTGTTGCCTCAAATGGCTGTGCCAAAATCATCTGCAACACCGGGCGGGCAAAATATTCACTAACATTTTTGCCATTGATGGTCATCTGACCGGTGCCACGCTTGACCCATACACGTGCCGCGGCATCTTTACGACGCCCGGTGGCATATGACCGGCCAAGATTATCAATTTTAGGTTCGGCAGGTGCCTGCGGCGCGGCTTCAGCTGGCGCATCGCCAGAAAGTGCACCAAGTGCGGCCATGCCTTCGGCTTTTGAATTCGCAGCTTGAACGTCTGCAGTTTGCGTTTCTTCGGCCATGACTACCTCTTATTCTTGTCGTTCATGCTGGCAATATCCAGCGCGACAGGCTGTTGTGCTTCATGTGGGTGGCTTGGGCCGGCATAGATATGCAGATTACGCATTGCCTGACGACCAAGCGGGCCACGTGGAATCATCCGCTGTACGGCTTTTTCGATGACCCGCGCTGGAAACCGTCCATCCAGAATCTTATCGGCTGTCCGCTCTTTGATACCGCCCGGATAACCGGTATGCCAATAATAGGTCTTTTGTGACCGTTTATTTCCGGTCAGACGCACTTTTTCGGCATTTACGATAATGATATGATCGCCGCAATCCATGTTCGGCGTATAGGTCGGCTTGTGCTTTCCGCGCACCCGCATCGCGACCAAAGACGCAAGACGCCCAAGAACGAGATCGGCTGCATCAATAACGAACCAGTTTTTCTCGATATCTTTTGGCGTTGCGACATATGTCCTTGGCAAAGGCATGTTACAATCTCCACTGAGTCCATGACCCGCCAGACACCCTGTACGGATCACCATTGCCGCGGGTTATAGGCGGGTTTTCCGCATAGGTCAAATAAATTATTGAAAAGAAAATTTATTTTTTCGTTTAAATTCAATGTTATATATATGTGGTTCTATTTTACCACATTTTTTTTACAATTGTTTCTGATATTTATTGCCAGTCACAACAATTCAATTGAAAGACATAGGGCAGATTGATAGAAAAGAAACTGTTATTTGGTGCTTTCGTTATTCAGGGGTTAATATGCCCATTGTCGATATGGCGTCTCGCCGGAAAGATTTACTATGTTTATCCTGATCGATAATTACGACAGCTTTACATGGAATTTGTGGCATTTTTTATCTGATCTGGGGGCTGATGTGGAAATTATCCGCAATGATGCCTGCACCGCACCAGCTATTATTGCGAAACAGCCACAAGGGGTGATTATTTCGCCCGGGCCCGGCATACCCGAAGACGCTGGCATGACCATTGAATTGATATCGTTATGTCATGACGCTGGCGTGCCTTTGTTGGGGGTTTGCCTTGGCCATCAGGCATTGGCTTGTGCTTTTGGTGGCAGTGTCAAACGCGTCGACCCACCTGTCCATGGCAAATTATCGCGTGTTGTGCGCACCCATAGCAATGACGTGGCGTCTGATATATTTGCGCTTTGCCCAGAAAAATTTCCGGTTACCCGCTATCATTCGCTGGTGGTTGATGAAAGCAATCTGCCCGATGATTTGACCGTTACCGCCCGCACCGAAGCTGGCGCGATCATGGGGATATCACATAACAATGCCGAAATTCATGGCGTACAATTTCATCCCGAATCAATCGCATCTGTCGCTGGGTACCGGATTTTGGCAAAATTTCTGGATATCTGCGGCCACCAAACTGTGTCCGGCGATCAGCTTGGCCAGCTAGAATCACAAATTTTACGTTTGGATGAGCGTTTTCCCGGGCAGATGCACGCATAAGCCCCCCAGCGATCAAAGATATATACGCCTAGTCAGCCGATAATCGCGGGTGGCTGACGGCGGCAATATCGACAAGATCAGCCAACTGGCCCGCATGCCGATACATCCGTTTATTTTGCTCTGGATAATCAACCACGTCAAAACCCAGCCGTTGTCCAACAATAATACAAATCATGTGTGATGAGCCGGTGTTGCGCAGATCATGCGCCTCGCCACCAGCCGGATAGCCAATAAAATCTCCGGCTTCGACCTGAAACATATCAGGTCCAATCCGCGCCACGCCGGTGCCCTCAAGAATATAGACACATTCTTCCTCGCATAAATGACGATGAAATTCTGACGCCACTGAACCAACTGGCAGATTGATCAAATGAAACCCGAATGTTTGAAGCCCGGCACGATCACCAAGTGATTTTGTGATACAACCAGCGCGGCTGTTCAAAAAATGCGTCGCGTCCGCACCCGGCATTTTTGCAATTTGCGTTCGGGTGACAATCTGTTTTTGCCCCATCCCCCTCTCCTATGCTTGATTATGTATCCAGCATAACGCCATTAACCAGCGCATCTCTGCCAAGGCTGGCCGACATGCCCTGCGCCCATGGCAGGCTTGCATTGCCTTTGTTGGGTCAATATAGTCGGCCGGGCATAGTCTGCAGTCTTCTTATCAGGAAATTTTCCATGTCTGACGTTATAAAATCTGCCCTTACAAGTCTGATCCAAGGTGAACGCCCTGGCCCCGATTCCATTCGTGCATGCTTTCAAGAAATCATGAATGGCGACGTGAGCGAAGCCCAGATGGGAGCGTTCCTGATTGCGCTGAGGATGCGCGGCGAACAGGTTGCCGATATTGCCGCGGCGGCGGCCGTCATGCGTGAAAAAGCCACCACAATCACCGCTAGTGACGCGACCATGGATATCGTTGGCACCGGCGGCGATGGGTTTGGCACTTATAATATTTCAACAGCCAGCGCCTTCGTCGTTGCTGGGTGCGGCATTCCGGTTGCCAAACATGGCAATAAAGCGGTGTCATCACAAAGTGGTGCCGCCGATGTGCTATCCGCCCTTGGCATCAAGCTTGATTGTGATTTTGCATTGGTGAAACAAGCCCTGGACGAAGCCAATATTGCCTTTTTAATGGCACCACGCCACCACGCGGCAATGCGCCATGTAGCACCTGTGCGCGCCGCGCTTGGGGTGCGCACCATCTTTAACATGTTGGGGCCACTGGCAAACCCGGCCTTGGTCAAACGCATTATGGTTGGCGTTTATGACCGCACCTATTGTGCGCCCTTTGCCCATGTCCTGGCAGAACTCGGCACCACGCACGCATGGGTTGTACATGGGGCTGATGGGTTGGACGAAGTCAGCACCACAGGCCCGACATATGTTGCCGAATTGAAAAACGGAACCGTCACAGAATTCACCATTTCACCCGAAGATATTGGCCTGCCAACGGTCACGCTGGATGTATTGCGCGGCGGTGATGGCGCGCATAATGCGCATTATTTACGCGCCCTGCTTGATGGCGAGACCGGCCCCTATCGTGATATCGTCCTGTTTAATGCGGCGGCGGCCCTTGTTGCGGGTGGACATGAACAAAATTTACATGACGCCGCAACGCGCGCAACCGCATCCATTGATGATGGTCACGGCCGCGCCGCGCTAGACAAGCTTGTTGCCATCACCAACAGTTAATGGCGTTTGCGGAGACCCCATGATGGATAATGTGCTGGCAAAGATTATTGACGAAAAGCGTGATGAGGTGGCCCATCTTGCGGCGCATAACAGCTTTGCCGATCTGCATCAGGCGGCACAAGCCGCATCCAAGCCGCGCGGGTTTGTGGCGGCGCTAGAAACCGCATCGCGAACCGGCTATGGGTTAATTGCCGAATTGAAAAAGGCATCCCCATCAAAAGGATTGATCCGCGCCGATTTTGACCCGGCAAGCCTTGCCAGCGCCTATCAACAAGGCGGGGCTAGTTGTTTGTCGGTACTGACCGACCGTAATTGGTTCCAAGGCGCGGCAGAATTTCTGGTGGCGGCACGCGCGGCTGTCAGCCTGCCGGTTCTGCGCAAGGATTTTATGATCGACCCGTTGCAAATCGTCGAATCACGCGGTCTTGGGGCTGATTGTATTTTGCTAATTATGGCCGCGTTGGATGATGCCACCGCGGCTGAACTCGAATCCTGCGCTTTTGAATATGGCATGGATGTGCTGATTGAATGCCATGATAATGCCGAAATTGAACGGGCGAAAAAACTAAAATCACCGCTTATTGGCATCAACAATCGCAATTTGAAAACCATGGAAATATCGCTCGATGTGGGCGAAGCCATGTTGCCACATTTACCGGCAGATCGGGTTGCTGTTGCTGAAAGTGGCCTGTTTCATCCGGCAGATCTTGCCCGCATGGCCAGAAGTGGTGCGCGCTGTTTTTTAATCGGCGAATCACTGATGCGGGCGGATGATGTGGCGGCGGCAACAGCGACAATTCTTGCCAACCCAGTTGGCGCAACCGCGCGGGCGGGCTAACATGCGGAAGGGCTAACGTACGGGCCTGCGCGCTATTACGCGACGTAAAAGTATTCACGGGGATGGACTGATGGCTGAATTTACCCATTTTGATGGTGATGGCAACGCCCATATGGTCGATGTCGGCAGCAAGCCTGCAACCGCCCGGCGTGCCATTGTCAAAGGCCACGTTAAAATGGCCCCAGCAACGCTGAAAATGATTTGTGACGGCACCGCCAAAAAAGGTGATGTTCTGGCCGTTGCAAGATTGGCTGGCATTGTGGGGGCCAAACAGACAGCTGCGCTGATCCCGCTGTGCCATCCAATGGGCCTTGACCATGTTAGCATTGATCTCGATCCAGACGACAGATTGCCGGGAATCATCATCACCGCAACTTGCACCGTAACTGGGCCGACAGGCGTCGAAATGGAAGCGATGACTGCGGTAAGCGTCGCAGGTTTGACCATTTATGATATGTGCAAGGCGGTTGACCGAAGCATGGAAATCGGCGCGATACGCCTGACCCATAAATCTGGCGGCAAATCAGGTTTGTTTGATGGCGAATAGCCGCAACCGATCCAGCTTGCTGTCAGTCGATGCGGCCTTGGACAGAATTTTGGCATCACTATCGCCAACCATGCCAACGCGTCTTTTGCTGACCGAAGCGCTTGGACAGATTCTGGCCGAAGACATCCACGCCAAACTGACATTGCCGCCGCATGATGTATCGGCAATGGATGGCTATGCCGTGCGGGCGGATGATGTGGCGGATTGTCCAGCAAAACTGACCCGTATCGGAGAATCAGCTGCTGGTCACCCATGGGCTGGCCGTGTTGAGGCCGGACAGGCGGTGCGTATATTTACTGGCGGCTATGTGCCAGATGGTGCGGACACAATCATCATTCAAGAAAATGTTGATGCGACCAGCGAGGCTGATCATACCGTGATCACTGTGCGTGAAGGCGCGGCCAAGGGCCGCTATATCCGGCCAGCTGGGCTTGATATCTCGGCTGGTGCGCTGGCGCTCGGCAAAGGCACGCTTTTATCTGCCCGCTGTATTGGGTTGGCCATTGCCGCTGGTGCAACAAGCGCGGTTGTATCACAACCGCCGCGCATCGGCATTTTATCAACTGGTGACGAACTTGTTCCCCCCGGCCAGACCCCCGGCCCCGGCCAAATTATCAGCTCAAATGCGGCGTTTTTATCTGCCTTTGTCAAAAGCTGCGGTGCCGTAGCTGTTGATCTTGGCATTGCGGCCGACAAACCGGGCGCGGTGTCAGATGCAGTGATGGCCGCGACCAATCTTGATATGGTGGTCACAACAGGCGGGGCATCTGTTGGCAATCACGACCATATTGTGGGTGATCTGGCGGACGGCGCGCTGGATTTCTGGAAAATAGCCATGCGCCCCGGCAAACCGCTGATTTGGGGCAAGATTGGCAACACCCCGCTGTTGGGTCTGCCCGGCAACCCGGTATCCACCGCGGTTTGTGCCTTGGTGTTTTTAGCCCCGGCGATCAGCAAATTGGGCGGCGGCACGCACCAACAGCATTTGTTTTCTGCCACAATCACAACCGATCTTCCCGAAAACGACCTGCGGCAGGATTATATTCGTGCCAGCATGGGGCGTGATGATCATGGTGTGACCAGCGTGCGCCCAGCCCAACGTCAAGACAGCTCTATGATGGCAACACTTGCCCATGCCGATGCCTTTATCGTCAGACCACCGTTTGACCCGCCACTAACCGCCGGTGATATCGTCTCGATCCTGCCTATGCCGCGCCTTTTCTAACCCATTTTTCTTTGCGCGCCACTTGCAAGCAACATCGATACACCCGACCAAAATCTAGTCAAAACCCTACCACACCCCGGCCAAAAATTGATCTGGCACAAAAAACAGCTTGCGCAAAAACGTGAACATAGATAGAACGTTACATGAACGTAACCAGATTTTTTGGCAGAGGGGTATGTTATGCTCACGCAAAAACAAAGTGAACTGCTGGCATTTCTAACATCACATATGGAAACACATGACGTGCCGCCATCATATGACGAGATGCGCGACGCCTTGGGGCTGGCATCAAAATCCGGCATCCACCGTTTGGTATCTGGGCTAGAAGAACGCGGCTATATCCGCCGGTTGGCGAACCGGGCGCGCGCCATTGATATTTTACGACCGGCCAATGCTGGAAATACGTTTGCCCGTGCGGTGACCGACGCTGTCGAGCAAGTGACATTGCCGCTTTTGGGACGGATTGCCGCTGGCACCCCGATAGAGGCGTTGAGCGATCCGACAAATCATCTTGAGGTACCCGCCAGCATGATTGGCAGCGGCGAACATTTCGCCCTGGAAATTGTTGGTGACTCTATGACCGGCGTTGGCATTCTTGAAGGTGATACAGTTTTAATCCAGCGCGCGGATACAGCGCATCATGGCGATATTGTCGTCGCCCTCATCAACAAGCAAGAAGCAACTCTGAAAACCCTGCTCAAAGAACCCGGCCGGATTGGCCTTGAAGCGGCGAACCCGAAATATGAAACCCGGTATTTCAGCACGGGCGAGGTTGAGGTGCAAGGCAAGCTAGCTGGCCTGATACGGAATTATTAGTGGTAAATATAATTCTGTTTTTATTTATAAATAACAGATAATTGCCTTTTATTCTTTGAGTAAAATAATAGATTGGCTTTGTGGATCTACACGGATAGAGCGGCGGCGCCATCGAGATGATAAAAGCGGCTTTTGGATCATCACATGCGGCGGAAAGACCGTGTCTCTTCGTCACAATGGCAACCAACTGACCCGACCGCAACTGGTGACGGCACCCCCCATCACAATTTTGATAGCTATCACCCGCATGCTTTTGACCAAGACGCAAGGCCGCCATATCCATCAGAAAATCGGACAATTGCCCATATGTGGCCAGATGACCATTGGCACTGGCAACCACCAATGTTGGCTTGCGGTTTTCCGCAAATAACACCGCGTCAGGCACCGGTTTCATGATCCACAACAAGATCGCCAATGTGGCCAGCCCCCACCCGGCCAAGTGCATGGGCTTGACCAATGTATAAGAAACAGCGATGCCGCCCACCAAAAGCATCAGCACCACATAGCCCGGCGGTGATAACGCGGTATCGGCAAATGGCAATTTGGCGAAAAATGCCGCGATTTCTATCACTGCCAAAATACCAGATGCAAACACTGGCCCGATCACACTATCAAGCCCTAATGGTAACGCCATCATATATAGCAACGCTGATGGCATGATCCAAAATCCAGTAAGCGGGATCGCAATCATGTTGGCCAGAACGCCCCAAGGGGTAAAACTACCAAAATGCTGGGCTGTAAATGGCGCTGTCGCGAAATTTGCCAACACTGACGCCGCGAAAATGCCAATCAAATAGCCGATAATCCGGTGCCGCCGTGCTGGTGGCCGATAAAGGGATTTTTCATAGGCCATGACCAAGACAGCGGTCGCGGCAAAACTCAGCTGAAAGCCAGCACCAAACACCGCAACCGGATTAATTGCCAAAATCACAAAGGCGGCCAGCGCAACATTTCTGATGGTAAGCGCGCGCCGGTCAATCAGAACCGCAAAAATAACAAGCAACGCCATGATAAATGCACGAACGGCGCTTACCGAAGCACCAGATAAAATCACATAGATTAAGCCAATCAAAACAGCGATCACCGCGGCATATTTATGTACCGCCAAACGGCTTGCCATTTTTGGAAACAAGGCGGCAAAAAAGCGCAATGCCGCCATGCAACCAAAACATAAAAGCCCCATATGCAAACCTGAAATGGCAAGCAAATGTGCAAGTCCAGAAGCACGAAACAGGTCATAAATGGGGTCGCTGATAAATCGCCGATCACCAACAATAAGCGCCGCCGCGATACCGCCAGCCGGCATTTTCAGATCACGATGCAAGGTGGCGGCCAGATTTGCCCTGACACCGCCAAGAAAGAGCGCCGCGGAAAGTTTGGATGGCGGTGCCACAACATGGATATCAGAGGTCACAAAGCCGCTGGCGGCAATGTCAGCAATGCGGGCATTGCGGCTAAAATCGGGCGTGCCCGGCAAGATACGACGTGGCGGCGGAAATAACCGTGCGCGCATTTCAACCACAGCGCCAATAACCGCCCCCTTTGGCACAACTTTACTCGATAGGCGCAATCTAGCATCTAACAGGTTCTGATGACGCGGCGTTGTATCGATCACCTCTAGCCATAGACGGCTACGACCAGATGCCCGCCCATCAATATCAATAATTTTGGCTGTCACCGCCGCGCTCAGTGGCGCGTCCAACTGCGCGGGTTGATGCACGGTATATTGAAGTGCGGCAAGCGCATAGCCAATAGCACCGCAAATGAGTGAAAACATCGCCATACCCAAAAATGCACCTGACCGCGCCTGAACCCATAGCCAAACATGGATGATCGCGAGGGTAAAAGTGACACAAAATGCCGCGCTGGTAATGTGCAACAAGGGCTTGGCCAACGCCCCAATATGATCAAGCTGGTGAAAACAGATGATGCCTGCAATAAAGCTGATCAGAAACAAGATGATACGCCGCTCGGCAATAATCAGGGGTGCCATTCTCGCCTGCATTGTTGTACATTTGCGCCAGTTATGAACTGCCGTCCCAGCCTAGCAGAAAGGCTTTAATGAATTATGAATGTTGTCACCCGCTTTGCGCCCTCTCCAACCGGATATCTTCACATTGGCGGCGCCCGTACGGCTTTATTCAACTGGCTTTTTGCCCGGCATCATGGCGGTACCTATCTGCTGCGCATTGAAGATACCGACAAAGCCCGCTCAACTGATGCCGCGGTGGCGGCTATTCATGAGGGGCTAAACTGGCTGGGGCTTGGCGGCGACAAACCTGCGGTCAGCCAATCTGCCCAAAGCCAGCGCCATGCAGATATCGCCGCCGAACTTGTCAAAAAAGGGGCGGCCTATCGATGCTTTTTAGATGATTCTGAACTACAAGCACTTCGTGCAGAATGTCAGGCAACCGGTGCCCCGCTACGATCACCATGGCGCGATAAAGACCCGGCTGATGCGCCAGACCGGCCATTTACGGTGCGTATGAAAATGCCATCAGATGGCAGCACCACGATTGAAGACGCCGTTCAAGGGGCCGTGACCATTCAAAACAAGGTTTTGGATGATATGGTAATTTTGCGCGGTGATGGCAGCCCAACTTACATGCTAGCCGTGGTTGTCGATGACCATGATATGGGCATTACCCATGTTATTCGCGGTGATGATCACTTGAATAACGCGTTCCGCCAGCTGATGGTGTATCAGGGCATGGGATGGCAAGCCCCTGTTTTTGCTCATATCCCCCTCATCCATGGCAGCGATGGCGCAAAATTATCCAAACGGCATGGCGCTCTTGGCGTTGATGCCTATCGTGACATGGGATTTTTGCCAGATGCGATGGTTAATTATCTGTTGCGGCTTGGCTGGGGCCACGGTGATACCGAATTTTTCAGCCGTGAACAGGCCATTGAATTGTTTTCGCTAGACAATGTTGGCAAATCGCCAGCCCGGTTTGATCTTGAAAAACTCCGCGGCGTTAATGCCCATTATCTGCAACAGCTTGATTCTGCAACATTGTATGATTTGATCGCGCCGCATATCGCCCCAACCAGCGCATCTGCCAAAGACCGGGTGATTGCCCTGCTCCCACTGTTACAGGAACGCGCCAAAACGCATCTTGATATTGTGTCGCAGCTTGGATATCTGGTGCATGATGGCGCGCCAGACATGACCGAAGAAGCAAGCGCATTGCTGAACGATGATGCCAAAAGCAACTTGTTAAAACTTGCCACCAATCTGACCGATACAAGCTGGAAAAAGGATGATTTAAACAGCCATATTCAGAGATTTTTGGAAGATAATGGCTTGAAAATGCGTGATATTGGTTTGCCGTTACGGGCAGCGATCACCGGCACAAAACAATCGCCGTCAATCGTTGATATCATGGCGGTTCTTGGCGAGGCTGAGACGTTAGCGAGACTTCGTGTAGCTTGCAAATAATATGCGTTTGCGGTAAGTCATATAAGCGCAGGTAAATTGCTCAATTTGCACGACAGCCGGTGTGTTATTCTTCAAACCGTATCTTTAAGAGGTTCGCCAATGGCCGACAGTCAAGCTCCTGAAAAAACTGTTACGCTAACAGACAACAGCACAGGAAAATCGGTAACGCTACCTGTCAGCACCGGCACGATTGGCCCGGACGTTATTGATATCCGCAAGCTTTATGCAGAAACTGGCATGTTCACCTTTGACCCGGGCTATGGTGCCACCGGGTCATGTGTATCAGGGCTAACCTATATTGACGGTGAAGAAGGTATTTTGTTGCATCGCGGATATGCGATCGAGGATCTTGCCGAAAAATCTGATTTTCTCGAAGTTGCCTACCTGTTGCTCGACGGTGACCTGCCAACAGCCGAAGAAAAAGCCGCATTTGATACCGCCATCACCCGCCATACCATGGTGCATGAACAATTGTCGATCTTTTTGCGGGGATTCCGGCGTGACGCTCACCCAATGGCCATTTTATGCGGTGTGACCGGAGCGCTATCAGCCTTTTATCATGACTCAACCGACATTCACGACCCGCAGCAACGGATGATTGCATCACGTCGCTTGATCGCGAAAATGCCTACATTGGCGGCGATGGCCTATAAATATTCGCTTGGTCAGCCATTCAACTATCCGCGCAACAATCTATCCTATGCGGAAAATTTCCTGCATATGTGTTTTGCTGTTCCGGCGGAAGAATATGTGGTTGACCCAATTTTAGCCGATGCCATGGATAAAATTTTGATCCTGCATGCTGATCATGAACAAAATGCGTCAACATCTACAGTGCGGCTTGCTGGATCATCCGGGGCCAATCCATTTGCCTGTATCGCCGCTGGCATTGCCTCGTTATGGGGGCCTGCACATGGCGGTGCAAACGAGGCCGTTCTGAATATGCTGAACGAAATCGGCCATAAAAAGAACATCCCTGAATATATTGAAAAAGCGCGTGATCGTGATGACCCATTCCGGTTGTTTGGGTTTGGTCATCGCGTTTATAAAAACTTTGACCCGCGTGCCAAAGTGTTGCGCAAAGCCTGTCATGACGTGCTTGGCAAATTAGGCGTTCATGACCCGCTTCTGGAATTGGCAATGGAACTCGAACGGATTGCGATTGAGGACAGCTATTTCATTGAAAAGAAACTCTATCCGAATGTGGATTTCTATTCAGGCATCATCCTCAAAGCCATGGGTTTCCCGACCTCAATGTTTACCGTGTTATTTGCTGTGGCGCGTACAACCGGTTGGATTGCGCAATGGAATGAAATGATCAAAGACCCGGCACAACGCATTGGTCGTCCACGCCAGCTTTATACCGGCCCAGAACAACGTGCCTTTGTCGATCTTGCCAAACGTTAATTGATTTTAGGCGGCACTGGGCCTAGCCATGTGGCCAAGGCATCAATCACCAGCTTGTCAAATTGCCCTGATTCACCCACAAGTTTGGCCCGCAATTTCTGGGCCGTATCCTGGGCATTTGATTTTGCTTGCGGGTCATTGAGGATGCCTGTCACCGCACTTGATAACTTGGCGGCGGTGAGACGTTCCTGAAATAAAAATGGATAGACCTCATGCCCCAAAATGGCGTTTGGCAGTATCACTTTTTTCATATCAACAATCATCCGGCCACATGTGGCGCTAAGCCACCCAGCCTTATAACAGGCCACGCCTGGCGCCCCGTATAGTGCCGCTTCTAGCGTCACTGTCCCTGACGCCGCCATCACCGCGTCACAATTGGTTAATGTGGCCGCCAATTTGGCATCACCATCAACGATCTTGATCGGTCTTCCCGCGCAGATTGCGCTGATCTGATGGTGAAGCCTTGGTACCGCTGGTAGCGTAAAGACAGCTTTTGGAAACACATCTTTTAAAAGCTCAACCGCCGATAGCATGATCGGTAAAATATATTTGATTTCAGACATGCGGCTGCCCGGCAAAATGGCGATCTGCGGCGCGCTGGCTGGACAGGTTGATGCCTTTTTTGTTGGCGGTTGTGGCTGGATATCAAATGCTGCCGGGTGGCCGATAAAATGGCTGGGAAGCCCCAATGGGACAAAATAATCTGGTTCAAACGGAAATAGGCATAATAACCCATCAAAAACACGCGCAAATTTATGGCGCCGCCACATGCCCCACGCCCATACCGTTGGGGCAACCGTGTGAATGATCGGGGCT
>JAYOVO010000001.1:15672-57263 GCA_038151495.1 Alphaproteobacteria bacterium
GCATTAACTGCACGCATGATGCGACTAGCCAACAGATCACCAGATGCCTCTCCAGCCAGAATAAAAATGGGGGCGGTCATGTGCCTGCCGTTGCCGATATGCCAACAAAACTCATGCCGTATTCTGTGCATATGTCAGCCAATTTTTGCAGGTCATCAGCCAGCATGACAGCGCCAGACTCAATGGCCAAAATATTAATCCCAGCGGCCGCTGCGGCCCGCATGGTCTCAGCACCCACAAAAGGTGTGTCAAGCCGGTGATCCTGACCCGATTTTTGCATTTTCACAAATACCGCCGGCCCTGCGTCTGAATCAATCAAATCTGCTGAACGCGCGAGCATGGCTGATGTGCCCTCGGCGGCCTCAATTGCCAGAACTCGCCCATTTTGCACGATAACAGATTGCCCCACATCGCACGCGCCCAATTTGTCCAAAATAGACACGCCGATCTCAATTAAGGATTCGCCATGTTCATCAACACTGGGCCCAGCCACATGCCCAGATGGCATCGCACGCCCGTCTAGAAACATGTTTACCGGCAAAGTTTTGACCCCATGTTCAGCAAAAAATTGGCTAATCACCCGCAAGACCGAGTCATCACCGCGCTTGATTAGCTTGCCTAAAAGCTTCATGCCGGCCGCATCTGGCCGCAACGCACCAAGCGATGGCCAAACAACCTTACCAACCATCACCATTTGGCGACAGTCATGATGTTTCAAAAAGCCCTGTGTCTGTCCAATTGCGCCAAGCCTGACAGGTTGAACGACAAAATCATCAAACACGGCGTCTGCCTGACCTTCAATGGGAAAGATAACCACATCAAGGCCTTGTTCATCAGCTGCCCGCGCAACCTGAAGCGGCAAATTCCCCTGCCCGGCAATTATGGCAAGACGCGTCATATTGTCTCCTGCCCACCCGGTTCACGGACGCTTATAGGATTGGCAAACCCCATTGCGGCCCGCCATGCTTATAAATTCAAACACAGCATCATATTCAGCGGTTCCCGAGAACCGTTCCTCGGCCGCCGCAAGGCGTGTCGCAAACAACCCGCCCCCACGGATCAAATTGCGGAACAAATCGCGTAGCCCGGTGATGATTTCGGGTGAAAATCCACGCCGTTCAAGACCAATCACATTAATACCACTCAATGTCGCACGATTACCGGCGGCAATGGCAAACGGAATTACATCCGCATCAACCAGGCTATGCGCCCCTATCATCGCATGATCCCCCACCCGGCACCATTGTTGAACCGCTGCAAATCCACCCAGCATCACATGATCGCCAATCTTTACATGGCCACCAAGCGCGGCATTATTCGCAAAAATAACATTGTCTCCAACCACACAATCATGTGCCACATGCGCCCCAGCAAAAAACAGCCCATTATCACCAACAACCGTTTTCATAGCATCAATGGCGGTGCCTGGATGCATCGTCACATGTTCGCGGATCACACAATTTTTACCAATATGTAATTCCGATCTTTCACCATCATAGCGGGTATGTTGCGGCGCGCCGCCCAGCATGGCGAATGGGAACACCTCGCATCCCGCGCCAACAAAGGTACAGCCATCAATCACAACATGGCTATGTAGCTTTACACCGTCACCAATTGTGACATCTGGGCCAATCACGCTATAGGCGCCAATGGACACGTTGCTACCAAGTTTTGCAGCATTATCAATGATCGCCGTTGGATGAATGTTTTGTGTCATGATCTAACGGTCCGGGTCTACAATCATTGCACCGAAATCAGCTTCGGCAACAAGCTTGCCATCAACCGAAGCTTTTCCAACAAATTTCCACAACGGCCCTTTGTTTGTATTCTTGACCACATGCAGTTTGACAACATCACCGGGCCGCACTGGTTGGCGAAATCTCGCCTTTTCGACAGTGGTGAAGAAAACAAGTTTGCCTACTGTTAAATCAGGAATCGTGGCGGCCACCATCACCGATGCGGTCTGGGCAAGGGCCTCAACAATCAATACCCCGGGCATCACCGGAAAATCGGGAAAATGCCCGGCAAAATAGGGTTCGTTGCCACTGACCATTTTAATACCGGTGGCCTCGCTGTCCAAAACAACATGTTCCACCCGGTCAATCAGCAAAAATGGTGCACGATGCGGGATCAGCTTCTTAATCTGGTCAATATTGATAACCTCAATCACATCTGCCATTTCCACACCCCTTCTGCCCAGTCTTCATTTTTCATTGCATTTTATTTCTGTTCAGTGTTTTTCCGAGGCGCCCCAGATGATTTTGACACACGGCGCAACGCCGCACGTTCGCGCCAATACTGCCCTGCCTCAACCGCCGGAAACCCAGCCATTTGGGTATTAGGCAACACATCCTTGGTTACACCACTTCGTGCGGTTAATACAGCGCCATCTCCGATTGTCACATGCTGTGCAATCCCTACCTGTCCGCCTATTTGTACGTCTTTGCCAATCGTAACACTGCCAGAAATTCCGCATTGTGCTGCCATAATCGAGCGATCACCAATCTGCACATTATGCGCAATATGACACATGTTATCGATCATCACTGATCGGCCAAGCACGGTGTCACCAAGACTGCCCCGATCAATAGAACATTGATTGCCTATGCCGCAACTATCAGCAATGCGCACAATGCCGACATGTGGCAGGCGAATGGCACCATCCTTTGTCATTTCGAACCCAAACCCACTATCTCCAATGACCGTACCCGCCCCAATGTGAACCTGGCTGGCAATATCGCAGTGTGATAAAACGCTATTCGCCCCGATATGACAATTTGTCCCTATTACCACACCAGATTGAATCACGGCACCGGCCTCAATAACGCTCCCAGCGCCGATCACAACGCCGTCTCCAACAGACGCATTTGGATGGATTTGTGCTGACCGATCAATTGAGGTCTTGTGCGATTCCGGTTCAGTTGACTGCACAATCATATCAAGCGCGGCGGCAAAGGATCTGCGCGGATAATCGACGATTAAGATCGTTTGCTCACTCTTAAGCTGGGCAGTTTCTGCAAGTTGAGCCGCAATATCCGCTGTGGTGATAATGATGGCACCAGCCTTGGGCGCACAATCTGCCAACGGTCCGCCGCTTTGATAGGTCACTTCGCCCTTTCCAGCCACGGCCAGCGGGGCCACCCCGGTGATAATATGGTCTGTGTCACCGCCGCTGATCGTCGCGCCGAGGCGGGTAGCAAGGTCAACCGCCTTGATGCCATCAACAATACGGAAAAATCTAGGATCAACAGACATCAAACAACCGCCTATTGAGACTGCGGTTCTTGCACTTGAATTTCTATGCGTGCATTCTTGGTACGCTCGTTAAGACGGGTTAGCACCTCATCTGAAATGTTGAGATGTGGCAGGAAAATCAGGCTTGCCTCACGGTTTAACACCAAATCCAGATTCATATCTCTGGCAATTTCTGTAATGATTGACAAGGCTTCAGCACGAATATCTGACTGGGCTTTTTGATATGCATTATCAATAGCTTGCCTTTTTCTCTGAATATCTTGCTGAAGCTGTGTTACACGCGCCTGAAAGGCTTTGATTTGCTTGTCATATTCTTCGGCTGAGAGCAGTTCGCGCTTTGACATCAAATCTCTTTCGGTTTGCTGAAGTTCAGCTTCAACAAGACTGAATTCATCTTGAAATTTTTGCCTTTGTGTGTCGAGAAGTTCGCGCACTTTCACATTGGCATCGGCCGCCCGCAAAATGCCATTGAGATCAGCAAGACCGATACGCCGCACCTCCATTGACTGTGATGCCGGTGCTGTTTCGGTTGTGGTTTGCGCCAAGACGGCTGGCATGGCCCAGACAAAATAGCCGCAAAGTGCCGCAAAAAGAGGAAAGCCATATCTTTTCATTTACAGTCTCGTGCCAATTGAGAATTGGAAGGTTTTTGTGTTGTCGTGGCTTTGTTCCGCCAGAGGCTTTGCCCAATAAAATGATAGCGGCCCAATCACCGTGTTCCATAAGATACCAAAGCCAAGGCTGCTCCGCATGGCTTGCTCATCCGGTTTTGTCACGCCAGATGGAAAGTCAGTCGCCCACACAGACCCGAAGTCAGAAAACACTGTCCATCTCAAACCAGCATCTTTGGTTACACCAAGGTTTGATACAATTTCGACAGTGCCGCTATAGATGTTGTTGCCGCCAACAGCGCCGCCCGACCCTGTATCACGTGGCCCAATGCCGTTTGAATCGAACCCGCGTACGTCTCGGCCCCCAAGAAAAAATCTTTCTGACTGCGTGACATCGTCACCAAGCCCGCTGATATGCCCCAGCCGGCCTTTTACACCAAAGACCAGTGATTTAAACAGATAGGGTTTGTAATAACCACCACGAAAGTTTGAGCGCAGAAAATTAACATCACCGCCGACCCCGGAAAGAGTCTCTGAAATCTCGGTGAAAAACCCTTCGGTTGGGTCAAATCGGTTGTCCCGTGTGTCTTTGCCGATGGTGTAGCTGACCGCAGATTTCAACAGTGATTTGCCATTTTCACCGGTGACAGATGTTGCCGACGTTGCTGTATTGGTGATTTTTGAAGTCGAAATACCGTAAGTGACGCGATGATACACGTCATTCGCCGCATTAAACCGCGCCCCCAAATCAAACCCTGTCCGATTGGTCGAGGTATTATTCGCGCTTGATTTGGTTTTAAATACATCAATACTGCCAGTTAAATCCCGGCCAAAAAGATAGGGTTGCGTCAAACCAAAAACAAAATCTGTTTGCGTATCAGATGTGCTGATCGATGCACTAGCCCGGCGGCCCGTTCCTAAAAAATTGCGTTCATTTATACCCAGTGTCAGGCTTGTTTTATCCAGAGATGAATAGCCAACGCCAATCGAGAAATCACCTGTTGACTGTTCTTCAACGGTGACTCTGGTGATGGTTTGATCCGCACTGCTTCCCCTGATGTTTTGCACGTCCACCTTGCTGAAATAACCAAGATTACGGACATTTCTAACGGAACGATCTAGTTTTAGTTGGTTAAAGGCGTCTCCCTCAACCAATTCAAATTCACGTCTGATAACGCTATCCAACGTTCTTGTATTGTCAACAAATTCAATGCGTTCCACAAAATTTCGGCGTGACTGACCTATGTTAACGGCAATATCAAGCATGCCTGTTGCGGGATCTGTCTTAATCTCTGGCGTAACATCAACGAATGCATAGCCGAAAGCCCCAAGTTGATTGGAGATATCCAGCAACCCCTGTTCAAGGCGGCGCACGTCGTACCAGTTATCATTCCCAAATGCCATCAGGCTTTTCAGAGAGTCGAGATCGATATTTTCGATCTCACTGGTCATATTGATGTTGTTGACTTTATAGCGCACCCCCTCGTCAATAAGAAAGGTGATGGCAAAGCCACTACGATCCGGCAGCAAACCACCGCGCGCGCGCGACACATTAATATCAGCATAGCCACGCGAGAGATAATATTGACGCAAAAGTCGGACATCATAATCCAAACGCCCTTCATCATATTTGTCGTTTGGCGTTAAAAATGCCCACCAGCGTTTTTCCCGGCTAACAATGGCCTGACTGAGCGCACGGTCGCTGAAATTTTGATTACCAGAAAACACGATAGAGTTGATTTTGATCAGAGGCCCCTCATCAACCTCAAAAACAAGATCAACACGATTTTCGTCTAGCTCGATGATTTTTGGTTCAACAACCGCAGCAAAACGCCCACCAGCACGGTAGACATCAAGAAGCTTTGCTGCCGCATCTAACGCCACCTGACGATTATAAACCCGGCGCGGTTGCACATCTATGACCTCGAGCAATCTGTCATCCGTGATGACATCATTTCCTTCAATATTGACCCTGTTTATGATGGGGTTTTCGACAATTGTAACGGTTAACACCGATCCATCGATATCCAGCTTGATGTCTTTGAACAGATTGGTCGCATACAAACGTTCCAACGACTGGCTCAGCCCACCTTGCGATACAACATCACCGATCTGAACTGGCAGATACGACAAGACTGTGCCTTCAGCAACGCGCCGGTTGCCAGTAACCTTGATGCCAGAAATGCGCACTTGTTCCGTTGTGGCTTGCGCCTGAACCGGCATCACATTGTAATAAAAAGAAAAAATGCAAAAAGCTATAAAGGCTATCGATAATTTGCGCATCAAATGTCCCAATATATTGTGGCCGGGTCGTGACTGAATTTAAAAACTATAGTCCGGCTAAAACAATCGCGAAAGGCAAAGTTACCAAAAGCCAACGCTTTTGGCATTGTTTTTCCAAAATGTTTTACCCAGAGACATGATCAGTCGGCGATTAACCGCATCAAATCTGCAACAACCAAAAATAGCGTCAACCCCATCAAAATGGCGATCCCCCCGCGCATTAAGCCAGCTTGCACCCAAATAGGTAGGGGTTTGCCAAAGATTGCTTCCCACATGAAAAACGTCAAATGCCCCCCATCAAGCGCTGGTACCGGCAAAAGATTAATCAGCCCCAAATTGATTGAAATAACAGCTGTCAGCAAAACAAACGGCACGATGCCCTGATTTAGGACAGTGCCGGAAATTTCCGCAATTCGAACTGGGCCACCGACCTCTCCTTGCTGCATATTGCCAGTAATGGCGCGGCCAAGCCCGCGCACAATCATAATCGACATATGAAACGCATCTGACGTTGCCGCCACAATCGCAGCGCTCGGGCCAAGACGGCTATATTCGCCAACGGGAAGTGACGTAACCCCTAAAATCCCGATATTTATTTGCAATTGTTCATTAAATTGCGATTGCGGCGTCACATCAACTGTTAACTGCCGACCATCTCTCAGCAAAATAAATTGCAGAGGCTTGCCCGGGCTTTCCACAACAAGACCACGCATATCATCAAAATTGCGGATATCAATCCCGTCAATTTCAATGACTTTGTCACCTGGCTGCAAACCAGCCTCTGCCGCCGGCATATCTGGCACAATATCCCCGATCACAGCTGGTATTATTTGCTTGCCGACCGACATATAAACCGCTGCGAATAGCGCAATACCCAAAATAAAATTAGCCGCAGGCCCAGCCGCCACAATCGCCATGCGCCAATACAGCCCAGCACCGGCAAAGCTACCAGACTGCTGGGGCGCATGCGATGCCGGCGTGCTTGCCGCATCATCGTCACCGCGCATTTTTACATAGCCGCCAAGAGGAATGGCCGCAATGCGCCATCTGGTGCCTGTTTTTGCCGTCCAGCCGTAAATTTCTGGGCCAAACCCAACAGAAAACACATCAACGACAACGCCTGCCTTCCTCGCCACCCAGTAATGTCCTAATTCATGGATGAACACGACTGGCGTGATCAGCAGCAAAAATCCTAAGATTAAATCAGCTGCGCCTAAATCTGGCATGGCAATATCCCTCTGAACTCATTTATATACGCCGCGCTTCACATAACGACACAACTTAGCGCAGTTAAGGTGACAAGTAACGCCGGTTTTTTGTCACAGCCTCTGCCGCTAACTGCCGTGCATCGGCGTCAATCGCCATCACCGCGTCTAAATGATCAATTGGCAAAGTGGTGGCCTGGCCAAGAACTGTCTCAACGATGGATGAAATTTGATTAAACCCTATTTTTTCCTGCAGGAAAGCCGCGACAGCCACCTCATTTGCCGCGTTCAAAACTGCCGGGGTGGCCCCGCCATCACACAAGGCTTGCCGCGCCAGCGCAAAGCTGGGAAAGCGCCGTGTGTCAACCGACGCAAATGTCAGCTGATCCATAGCGGCAAGATCAAGACGATCAGACGCCCAATGCAAACGGTCTGGCCATGCCAATGCATAGGAAATCGGCGTCCGCATATCAGACCCGGCAAGCTGTGCCACCACTGACCCATCACGAAAATACACCATGCCATGCACCGCTTGTTGCGGATGAATTAAAACTTCAATCTGATCTGGCCGCAAATCAAAAAGCCAATAGGCTTCAATCACTTCCAGCCCTTTATTCATCATCGTGGCGCTATCAACCGAAATCTTTTGCCCCATCTTCCAATTCGGATGCTGGACAGCCTGTCGCGGCGTCATGTTTGGCAGATGTTCAAGCGGCGTTTCCAGAAATGGGCCGCCAGACGCGGTGAGGCAAATATGACTGAGCGCCGCTGTATCGGCTTGGGCCACCTGCCTGCCCCCATGTCCTTTCCACCCCTGCCAACATTGAAAGATCGCATTATGCTCGCTATCAACAGGCAGAATATGCGCACCACATCGTTCAGCCTCTGCCATCACCAGCCCGCCAGCCGACACCAGCGCCTCTTTATTGGCAAGCGCAATGGTCTGCCCAGCTTGCACGGCCGCTAGCACTGATGGCAGCCCGGCAATACCAACAATACCAGCCACAACAATATCGACAGGCATAGCGGCGATCTTTGAACAAGCCGCCGCTCCGCCAACAATATCAATTTCGATACCGCCAAGCGCTTTATGCAAGTGATCTAATTTTGTTGCGTCACCTAGCCCAATAATTTTTGGTCTAAATTCTCTGGCTAGCGCCGCCAGCCCGTCTACATCGTTACCTGCAACCAAAGCATGGATGGAAAACGATTCGGGAAATTGTCGTACCAACGCCAATGTGCTTTGCCCGATAGATCCAGTCGCCCCCATCACCGTTATGGTTTTTATTGTACCCATCCACCGGTGCCCTAAATTGCGAAAAAGAATAGATAAAACCCAGGGACAGTAAAAAGATAACCATCAAAGCGGTCAAGCAAACCGCCATGACCGGGCAATATTGAGCCACTGTCCTTGACATTGAGACGTCGTTTTAGAGCCGATTCCAGCAAATCGCCAATTTGCGATAAAACCGCAACGCCGCCCCCCAAACACAACGCTACGCCCACATCCAAGCCAGTGATGGGGCCCAACCCGGCAATCGTTGCCAACGCGGGTATGCCGGCAAAACCCGCCATCACTGCAATAGCGGCAATAATACCGCCAACACTTCCCGACACTGTTTTATTTGGACTGATCAGAGGGGCCAGCTTAACGCCGCCAACAGACCGGCCAACAAAATAGGCCGCGCTGTCACAGGCCGCGACCACCGCGGCCAGCATCAAAAGCAACCAGTGACCATCTGTCTGGTTCAGCAATAACGCCGAAAAATAAAGACATATCGATAAGGCGATCGCAAATAGCCCAGCTAAAGCCCCGCGATACATCATGGTAACGCCAAAAGACACCGCCGCTGCCCCGCTATGCCAAGCCGCCCCCGCATCAAACACCCAGACGGGCAATGACTGCACGGCGATGAGGAGCGTAAGCGCGATTGCCATAATGGCAGGCATTTTCAGCATTTTGCTGAATTCATACGCCATGCCAGCACCCAAAAACGCAACCACAATGCTGGCAATTTTTCCATCAATCCAAACAGCCGTGATAATGGGTATCAGGACCAACACCCCAATAAAACGCCGCGTCGTGCCAGATAGCTGGAGACCAACCATATGGTCAGTCGCTCACAACGACACGAAGCGTTTGATCGCTGTCATAGTAACCACCACCAAACCGGCGCTGGCGCCCTTGAAACGATGTTATGGCGTCAAACAAATCACTTCGGGTGAAATCCGGCCATAATTTGTCGCTGAAAAACAGCTCTGCATATGACAAATCCCAAAGAAGGAAATTTGAAATCCGCTTTTCGCCCCCGGTACGAATGAGCAAATCCACTGGTGGCAGAATTTTGGTCGACATACGCGATTTCAACAAATCATCATTCACATCATCTGCGGTCAACATGCCCGCCTCGATCTCTTTGGCAACAGCCAGAGCCGCACTGGCAATGTCCTGACGACCACCATAATCAAGCGCCACCGTCAGATTTAGCCCGGTATTTTTGGATGAACGCTGTTCCAGATCGTGAATGGCAGTGCATAAATCATCGGCAAACCGATCACGCCGACCAATGATACGCAACCGCACATTGGCATCTAATAATTCTTGTGCTTGTGTATCAATGAATTTGGCAATCAACCGCATCAAACCTGCCACTTCATGTTCTGGGCGAGTCCAATTTTCAGATGAAAAGGCAAATACAGTCAGCCAATTGATATGTGCGTCCGCACAGCTTTTGGTGATGTCCTTTAATGTTTCGGCACCTTTGTCATGCCCCAAAAGGGCTTCAAGGCGGCGTTTTTTCGCCCACCTGCGATTACCATCCATGATAATCGCGACATGATTTGGAGTGTTTGACATGGGCAGACTCCGGCACGCCTAGAATCGCAAACTAGACTTGAGTGATTTCTTTTTCTTTATGCGCCAAAGCATCATCCACTTTTTTCACATATATGTCAGTTACTTTTTGGACTTCTGCTTCTTGTTGGTGGCGTTCATCTTCTGAAATCAACCCATCTTTTTCAGCTTTGCGCGATGTTTCAATGCCATCGCGGCGGATATTGCGCATCGCCACCTTGCAGGCTTCGGCATAGCGGCCGGCGACTTTCACCATATCTTTCCGCCGTTCTTCAGACAAATCCGGGATAGGCACGCGGATCAGCCCACCTTCGGCCATTGGATTTAGTCCCAAATCAGACTCGCGGATAGCCTTTTCAACGGCCGGGGCCATTGATGCATCCCATACCGATACGGTCAGCAACCGTGATTCAGGCGCCGATACGTTGCCAACCTGATTTAGCGGCATTTTTGACCCATAAGCATCAACCATAATCGGCTCTAGCATCGCCGGGTTCGCCCGCCCCGCGCGCAACCCCATGAATTCGCTCTGCAAACTTGTGAGGCTTGCTTCCATGCGCCGCTTGATATCATCGATGTCTATTTCCGACATATCCGTCCCCTATCGTATAGTTGGAATTTTAAGCCTGATGCCGCTAGCACACAACGGTAAACCGCCCTTGATGTTTCACGACACGCTGAAATTCACCAGGCGTTTCGATAGAAAACACCAAAATTGGAATGGCATTTTCACGCGCCAATGATACAGCCGCCGCATCCATAACGCGCAAATCTTCGGTTAATACCTGCATGTAAGACAATTTATCATACCGCGTTGCGGTTTTATCTTTTTCCGGGTCAGCTGAATATACGCCATCTACCCGCGTGCCTTTGAGAAGCGCTTCGCAATTCATTTCAGACGCACGCAACGCGGCGGCGGTATCGGTGGTAAAAAATGGATTGCCCGTGCCAGCGGCGAAAATAACGACACGGCCCTTTTCAAGATGACGTGTTGCACGGCGCCTGATGTAGGGTTCGCATACCGCGCTAATGGTCAGGGCTGATTGTACCCGCACTGGCACTTCAAGTTGTTCGAGCGCATTTTGCATCGCCAGCGCATTCATCACGGTCGCCAGCATGCCCATATAGTCACCGGTGGCCCGTTCCATGCCTGCCGCAGCCCCGGATACCCCGCGAAAAATATTGCCGCCGCCAATGACCAGACAAACCTCAATGCCAGTGGCGACGACATCTTTCACTTGTTGAGCAACCGTTCCAACCATTTCCGGATCAATACCATAAGGTAGCTTGCCCATCAGGGATTCACCGGAAATTTTCAACATAACACGTTTATAGTGTTGCTGAGACTGGGTTGTGGTCGGGTCACTCACGTCACATGCGCTCCATAACTAAATTTAACGTGGTTAGTCGTTCTAAGACAGTTGCGCGGCCACTTCAGCGGCAAAGTCTGATTCTTCACGCTCAATGCCTTCACCAAGATTAAACCGGACAAATTCAGTCAAAGCAACAGCCGAACCCGCGTCTTTACCGGCTTTTGCCACGACATCAGCAATACGGGTTTCACCATCAATCACAGATGTCTGCTCAAGAAGCACAACTTCCTGATAATATTTTTTCATCCGACCTTCGACCATTTTTTCGGCAATTTCCTGAGGTTTGCCAGATGCTTTTGCTTGTTCAATCAGCACTTCGCGCTCACGCGCAACAAGTTCGGCATCAAGATCATCAACTGACAAACTAGCTGGTGCGGTTGCGGCGATATGCATCGCCAATTGCTTACCAAGCCCAGTTAACATTTCGGCGTCAGCGTCTGATTGCAAACCAACCAGCACCCCGATCCGGCCCAAACCATCCGCTGTAGCGTTATGCATGTACGGCACAACAACACCAGACGACACTTCGATTTTTTGCATACGGCGTAATGACATGTTTTCGCCAATGGTGGCAATTTTCTGGGTCAACTCTTCGGCAACCGTCCGGCCTGTTTCTGGAAAATCAGCGGCCATCAGCGCATCAAGGTCTGCCGCATCGAGCGCGAGGCCAGCCAGAGCAGACGCAAACCCCTGAAATTCCGTATTACGCGCAACGAAATCGGTTTCTGCGTTGAGCTCAACAACAGCCCCCGTAGTTCCGGCCACAGCGATAGCCACCAAACCTTCTGCCGCTACCCGGCCAGATTTCTTTGCGGCTGTTGCCAGCCCTTTTGTGCGGAGCCAGTCAATTGCGGCATCCATATCGCCGCCAGTTTCACCAAGCGCTTTTTTGCAATCCATCATGCCAGCGCCAGATTTTTCACGAAGTTCTTTTACCAGAGCAGCAGTCACACTCATGTCGAATAATCCTTGTTTTTCAGTTCAAACTGTCGGTGCCTTGCACCAGACAACAAAAAAAGCACCTGTGTTTGGCGATCCATGCAAAACACAGGCACATAGATGTTACGCTTGGGCTGCACCCTCGGCAGCCGCGTCATCCGCCGCCGCATCAGCAGACGGGGCCTCAACTGCGGCGTCTTCAGCCGCCATTTCAGCCAAAGCTGGTTCAACAGGCGCTTCAATTGCGGCACCGGCGTCACCGCCACTTTTCATCAATTCGGTTTGCAACCCGTCAAGCACCGCCGCTTGCACCAATTCGCAATAAAAAGTAATGGCACGCATCGCGTCATCATTGCCCGGTACAATGTAATCAACACCATCTGGGTTGGCGTTGCTATCGACAACGGCAACAACGGGAATCCCCAAACGGTTGGCTTCTTGCACAGCAATGGCTTCTTTGTTTGTATCAAGAATGAATAGCATATCAGGAATGCCGCCCATTTCTTTAATACCACCAAGCGTACGCTCTAGCTTTTCTTGTTCGCGGGTAAGCTGCAAAATCTCTTTTTTGGTGAGCTGGTTGATTTCGCCAGTTTCAAAACGTGCTTCCAAATCGCGCAAACGACGAATTGATTGTGAAACTGTCGACCAGTTTGTCAGCATGCCGCCAAGCCAGCGGTGGTTGACATAATATTGACCACAATTACGGGCTGTTTCGGCAATTTTTTCAGATGCCGCGCGTTTTGTGCCAACAAACAAAACCCGGCCGCCGCGTGATGTCACATCGCTCAGCGCCTGTAAGGCATGCTGAAACATCGGCATGGTCTGTTGCAAATCAAGAATGTGGGTTTTGTTGCGCGCGCCAAAAATGAACTGTTCCATCTTTGGGTTCCAACGGCGTGTGCTATGTCCAAAATGAACGCCAGCTTCGAGCATTTGGCGCATAGTAAATGTAGGGAGAGCCATATCTATTACTCCTGTTCTCCGGTTAAACCTCCATGGGGAAATGAAAGACCATTGCCTTCACCGGATGGCCACCAGCACAGGATTTACTGTGTGTTAACCGACCCCATGTGTGAAATCGCCTGTTGTTTAGCTGGTTCAGGCAGGAATTGCAACCCGTTAACACCAAAAAACATCAATGGCGACGCGCGGGTATTGTTATAATTCCTGCACGTTCAATATACCGGGCATGCGCCTTAGTTGTTGGCGCAATTCACCGCTAAGACGGAACCTGCCCGGCACGCCGATGCTGACTTCGTTTCCATCAATCAAGGCCTGTAATTTCACTTCTGCCTTGCCCGGCCCATCCTCACGCAACGCATCCTTGAGCGCGGTAAGTGGTGTTTCATCCTGCAACCATAGCGCTACCCCACCATGCCAGGCCGCAACAGCATCATCAAGATATTGCACCCGTGCCGCCAACAGACGTGGGCCGTTATCTTCAACTTTAAGGTTGGCTGAAATCAATAACGGTTTTTCGGACTCAAGAAGCGTCATGGCCTCGGCCAGAACATCAGAAAACATCGTGACTTCAAAAACACCTGTTTGATCGGTGAGTTGCACAAAGGCAAATCGGTTGCCGCGTTGGGATACGCGAATTTGTTTACTGGTCACTGATCCGGCCAGATTAACCCGTTGCGGTGCACGGCCAGTTTCCAGCAGTTCGGCTAATGCCGCATGGGTGACGATGCGCAGCCTTGATAACTGGCTGGCATAGCTGTCCAATGGGTGCGCTGATAAATATAACCCCAGCGCATCAAATTCCTCTTTTAATCGATCCATTGCGGCCCAGTCAGTTTGTGGTCGCAACCGAATGCTATCGACGCCCGTTTCATCTGCACCACCAAAAAGATTGTCCTGGTTAGACTCGGCCTCGCGCCGCATGGCATCTGCATGTGATAACAACAAATCCATATTTTCTATAAGTTCGCGCCGATTGGGATGGATGGAATCAAATGCTCCGGCACGCACCAGCCCTTCCATCTGCCGCCGGTTGATTACTTCACGAGGCAAACGTTTCAATAAATCTTCAAGCGAGGAAAAAGGCCCACCGTCCTGCCGGACATCTACAAGCCGTGACATCGCCTCGCTACCAACATTTTTAATGGCACCAAGCGCATAGCGCACGGCGGCAGGCGTGTCTGGTGCATCGGCAACAGGTTCAACAGCAAAACTTGCAAAAGATTTATTTATATCAGGCGGTAATATGGTGATCGACTTTTGCTGACATTCCTGCCGAAACACCGCTAATTTGTCAGTATTACCGGCATCCAACGCCATCGATGCCGCCATAAATTCAACTGGATAATTAGCTTTTAAATAGGCTGTTTGATACGACACCAGCGCATAGGCCGCGGCATGAGATTTGTTGAACCCATACCCGGCAAATGCGGCAATTTGATCAAATACGTCGGATGCCAATTGTTCAGACAGCTCATTTTTTACCGCGCCAGTGATAAAAATCTGGCGTTGTTCATCCATCTCGGCCTTGATCTTTTTGCCCATGGCACGCCGCAAAATATCCGCCGCCCCAAGCGTGTAACCAGCTAAAACACGGGCCGCTTGCTGGACCTGTTCCTGATAAATCATGATGCCATAGGTTTCAGCCAGCACAGGTTCAAGCTGCGGATGCATATAGGTGATTTGAGACGGGTCATGTTTCCGCGCCACATAATCCTTGATATTTTCCATCGGCCCCGGCCGATATAGCGCGACAACCGCAATAATATCCTCAAACCGGTCAGGCCGAAGGCCGCGCAATACATCACGCATGCCACTCGATTCCAACTGAAACACACCGACAGTATCGCCATTCGACAACATGCTGTATGTCGGTTCATCATCAAGCGGAATATTGGCAAGATCAATTTCAATACCGCGCCGCGCAATAAAATCAACAGCACGTTGCAAGACGGTCAGCGTCTTTAGGCCCAAAAAGTCAAACTTGACCAAGCCCGCCTTTTCCACCCATTTCATGTTAAATTGTGTCACCGGCATATCTGATCTTGGATCGCGATAGAGTGGCACAAGTTCGGCAAGCGGCCGGTCGCCAATAACCAAGCCAGCGGCATGTGTTGAGGCGTGTCGGTACAGGCCCTCAAGTTTCATTGAGACAGTAATCAGGTCTGCAACTTGTTCGTCTTCGTCCTTTTGTTCGCGCAACGCTGGCTCTGATTTTAGCGCCTCGGCAATGGTTGTCGGATTGGCCGGATTGTTCGGAATCAGCTTTGCAATCCGGTCGACCTGCCCATAAGGCATTTCCAGCACACGTCCGACATCACGCAATGCCGCGCGTGCCTGCAATGACCCAAAAGTGATGATCTGTGCAACCCGATCATGCCCGTATTTGTCCTGCACATAGCTGATCACCTCGTCACGCCGATCCTGACAAAAATCAATATCAAAATCCGGCATCGACACCCGTTCTGGATTCAAAAACCGTTCAAACAACAAGCCCCATTTCAGCGGGTCAAGATCGGTAATAGACAGCGCCCACGCCACAACCGATCCGGCACCTGAACCGCGGCCCGGCCCGACCGGAATATTTTTTGATTTCGCCCATTGGATAAAATCGGCAACGATCAAAAAATAGCCGGGGAATCCCATTTGTTCGATAATATCTAGCTCAAAGGCCAGCCGCTCAACATAGGGCTTTGACAGCGATTGACGCGCCGCCTCATCAAGCGAGTCGCTAAATAGGTGCCGTTCAAGTCTGGCCTGCAACCCGCTTTGTGCCTGTGCGCGCAATTCTGCCGCCTCATCACGCCCAGCCGATGTCGCAAAGGCCGGTAAAATAGGGGCACGTGTTTCCGCCATCACACTACAGCGTTTGGCAATGACCAGAGTATTCTCAATTGCTTCAGGAATATCTTGAAACAATTCAATCATTTGAGATGATTTCTTAAAGTAATGCTCTGGCGAATATCGTGGCCTATCTTGTTCTGATATTTTGCGACTTGTGCCAATACACACAAGTGTATCATGCGGCTGGCTCATAGAGGGGTCTTCAAATCGACAGTCATTTGTCGCGACCAATGGCAAATTCATGCGATCAGCACATTCAAGAAGATGGGGCTCGCCAGCAAGTTCAGCTGGTAATCCATGACGTTGCAATTCGACATAAAGGCGGCCGGGTACAATAGCCGCCAGACTTTCTAGACGTTGTTGTGCCAGATTGGCGCGCCCATCCCCGGCTGGCCCGCCAACAAAGCCAGATAGCGCGCCCCCAGTCAGCAAAATCAACCCATCGCTGTAATCGGCTAAATCTTCGATCGCGCATGCAGGTGTTTGCGCCGCATCGCTGGACAAAAGGATTTTTGATAATAATTGAGACAAATTGACATAGCCTGTCTCATTTTGTGCCAGCAGCACCACATCGCCGCGCCCGGCTTTGTCCTCAAGTTCAATCTGCGTACCCATGATCGGCTGCACCCCCGCCGCGGCCATAGATTGCGCAAATTCCAAAGCACCAAACATGTTATTGGTATCAGTGATCGCGGCGGCTGGTTGAGAATCGCCGCTGACAAGTTTGGTCAATGTGCCAATGCGCAGGGTCGATTCAGTCAGCGAAAAAGCACTATGAAGACGCAGATGAACAAATTGGGCTGGCATATAAAAACACTCTGGGCTGCTCCGGGCCCAACAGCATATCGCAATCGGCCTGTCCGGCCAACGACTTGTCAGCTATATTTTTGCTTTACTCAGGCCAATTCGACAACATGACCATTTTCAATGGTCAGAATGCTATCCATATTCAGTGCCAATTGCTGGTTATGGGTTACCACCAAAGCCGCCGTTTGGGTGGCACGGGTGATGGCCGCCAGATGCCCAAAAACATCTTTGGCCGTATCCGGGTCCAGATTGCCTGTAGGTTCATCAGCCAGCAACACCCGCGGGGCATTGGCCACCGCCCGCGCAATGGCAACACGTTGTTGTTCACCACCCGACAGCAATCCCGGGCGATGATCAACACGGTCCTGCAAACCAACCATCGCCAGCAACTGCCCGGCCCGGTCAGCCGCTTCGAATTTATCAAGCCCATTCAGCATTTGCGGGATCATCACATTTTCAAGCGCCGAAAATTCTGGCAGTAACCGATGAAACTGAAATACAAAGCCAATATGCTGGCGGCGCAACAATGTGCGTTTTCCTTGCCGCAACCGCCCGGAATCGACCGCATCAATAAATACGGTGCCTGAATCAGGCTGTTCAAGAAGACCGGCAATATTCAACAAGGTCGACTTACCAGACCCAGACGGCCCCACCAAAGCTTTCATTTCGCCAGCCCGCACCGTCAAGCTTGCGCCGGTCAGCACATCCAGCTTTGACCCGCCTTGATTGTAGCTACGCCAAACATCTTTCAGTTCGAGAAGCGGTTGTGAGGCTGATCTAGATAACATGGCCTCACTCATAGCGTAGCGCCTCAGCCGGGGCAACGCGTGACGCCCGCCATGCAGGATAGAGGCTGGCAAAAAAAGACAAGCCGAGTGCCATCAAAATCACCATAAATACATCCTGCGGATCAATCTTCGCGGGTAAATTGGATAGGAAATAAATTTCTGCCGCGAATAGTTCAGCCCCGGACATTGCTTCAATAAATTGTTTGATCGAGTCAATGTTCCAGCAAAACACCAGGCCCAGCAATGTGCCTGTCGTGGTACCCACCACACCAATGCTGGCACCGGTCATGAGAAACACACGCATAATGCTGCCACTGCTGGCCCCCATCGTGCGCAACACCGCAATGTCGGCATTTTTCGACCGTACCAACATGATCATTGATGAAATAATGTTAAAGGCGGCAACAAGGATAATCAGCGTCAAGATCAAAAACATCACATTGCGTTCAACCCGCAACGCATTCAAAAACCCGCGGTTGCGCTCAATCCAATCAAATGCGCTTAAATTACTGTCGAGCGATTGAGAGACAAGCCGGCGCAACGGGCCAATCTGTTCGGGGGTGGCGGCATAAACTTCCAGTGCCGATACCCGCCCATCATAGCCAAAAAAATCACTGGCAAGTCCCAGCGGCATAAACACAAAGCTGGAATCATATTCATACATGCCAACATCGAAAATTCCGGCAATTGGAAATGTCCGGCGGGATGGCAAAGTACCAAAGGCCGTCGGCTTGCCCTTGGCCGTAGTCAAGGTCACATTATCCCCTTGCTTTACGCCAAGCTTAAACGCCATCGCATGCCCGATCAGCACCCCATTTTTATCCCGAAACCCGGCGATTTCCTCCTCATCAAGCGAATCCCATAACGGCTTGCGCACGGCCAGATCAGACCAACGCACCCCGCGCACCACAGCGCCAAGGCTGACCGTGTTTTGCGTGGCCATGGCTTGGCCCTCAATTTGTGGGGTGACAGCAATCACATTTGGCATTTCGGCAATTTTTAGCGCCAGCCCATCATAATCCGCGATACCGCCAACATCATTTGCATAGACCGAAACATGTCCGTTCAGCCCCAAAATCCGCCCTACCAATTCGGCCCGAAACCCGTTCATCACTGACATCACGACAATCAGCGTTGCAACGCCTAGGGTGATCCCAGCCAGGGAAAACCAAGCAATGACCGAAATAAATCCTTCAGCCCGCCGCGCCCGCATATAGCGAAACGCCAGCAATCTCTCTACGGCTGAAAAATAATGGCGCATTAATGTTCCTATCTTGGCTGATTGACTGGTGAAATGGCTGGCCTAGCGGTGTTGCAGACGACTGACCGCACCAGCGGGTGCCAGCTCTTCAGTAACGCCGGTTTTGCGACGCTTCACCTCTACCACGCCACTGTCTAACCCGCGCGGCCCCACAACAACCTGCCACGGAATTCCAATCAGATCCATCGCCGCCAATTTCGCACCGGGCCGTTCATCGCGATCATCAAGTAGCGGGTCCATACCAGCTTTTATACAGCCTTGATACAATTCAGCACAAACAGAATCACAAGCGGCATCCCCCGGCTTTAAATTCACAATGGCGACATCAAACGGTGCCACCGAATCTGGCCAGATAATGCCCTTATCATCGTGACTGGCCTCGATAATACCGCCAACAAGACGCGACACGCCAATGCCGTAAGACCCCATATGGACCGGCATATTTTGGCCATCTGGCCCACTGACCGTCGCACCCATAGCGGCAGAATATTTTGTGCCAAAATAGAAAATATGACCAATCTCAATGCCGCGCATAGTCATCAAATCTTCATCTGCCACCGGACAATCTTGCGGGTTATGCTTTTCATCAGCACGCGCATAGAGTGCGGTGAATTTATCAACAAATGGTTGCAAGTCCGCGTCATAATCAATATCCGCCAAAAGATCGGCCTGTAGCCAGTCTTTGTGGAAATAGACCCCGCTTTCACCCGTTTCAGCAAGAATGATAAATTCATGGCTCATATCGCCGCCAATTGGGCCGGTATCAGCCTCCATCGGAATGGCAGTCAGCCCCATCCTCGCAAATGTTTTGAGATAAGACACAAACATTTTGTTATAGGCTGTACGCGCGCCATCCGCATCCAGATCAAATGAATAGGCATCTTTCATCAAAAATTCACGCCCCCTCATGATGCCAAAGCGTGGGCGCACTTCATCGCGGAATTTCCACTGGATATGATACATATTCAGCGGCAGGGCCTTGTAACTGCGGACATGCGAGCGGAAAATATCAGTGATTTGTTCTTCGTTGGTCGGGCCATAGAGCATATCACGATCATGCCGGTCTTTAATCCGTAGCATTTCCGCACCATAATCATCATAACGCCCTGATTCCTGCCAGATTTCCGCTGGCTGGATGGTTGGCATTAAAATTTCCAGCGCGCCTGCCCGGTTTTGTTCCTCGCGCACAATATTTTCAATCTTGTCCAGCACCCGTTTACCAAGCGGCAACCATGAATATATGCCAGCGCTTGACTGCTGGATCATACCGGCGCGCAACATCAATCTATGTGATGCAATCTGGGCTTCCTTTGGTGTTTCTTTTAGCACCGGGAGGAAATACTGACTTAAACGCATCGTCACTTCCTTTTGTATATTGTCTTGCTGTCAGAATGGTTAACCCCGCGCCCGCATTTTTATATCTTTATCGCAAGGATGGCAGACCTGACCGATCAAACACCGCATCTAGCATAGTTTCAGTGACCGCCTCAAGCGAATTGGGTGTCCATTGCGGTGCCTGATCCTTATCAATGACAATGGCCCTTATACCCTCGGCAAAATCGGCCCGTTTGGTCATGCGCAGCGCCAAATGAAAATCAAGTTCAATGGCCGCTACTGGGTCAGTGAGATGATCGGTTTCAACAAGCAGGCGATCAAACAGCTTTATCGACAGCGGGCACCGCGTTTCAAAGGCCGTGACAATACCGCCAAGCAGTTTGTTGTGAGGCATGTTTTCTGCTAGACCAGCGGCGCGATCACGCATCGATTCAACCGAACCATCGGCAAAGACATGATCAATAAGTTGACGTTGAGTGGTGAATGAAGATTGTCCTGCATCACATTGAAATTGTTTGATAATATTATCAATTTCATTGACATGGCACTGCAATAATTTTTCTTTGAGACCAGCCAATGAGTCGCTTGGCACTTGCGCGGTGGCCAGCCCCAGCAGCAAACAATCAGCCGCCCCCACAATATGGCCGGTCATTCCCATCAGTCTGGCAACAGATTTTGGACAACGCCCTAAAAACAAACTTGCGCCAACATCTGGAAATAGTCCGATTGCAGATTCGGGCATGGCAAAGCGTGTTGTCTCGGTCATCACAATATGTTGACTATGCTGGGCCAATCCGGCGCCGCCTCCCATGACAATACCATCACATAACGCAATCACCGGCTTGCCAAATTCAATCAAGGCGATATCTGCCAAATATTCCGCACGAAAATAGGGTTCAGCCCCGGCTGGATCGTCCGAAATTGCCAATTGGCGGGCATATTTGATGTCACCACCAGCACAAAAGGCGCGCGGAGATGAGCTGCATAAAACCAAATGTGTGACTGTTTCATCCTTGGCCCAGCGCGATAGCTGATCGGCAAACGCCAAGACCATATCCATACTTAACGCATTTAGCGCATTAGGCCGGTCGAGCGTGATCAGCCCGGCTGTCGCCTTTTGTTCAAAGTGAATATCGGAATGAGGCATTGCACATCTGTTTTCTGCTGGGTATTAAGATTTAGTCACGAACAGTAGCGGAAAACCATCGCCATGAGTAGAGGCCAATACCCCAACACCCGCATGCGGCGCAACCGTATGCAGGCCTTTTCACGCCGGCTTGTTGCCGAAAACCGCCTGAGCACTGATGATCTGATCTGGCCACTGTTTGTGATTGAAGGGGAAAACCAAACCGAAGCGATTGATGCCATGCCCGGCGTCTCGCGTCATTCGATTGACCGGTTGCTTGAACAAGCCCATCAGGCCGTTGAACTTGGCATTCCGGCCATTGCCATCTTCCCATCGATTGATGCCAGCCTAAAAGATTCATCAGGTAGCCTTGCACAAGATGGAGATAATTTGGTGTGCCGTGCGGTACGGGCGGTAAAATCTGCTTATCCGGACCTTGGTATTGTATGTGATGTAGCCCTTGACCCCTTTACCGATCATGGCCACGACGGGGTGATGCAGGCGGATGAAATTTTAAATGACGAAACTGTTGAAATTTTGTGCCAGCAAGCTATCCATCAGGCCAATGCCGGTTGTGATATTATCGCCCCGTCCGATATGATGGATGGCCGGGTCGCGGCCATTCGTGCGGCACTTGATGACGCTGGGCATCAAAATGTGCAAATCATGGCATACGCCGCTAAATATGCATCCAGCTTTTACGGGCCGTTCCGCGATGCTGTCAAAGCTGGGGCATCGCTTGGTAAATTTGGCAAAGCCACCTATCAGATGGATCCGGCCAATAGTGACGAAGCCATGCATGAAATCGCGCTTGATCTGGCCGAAGGCGCAGATTTGGTCATCATCAAACCGGGCATGCCCTATCTTGATGTGTTAGCACGCGCAAAAGCCGAATTTGGCGTGCCATGCGTGGCGTATCAGGTATCAGGTGAATATGCGATGCAATGCGCCGCTTTCGCCAATGGCTGGCTTGACCGTGACCGCACCATTTTAGAAACAATGATGGCGTTTCGGCGCGCTGGCGCGGATGCGGTGTTAACCTATTTTGCCCCGGATATTGCCAAACTTCTTCATCAACAGCGCTAAATACACCAGCAGCGAAATATAGTTGGGCGCGATCACAAAAGATGATATTTGTGCCTGCTACAGATGTTCAGATAAAAACGATCAGACAAAAACAATCAGACAAGGCATGAGACGTAACGTCAGGGAGAGCCGCCATGTCAGTAACAGCCAATGATATTCGCGCCGCCGCGACGACCTTGCAAGGCCAGGTCATTCGCACGCCAATGCTAGCCGCCCCCCTATTGTCGCGGCAATTTGGATGCGATTTATATGTAAAGCTTGAATGCCAGCAATATACCTCGTCTTTCAAGGCACGCGGTGCCTATATCGCCATGCAAAGCCTGAGCAGTGCCCAGCGAAACGCTGGGGTGATTGCCATGTCAGCAGGCAATCACGCACAGGCGGTGGCCTATCACGCCGAACGGATGGGCATGCCAGCAGTGATTGTGATGCCTGCACAAACCCCGTTTGCAAAGGTTGCCCGCACGCGATCATATGGCGCTGAAGTGGTGCTGGAAGGTCGCAATCTAAATGAATGCGAAGGCACGGTTAACAAACTGATTGAAGAGCGTGGCTTAACGCTGATTCATCCCTATGATAACGAACTGGTGATGACTGGTCAGGGCACAGTCGGGCTAGAAATGCTAGAAGATGAACCTGATCTCGATATTCTCGTGGTGCCGATTGGTGGTGGCGGGCTGATTGGTGGCATCGCCACAATTGCCCGTGAAATGCGTCCAAATATTAAAATCATTGGGGTGCAAACCAAATCCTATCCGACAATGAAACTTGCGGTAGCGGGAAAGGCAATCGAATGCGGCGGCGAAACACTGGCCGAGGGCATTGCGGTGAAAAAGCCGGGCGGCGTTACCAAGCCGGTGGTCGCCCAGCTTGTTGATGATATTATTTTGGTGACTGAACGCCAGCTTGAATGGGCCGTTGGTGCGCTTGTTGAACAGCAACGCGTTGTTGCCGAGGGTGCAGGCGCCGCTGGTATTGCCGCAATTTTTGGCAACCCTGACATGTTTGCGGGCAAAAAAGTTGGCACGGTAATTTGCGGGGGGAATATCGACCCTCGGTTATTGGCCTCTATTTTGAACCGTAATATGGCGGTTGACGGCCGCATTGCCCGTTTGCGGATTGATATTTCAGATGAGCCGGGCATGCTTGCCGCCATTTCAACGGCCATAGGCAAATGTGGTGGCAATATTGTCGAAATTTATCACCAGCGCTTGTTTTATGATGTACCAGCAAAGCTGGCGAAAATTGATGCGGTGATCGAAACCAGAGGCCCAGCACATGTTGATGAAATTATCGCCGCGTTGCGCGCCGCCAATTTTCAGGTCAGACAGCTTGAAGACAGCGCCAGCTAGCTGGTCATATGCAATAAATCTTGATTTCCTATCCGGGTTCTTGGCATTGTGAATTCATGGATCAGGACAAACGTTTACACCGCAGCAAACCGTTGCCAATGCGACTGAGCATGCGCAGTGCTTGTCCGTATATCACCGGCAAAACCGAACAACGCATCGCTGTTGATATAGATTTCCAGCCATCTGTTCATGATTCTCTGGCGCGCGCCGGGTTCAGACGGGTTGAAAATTGGGTGTATAAACCAGCCTGCCCGAACTGCAATGCCTGTATGCCATGGCGGGTGAATGTCCGGCAATTTCGGCCCAGTCGTAACATGGCGCGGATAGTTTCAACCAACCGTGACCTGACACGCAGCCTTGGCGAAGCCCGGCCAACAGAAGAGCATTATCAGCTTTTTAAATCCTATGTGACCAGCCGCCACGATGACGGTCAGATGGCGCGGATGGATCGTGACGATTTCAACAGCATGATCAGCAACAGTCCAATCGAAACCATGCTGATTGACTATTTTGATCAAAACCAACAGCTGGTGGGGTCTGTTCTGACAGATATGCAACAAGACGGGATGAGCGCTGTTTATAGCTTTTTTAATCCCGACGCCGCGCATCGTTCGCTTGGCACCTACATGATCATCGACCTGATTAATTGTGCCGTTGATCTGGAATTACCGTGGCTATATCTCGGCTACTATGTCGCCCAAAGCCAGAAAATGCGCTATAAAGCCCGCTTTCAGCCGGCCGAAATCTTTCGTGATGGCGCATGGCATTTATTTGAAAATAATCATGAATATTGACCGTGGCACCGCACACAGATGTTTCACAAGGACCCCGCATGACTATATCTTTTGAGGCTTTACGAAACGCCGACCAACAAACCGTCCGCGGGGCCATTCGTTCCGGGGCCTATCAAGATCATACCGCCGGTCTTGCCACTGGCTATCTACAGGCCAATCTTGTGATTGTCGAAGACGTCCACGCACTTGATTTTATGAGATATTGCCAAAGAAATCCAAAACCTTGCCCGGTCGTCGGCGTCAGCGATACCGGCAATCCAATGATGACAACATTAGGTCAAGACATTGATATTCGCAGTGACGTCCCTTCATATAATATTTATCGCAATGGCCAGTTAACTGACAGTTGCAGTGACATTACACATCTGTGGCAAGATAATATGGTTGCCTTTGCGCTTGGGTGTTCATTTACCTTTGAACATGCCATTTTACGGGCCGGATTTCCGCTTTGGCATGTCGAAAATAACCGCACCGTACCCATGTTCAAAACCACCATAGATACGGTCGAGGCTGGCCCATTTTCTGGCCCGATGGTGGTCAGCATGCGCGCCATCGCGGCCAGCCGACTTGATGAGGTAAAGGCCATCTCGGCGCAATTTCCCCTCGCCCATGGTGCCCCAGTGCATTGGGGGGATCCAGCGGCGATTGGCATTCATGATATCACCGCGCCTGACTGGGGTGACCCGACCCCAGTGAGAGATGGTGAGGTGGCAGTTTTCTGGGCTTGCGGCGTCACCCCGCAAGCGGCCATTATGCGCGCGGGGTTGCCGTTATGCATTACGCATAAACCCGGACAGATGCTGATCACTGACATCAGCGATACCGCCGAAACACCAATAAAAGCGGCTGAATAACGGCAAGATTTTCAGTCAAAAATCCGCGGTTTCAACCCATTTTTTTAATCAGCTAAATCGGGCTGGTCGCGGGAATCCATTCGGCGGCAATTTGCCAGCACCGCCGCGACGGGCAAGCCATGTTGTCAAATCGGTTTCTGTTCGCACGCGGCCACCACCGGCCTGCCAGCTCAACCCCTTGGCCGAATCAAACACCGCAATATCAGCTAACCCGCCATCTTTAAAACGTTGCAAGATCACGCCCTTGCCACGGGTCATTTCGGGCACTTCGCTCAATGCAAACACAATCAGCTTGCGGTTGACACCGACCGACGCCACCATATCGCCATTAACCATGCAACATGCCACCGCGCGTGCATCACCCGGCACATTTAAGATTTGTTTACCACTTCGGGTTTGGGCAACAGCCGCATCAATATCAACAACCAAACCGTGACCAGAACTGGCGGCGACCAGCATCTTGCCCGGCACAACGCGCAATAATTTAACAATTGATACATCAGCTGGCAGATCAACCATCAGGCTGACAGGCTCACCAAAACCGCGCCCACGCGGCAATTTATCAGCGGCCAGCGTATAAAACCGTCCATTTTCTGCAAATAATAAAATTTTATCAGTGGTTTCGGCATGCATAACAATACCTGCCGCGTCACCTTCTTTATATTTAAATTCACTGGCCAAATCTTGATGGCCGCGCATGGCTCTGATCCAGCCTTTTTCAGAACAAATAACCGTGATGGGTTCGCGTTCAACCAAAATATCGGTGGGATCAAAGTCAATTTGGGGTGCCTCGGCAAGCAGTGTTTTGCGCGGGTCTGATTTGACAAATGACGCTTTCATATCTTTTATTTGGTCGGTAATTACCGCCCATTGTGATGTCTCGCTTTCCAGCAAGTCTTGCAAGCCCTTTTGTTCGTCCACAAGCGTGTCTCGCTCAGTCCGCAACGCCATTTCTTCTAATCGGCGCAAAGACCGTAACCGCATATCAAGCACCGCATTGGCTTGATTTTCGGTTAACCCAAATTGCTTCATCAATTCATCACGCGGGTGATCAGACTCGCGAATAATGGCAATCACCTGATCCAAATTCAGATAAACAACAAGATAGCCTTCTAGCACTTCAAGCCGGGTCGCAATCCGGCCCAGCCTGAAGTCAGACCGGCGCTGCAGAACAACGCGGCGATGCGCCAGCCACGCATTCAGTGCGGCGCGTAAATCCATCACCCCAGGCCGACCATCTGCATCCAGAACATTGAGATTAAGCGGCACACGCACCTCAAGATCGGAGAGTTTAAACAGACTCTCCATCACCAGTTCGGCTTCTAACCGGCGTGATTTTGGTTCTAGCACAATGCGGATATCTTCGGCGGATTCATCACGAATATCGGCAAGAACAGGTATTTTTTTCGCCTGCAACATTTCGGCAAGACGTTCAATCAACCGTGATTTTTGCACCTGATAGGGAATTTCAGTCACGACAATCTGCCACGCCCCACCCTTTTCGGTCTCTACATTCCATTTTGCCCGCACCCGAAAACCACCGCGACCCGTGGCATAAGCCTCGCGAATGGAATCGGCTGGTTCAACAAGCAACCCACCTGTTGGAAAATCTGGGCCTTTTACAAATTGCAGCAAAGTATCAATCGAGGCATTCGGATGTTTAATCAGATGCAGGGCGGCATCTGCCAATTCGCACACATTATGTGGCGGAATAGACGTGGCCATCCCGACCGCAATGCCCTGTGCCCCATTGGCAAGAAGATTTGGCACGCCAGCAGGCAATAAGGCCGGTTCTTCTGATTCACCATCATAGGTCGGGCGGAAATCAACAGCATCTTCATCAATGCCGTCCAGCAAGAGGCGGGCGACTTCAGTCATTCGTGCCTCGGTGTAACGCATGGCGGCGGCGTTATCACCATCAATATTGCCAAAATTTCCCTGTCCTTCGACAAGCCGATAGCGCATGGCAAATTCCTGTGCCAGACGCACCATGGCATCATAAATCGCGGCGTCACCATGCGGGTGGAATTTACCCATAACATCGCCAACAACACGTGCCGATTTTTTAAAGCCCTGACCGGGATCAAGTTTTAATTGCCGCATGGCAAATAATAAACGGCGATGTACAGGCTTTAACCCGTCGCGCACATCAGGCAATGACCGTGACGTGATGGTTGATAGCGCATAGGCCAGATACCGCTGTGACAGCGCATCTGAAAAGGCGGTCTGATCGATATGTTCACCGGATGTCACGTCACTGTCACGGCTCATCGTACTGCCTCTTGGTTATCAACTGCTTGCTTATAGCGGGTTTCGACCATATCTGCCAACCGTCTGCGTGCGGCGGGAATATCGGCGTTATGCGCAGCAAAAACCCGCTTGGCTAAAAAATGCCCGGTCAAATCGAGTCCAGCCACCCAATCATGTGCCGGACAAGCCACCCCGCCTAAAAATCTGGGCAAGGCCAACAGCCGGTTGGCAAATTGTCCAGCATGATGCTGGCTGACAGCCCCGCCCGATTTCGGGCTGACATAGGCTAGATTTGTCGTTTCGCCACTCGCGGCGCACCGATCGAGATCAAGCTGATACCCGGCCGCATGCAACAGCCCCAATTCCCATCTGACATAGCCTTCAAGCCAGCCTGTGTCATCATCATCCATAGCAATTAAAGACAATAAGGCATCCGTGCCAGCATAAAGCCCAGCATGCGGTTCACGTTCTGGCAAAGCCCCTTCTAGCAACGCACACATAGATGCCACACCAGCCAGGCGCATTGGCGAATCCAAAAATCTGGCGGCAACAGCGTTGGTTAATTCCACCTGCATCTGACCAAGCTGTTCGCTCAACCTTGCACGCCAACTTGCCTGCACCCGGTTGCCGGGCTGTATGGTGCCACGCATTTTCTTTGAGGCCCCGCCACGCACAAGCCCGGCATGGCGTCCATATTCGGCGGTCAAAAGCGAAACAACTGCATTGCCCTCGCCATGCGGCCGGACTGATATAATGATGGCATCAGCTTGCCATTCAGGCATTGTAGTCTAGATCCCAAATCGAATAACGCGCCGAATCATTCATCCAGTCTTTACGGTATTTCACATGCGCAAACAGGTGGATACGACGATCCAGCGCCGTCTCTAATTCTTTGCGGGCCGCGGTGCCAATCCGCCGCATTGTCTGGCCACCCTTGCCCAGAATAATGCCGCGATGCCCCTCACGCGCGACATAGATGGATAAATGCACCTCGGCACTGCCATCATCACGCTCGTTCCAATTATCGGTTTCGACGGTTAATTGGTACGGCAATTCTTGATGCAGGTTCAAAAACAATTTTTCGCGCAAGGTTTCTGCCGCCAACAAGCGTAGCGGCATATCTGACAAATCATCTGGGTCAAAAAGATAGGGGCTATCCGGCATCTGCGCCGCCAACCATGATTTGAGGTCTCCAACACCATTACCGGTTTCTGCCGAAACCATAAAAACCCGTTCAAAATCATATTGTTCAGATAATTCTGCGGCGCGTTCTAAAAGCCGTTCTTGCGGCGCCAGATCAATTTTATTAAGCACCAAAGAGGCACGGCGCCCAGATGCGGCGAGATTGGCCAAAATACTGGTCGTATCATCATCGACAGCGCGGCGCGCGCAATCATGAAGCAACAGCAACACATCACCATCTTCAGCGCCTTGCCATGCCGCCTGCACCATGGCCCGGTCTAGCCGCCGTTTTGGTTTAAAAATACCGGGCGTATCAACAAAAATGATCTGGGTATCATTCTGCATGGCAATGCCGCGCACGCGGCTACGCGTGGTTTGCACTTTTGGCGTCACAATCGATACTTTTTGGCCCACCATTGCGTTCATCAACGTTGATTTCCCGGCATTTGGCGCGCCAATCAGTGCCACAAACCCAGCTTTTGTCATCATCGCATCTGTGCGTTCATCCACCATTAAATTCAGTCTCCGGCCTGCAAGCGCGCAAGCAACGCCGCCGCCGCCTTTTGTTCGGCAATCTTTCGATTGCTACCAGTTGCCGATTTGGATCCCGCGTTAGCAACGCTCACCTCATAGGTCATTTCCGGGGCATGATCCGGGCCAGATTTGGCAAGTTGCCGATACACAGGCAAGCCAAGCCCCTGCCCCAACGCCCATTCTTGTAGCCGCGATTTGGCGTCTTTTTCACGGCTAGCCGGTGTGGTGCTAGCAAGTGGCCAATGCGCTCTCAGGAAAGCCGCGGCATCATCCAAACCAGAATCCAGATAAATGGCCGCAAGAAGACTTTCAATAACATCCGCCAACACGTTGTCATTTTCGGCAAAACACATGCCGGGCTGTGCCTGCAAAAAGTCAGCGATATTGAGTTTGCGCGCAACCATAGCCAAGGTGGCTGTTCGTGCCTCGCTATGCAACCGCAATGACAACGCGCCTTCATTATCATCTGGACAATGTTCATAAAAATAATGTGCCAGCAAAAGTCCCAACACCCGGTCACCCAAAAATTCTAACCGTTCATAGCTTGCCGTTGGCCCGGAAAAACTGGCATGTGTCAAGGATTGCTGCAACAAATACTGATTGGCAAATGTATAGCCAAGGCGCGTTTCAAGTTCGGCAAGTGGACGCTGTGTCATCACATAATGCCATCACCAAGACGGCCATACCGGATCGCAAAGGGCCATTTCCAAACTTCCCATAAATTCGCACTGCTGTTATGGCTGAAAAACAGACGTTCAGCGCGGCCAATCAGATTTTCTGCTGGTACCATGCCAACAGATGTCGTCCGGCTATCGCGCGAATTATCACGGTTATCTCCCATCATGAAATAATGCCCCTCGGGCACCAAAAACACATTCGTGTTGTCAAGCAAATCATCATCGGATCGTTCCTGTATCAGATAGGATTTACCATTTGGCAAGGTTTCTTGATACACCGCAAATCTGATCACATTATACCCATCGCTGGCGGTAGCAAATCCCTTGCGGTCGCGGTTAACGGCAACATCATTAATGCGCAAGACACCATTTACCACCTGAATCCGATCCCCCGGCAATCCGACAATACGCTTGATAAAGGCAACTGATTCATTTTGTGGCTGGCGAAACACAGCAACATCACCGCGTTCTGGCGGCGTTTCAAAAATGCGCCCATCAAATGGCGCCATGCCAAACGGGAATGAATAGCGCGAATAGCCATAGGAATATTTGGAAACAAACAAATAGTCACCAACCAGCAAGGTTGGAATCATCGACCCAGAGGGAATATTAAATGGTTCGAAAAGCAATGAACGAAACCCAAGCGCCAATGCCCCGGCAATGACAATCGTTTTGATAAATTCGAATTTACCTTCAGGCTTGCGTTTTGACATATTTAGTTATCCAGTTTGAGTGGCACCGCGTTGATAATTACAAACGCCAGCGCATAAGGTGGCTCATCGCTGAGCGAAATCGATATTTGGGCCTTATACCCATCTGGGGTCAGCGCCTCAAGTGCCGTTTTACATTGCCCGGTCAAGGCCATCACTGGCGCCCCATTTGGTAGGCTTAGGGTTTCTGCCTGTTGCCATCCAAGCCCAGACACCCCGGCCCCGGACAATGCTTTATAAACAGCTTCTTTGGCGGCAAATCTTTTGGCGAAATAGGCTTGTGGTTGGCCAGTGGCGGCGGCGGCGGCGCGCTCTGCCTTGGTGAAAATCCGGCCTGTGAATTTGTTCGAGAACCGTTCAATTGACTTGCCGATCCGCCGTGCATCAACAATGTCGGTACCCACACCCAAAATCATCAATCAATTGACTCCGGCCGGGTTGGTGCGTGCCGCATCGATTAATTGGCGCATTTTTTCAATGGCCGCTGGCAAGCCGCGAAAAATGCTCTCGCCAATTAAAAAATGTCCGATATTCAATTCTTCAATGGTGGGGATCGCGGCAATCGGTGACACTGTATCGTAATCAAGCCCATGCCCGGCGTGGCATTCAATGCCAACGCTGGCGGCGTGCTGTGCGGCTGTTTGCAGGCGAAGAAGTTCACCATCGCGCCCCACGCTATCATGACAGTAACGACCCGTATGTAACTCAACAATATCAGCACCAATGGCAACAGCCGCATCGATATCGGCCTGATTAGCCTCGATAAACAGTGATAATTTGATGCCAGCGTCTTTCAGCGGCGCCAATTGATCGGCAAGTCTTGCTTCTTGGCCAATCACCGCCAAGCCGCCTTCGGTGGTGATTTCTTCACGCTTTTCCGGAACAATGCACGCGGCATTCGGCCTGATTTTCAAGGCCATAGCAATCATTTCTGATGTTGCGGCCAGTTCAAAATTTAATGGAACTGATATGCCAGCTTTAATGGCGACCATATCATCATCGCGTATATGGCGCCGGTCTTCACGAAGATGAGCGGTGATGCCATCAGCACCGGCAGCTTCGGCCTGAAGCGCCGCGGCAAGCGGGCTGGGATGCGCGCCACCACGCGCATTTCTGATTGTGGCGACATGATCTATATTCACGCCAAGCCGCACTCTATGAGGGGCAGTTCCTGTAAACAGTTTTGTCATTCCGGCGCGTTTCGTTTGATTCAAGGCCATTATTGGTCGGTTTTTTTCCGACTTTTTACCAATTTAGATGCGTTTGCCAGCCGTTTTGTGCGATGCGCCCGCCACCATTCAAATGAATAGTAACACAACACAAACGCAACAAACCAAGACAAGACCGCCAGCACCGTACCACCAATTGTCATTGGAAGAAACACCTGCTCAAAAGGTTCCGCCACCTGTTGCCAATCGACACCCCCTGAAAAGGTGAAGAAATGCATAAAAATGGTCAAGACATCGGCAAGTTGCTGAAGATTAAGCGCCGGAAATTGATCGCCATGGCCGCTTTGCTGTAACAGCCATAATCCCAATCGGTAATCCGATACCCAGATGAATAAAAATGTCCATGGATTGCCAAAAAAGGTACCAATCGCCGATGCCAGCACATTGCCGCGTAACAAAAGCGCGATCAAAGCCGCGATCAAAAAATGCAACCCGATGAATGGCAGAAACGATGCCGCCACCCCGCTGGCAACGCCAATGGCAATCGAACCTGATGTGCCGGGCAATCTGACCACCCGCTGAAACAAATAGGAAAATAACCGCCGAAACCCGCGTTCAGGCCAAACAACAGAACGGATTTGACTAAGTCTTGTCAGAGGGGTACGGCGTCGAAACATAAAAATGCCTTGGATAAAATTCGGTCTTTAGGGTCTTGTACGATGCAGATTTTCTGATGCGGGATTAAGATATTAGCCTATCCAAATATGTTACGAGCTTTGCGCCCGGTCAACGCGTTCGACAAAATTATTCGCCTGCAGCACCGCCATAATGGTGTGCATATGCTCAACATCTTTGACTTCTAAATCAAGTTCAAAACTAAAAAAGTCAGCATTGCGGTCGGTCAGGTGAATGTTTGAGATATTCCCGCCCTGCTGGCCGATTATGGTGGCCACCGCCGCCAGACTTCCCGGCTCATTCGACAGCACCGTGTTCAACCGTGCCAATACCCGCCGTGGCCCTTCATGTTCCCACGCCACATCCATCCATAATTCTGGTGCATCACTAAAATTCGACAGATTGCCGCAATCTTTGCGGTGAACGGTAACGCCTTTACCTGTGGTGAAAATGCCGACAATTGGCTCGCCGGGAAGCGGATGACAGCACCGCGCAATATTAATGGCGATACCGGAATATCCGCCTTTGATCCGCAACATGGGGACACCAGCATCCCCCCCACGCCCATTACCAGCGCCGCCGGATTTGGAAATTTTTCGGCTGGTGGCTAGGTCTGGATGCAGTTTTTCCAAAACCAGTTCAGGTTCAATGCGCCCCTCGCCAATTTGTGCATATAAATCATCCAGTTTGTGAAAATTGAAAACCGAAATGATTTTTTCGACCGATCGGCTGCGATATGGTTTGCCATATTCACGAAACACTTTTTGCAAAATGGTTTTACCAATCAGACTAAATTCAACCATACGTTCGGCCCGCACCGAACGCCTGATTCCTGAACGCGCCCGCCCAGTTTTAACAAAACTCTCCCATTCTGGACGCGGCCGCGCATTACTGGCGGTGATAATGTCAATTTGATCACCATTTTCCAGCTCGGTCGCCAATTGGCGGTTTTTACCATTAATCCTGACACCACAGCATTTTTCACCAACCTTGGAATGGACGGCATAGGCAAAATCAACAGCCGTTGCGCCTTTTGGCAGGGCAATCAAATCGCCGCGCGGCGTAAAGCAAAACACCTGATCATGATATAAATCCATTTTGGTGTTTTCTAAAAATTCATCAGCACCAGCCTCTTCATCTAAGATGCCAACTAATTCTTGTATCCATCTGATTTTATTTGTTCTTTTTGATGATTCAGGGTTTTTGTAATCCCAATGTGCCGCCACCCCATTTTCAGCAATTTCATGCATGTCCGGGGTACGGAGCTGGATTTCAATTTTATGATTTTCCGGTCCAATAACGCCCGTATGCAATGATTGATAGCCATTGCGTTTGGGAGTTGAAATATAGTCTTTAAACCGCCCCATCACCGTTGGGTAATGCGCATGGATGCTTCCCAGCGCCCGATAACAATCATCTGTTGTCGGCACAAGCACACGGAACGCCATAATATCGGAAAGCTGGTCCATGGTAACTTTTTTGCGCTGCATTTTGCGCCAGATTGAATAAGCGGTTTTCAGCCGTCCATTCACACTACATTCAATGCCAGCTTGTTCAACAACATCCTGCAATTCGACACTGATCATCGGAATCACAATTTCTGATTGCTGCACCAGAAATTCAAGTCGGTTACTGATGGTTTGGTTCATTTCGCTGTGCAAAACGGCGAAGGCATCATTTTCAAGATCATGCTGCAGATGCGTCACCCCGATCCGTTCGGCAAGGGGCGCATATATTTCCAACGTTTCCCGGGCAATACGCTGGCGTTTTTCATCTTTCGGAATGAAACTAATGGTGCGCATATTATGCGTGCGGTCTGCCAGTTTCACCAACAAAACGCGGACATCCTCGCTCATCGCCAATAGCAATTTGCGGAAATTTTCAGCCTGCATGCTATTTGGACTTGGCTGCATGCCGATACGACTTAATTTTGTAACGCCATCAACAAGTTGCGCGACACTGGCACCAAACTGACTTTGCAGCGTTTCCAGTGTCACATCACAATCTTCAACCGTGTCATGCAAAAGGGCGGTGATCACCGTATCAAGATCAAGCCGCATATCTGCCAAAATATTGGCCACCGCGATCGGATGGAAAAAATAAGGCTCGCCCGAAGCGCGCACCTGCCCATCATGTGCTTGCATGCCAAAATCAAAGGCACGGCGCAATTTATCGCCGTCTACCGCCGTATTATAGGCTTTGATTTTCTGGTAAAGATCGTCCGCTGCTTCAATCATCGTCGTGCCAAGCTGATCATCAAGGTGCCAGCCAGCAGATATAACGATGGGTGATAACGTGCTGGCGGACTATTTAATCCTCGTTCTGAATTTCAGAAAGGTCAACATCTTCAAAGCCTGAAGGCTCTTGCATTTCATCGGCCGTGGTGATTTGCATACCACTATCTTCAGCTTCGTCTGTGTTGTAATCGCCAACCATTTCCGACAAATCAACTTCAGCAGCAATCGCGGCATCGTCGCGGGTTTCTTGTTCTTCGCGGATCGAAATACGTTGCAATTTTTTGATCAACCCGTCATTCAACACGTCAAGATCGATGGTTTCAGCCGCGATTTCACGCAATGCAATCACCGGGTTTTTATCGTTATCACGGTCAATGGTCGGCAAATCGCCCTTCAAAATGCCACGCGCACGCTGTCCAGCCGCCAATACCAAATCAAAGCGGTTTGGGATTTTTTCAATGCAATCTTCAACCGTTACGCGCGCCATCACATTCTCCTTAAGTAATGTTTTCAATGGGTTAAACGTTTAGGCCATACCCATATTTGAAAAGCATTTTGCTTTGCGCCAGCTGTCTTTTTTCAGTCAGCGCGAACCATAAGATAGATTTTTTCGAAATCCAGCGGCGTGTTTACGCTAATTTACCAAATGGAGCAAGCCTAAACCGTCTGAAACAAAAGCATAAACTGCCTAGCCAGCCAGTCTTATACCAGTCTTAACTCGGTCAAGCCATTGTCATGGGCTTATCAGTCTTAGTCTCATTGGCCGTAGACTCATTCGTTTTGGGCTTGCCAGTCTTGGGCTTGCCAGTCTTGGGCTTGCCAGTCTTGGGCTTGCCCGTCTTGGGCAGGCCGTATCAGCTGGTCGGCTGGCAGACGGTCAATCAGCGCATCCAGAGATTGTCCAGTTTGTGGGTGCGTCCAATCAGTGACAAGATCACGCAATGGCACCAGAACAAAGGCACGTTCATGCATGCGTGGATGCGGCACTGTCAAAGCTGTCTGGTCATGAATTTGCCCCCCAAAATCAAGCAAATCCAGATCAAGAACACGTGCCGCATTTCGCACTGACCGCACCCGCCCGAAATGCGCTTCAACCTGATGCAACACGGCAAGCGTTGCGGCGGCGTCAAAGCTGGTGGCGGCTTCGGCCACGGCGTTCAAATACCACGGCTGATCGGATGGTGGGACCGGTGCACTTTCATACCAACGGGACATCCTAACGACATTCACCCCAAGATCACCAAGCATCACCATAGCCGCCTCGCACCCCGCTTGCGGCGTTGCAAATCCGTCTGGGGTCAAATTGGCGCCCAATCCAATAAACAGGCGTGTTGTTGTTGTCACAACCAAACCATCCTTTTTAACACCTAAAGACATACCGCCTGTCTCAATAAGCCAAGACCCGCCCCCGTCATAAAAGGCTGGGATTTGACTACAACAGCCCCTATGGTGGAGACTATAGATTAATTTATTTATTTGGAAATTATCATGTCGAAAGAAAAAACCGCGCTTTTTATTGACGGATCAAATTTTTATGCCGCCGCTCGTGCGCTGAATATGGATATTGATTATGCCAAGCTGCATAGCTTTTTTAGCGCTGACGTTAATTTGATCCGGGCCTATTATTACACCGCCCTTCCCGAAGATCAGGAATTTTCATCGCTTCGCCCCCTCATTGACTGGCTGGACTATAACGGATTTGCGGTGGTCAGCAAATTGACCCGCGAATTTACCGATCCAGAAACAGGCAAGCGCCGCATTAAGGGCAATATGGATATGGAACTTGCCCTCGATATGCTGAAACTCGCCCCTCATATTGACCATGCCATCTTATTTTCAGGCGATGGCGATTTTTGTCGATTGCTAGAAGATGTACAAGGCATGGGTGTGCGCGTGTCCATTGTTTCAACAACAAAATCATCTCCGCCAATGGTGGCTGACTCGTTACGGCGCATGGCAGATATATTTATCGAGATGGACACGATCCGCGATCAGATCGGACGCCCGCCAAAACCAGTCGATGGCGACAGCGATTAAACAACTGATAAATAATGTAAATTTTTAGTATATTTAGGCGCACTAAAGCGTCCGGTTGCGCAAAAGCCTGGCTTTATCACGCCCCCAATCGCGTTCTTTGGCGGCCTGCCGCTTGTCTTGCTTTTTGCGTCCCTTGGCAAGGCCGATTTGAATTTTGGCAATGCCGCGATCATTAAAATATAGCGCAAGCGGCACCAACGTCATTCCTTCACGCCGGATCAATCCTAATAACCGGTTACGCTCGCGCACTTTGACAAGCAACTCGCGGGGGCGTCGCGGCTCATGATTGACCCGTGCCGCTTCATAAATCGGCAAGTTGGCATTAAATAACATCAGCCTGCCATTATCTTCACCTGCATAAGATTCGGCAATGCTGGCGCGCCCGGTGCGCAATGATTTAACCTCACTGCCCATCAGCACAAGGCCAGCTTCGACCCGGTCTTCAATTTCATATTCATGCCGGGCCTTGCGGTTTTCCGCGACACGGCCGGTGGTGATATAGCCTTTGGCCATGACCTATCCCAATCTTTTGCTTATCGCCAAATCTGGCAAAAATTACAGCAAACCAGCACCGACCAATGCATCTTTTACCTGTGATTTACTGCTGTCTGCGATCTCACATAACGGTAATCGCGTCTCAGCCGCACAAATGCCAAGCAATGATGCGGCATATTTCACCGGGCCCGGGCTTGCCTCACAGAACATGGCTTCATGAACTGGCAACAATTTTTTATGGATTGCTTGCGCGGTTGCAATGTCGCCAGCCCACCACGCGGCATGCATGTCGCTCAGCAATTTTGGCGCGATGTTCGCGGTCACTGAAATACAGCCATGCCCACCAGCGGCAAGATATGGCAACGCCGTGGCATCTTCGCCTGACAATTGCGTGAATGTATTGCCAAGCATGTTATGCAGAATCGTGGGCCGCGCCAAATCGGCTGTGGCGTCTTTTATGCCCGAAATATTGGCATAATCAGCCGCCAGCTTTGCCAATGTATTGTCATTCACCCGCACAATTGACCGGCCCGGAATATCATAAACGATTACCGGCACATCGACCGCTTCAGCCACAGCCGCAAAATGCGCATATAATCCGGCTTGTGTTGGCTTGTTATAATACGGGCTGACGATCAAAACAGCACTGGCACCAGCCGCCGCCGCATGCCGTGCCAACCGCACCGCTTCAGCAGTGCTGTTGGAACCAGCACCAGCAATGACCGGCACGCGTCCAGCCGCTTGTTTGATACATAATTCGACAACAAGATCATGCTCTTCATGCGACAAGGTTGGCGACTCGCCAGTTGTCCCCACCGGCACCAACGCGGCCGTGCCATTATCGATCTGAAAATCAACAAGCTTGCAGAAATTATCTGCGTCCACAGCGCCATTTTTAAATGGTGTGACAAGGGCGGTGCAAGACCCAGCAAAAGGCGGCAGTGGCAGGCCATATGACATGATGTTCTCCTAACCCGCGAATCGCGGCAATCAATCTGCGCCCCAAAATAGGCAAGCCAACGCATAAATACAAGAAGGTAAATAGCCGTTTTCCACGCGGCATCATAGTGTGGAGGGCGGCTTTGCAACGCCCCTGCCACAATTTTAATGATTGTGATATTGCCGATTATAAATCTGCTGATAAGCTTTTTATCTTTTTAAAATGTCTCGCAACTGGAGCCTAGCCATCATGCCAGCCACACCACATGACACTGTGAATGAGGCCCTATGCATCAACCGCGCCACCATTGATGCCGCGGCATCACGAATTGCCCCGCATATCATTGAAACACCGCTGATCGAGTCACCACGTCTGAATGACAAGCTGGGCATCAGATTATTGGTCAAGGCTGAATGTCTGCAACATACCGGGTCTTTCAAATTACGCGGTGCCAGTAATGCGGTATGGAGCCTTGATAACACCGTCACAGATGTGGTTGCCTTTTCCAGCGGTAATCACGCACAAGGTGTAGCACGGGCCGCGGCCAGTCGCGGATTGCAGGCGACAATTGTAATGCCGAAAGATAGCCCTGCTGGCAAAATAGAAGGCACCAAGGCCTATGGCGCCAGCGTTGTTTTGTATGACCGGTACACCGAATCACGCGAAGACATCGGTGCCGATATTGCCGCCAAAAAACAGGCCCATCTTATCAAACCCTATGATGATGTTCGGGTGATTGCCGGACAGGGTACGGTTGGGCTGGAAATCGCCGCACAAGCCGCGGCAAAACAGGCAACCGTTGACGCCATTATTTGTTGCTGTGGCGGCGGCGGGTTAATTGCCGGCATGAGCATTGCCGCCAGCGATCTAATCCCAGGCGTAAAAATATGGTCAGCCGAACCAGAATTTTATGATGATACATTGCGCTCGCTTACCAGCGGGAAAATAGAAACGGCTGATATCAACCAGCCATCAATCTGTGACGCCATTGTTACGCCGCAGCCGGGACAACTGACATTTCCGATCAATAAACAGCTTTTGTCTGGCGGGGCCGTGATCACTGACCGCGATGCGCTACAGGCCATTGCCACAGCCTTTAAGCATCTTAAAATTGTGATTGAACCCGGGGGCGCCGCGGCATTGGCGGCTGTTTTAACAGGCCAATACCCAAAAGGGGCAAACACGGTTGTTGCGGTTGCCTCTGGCGGTAATATTGATTCGCAAATGTTTCAGCGGGCGTTGGATGAAGGCCCGCTTTTCTAGCAAAACAGCGGCACTTTTTTTAAAAATCTGTTGGTGCGCCGCCTTCTGCTTTTCGGCGCGTAACAAAATCTGCAAGCTGGTCGCGGTGTCCGCTATCCATTGGTGGGGCAACATATTCATTAAGCACCGTTTTATACTGTTTTTGCGCGCGTTGGTGCGCCCAAACGCCGCCATCATCAAGCCAGGTTTCATAATTGCGCCAGTCCGACAATAACGGCGTATAAAAGGCGTCACGATAGCGTTGCTGGGTATGATCGCACCCGAAAAAATGCCCATGCGGGCCAACTTCTGCAATCGCATCTAGTGCCAAGGTTGATGCATCGACTGTAATCGGGCGCTGTGCATAGATAATCTGCTGCAGCATTTCACAATCGATCACAAATTTTTCAAAGCTGGCCGACAGACCGCCTTCCATCCACCCGGCAGCATGATAAATTAAATTTGCGCCGCCTGAACAACTCCCCTGAAGCGAAAAGGCCGATTCCCAAACAGCCTGCGCATCGAGTGCATTTGCCGCATTTGCGTTGGAGGCACGAAGCGGCAACCCATAAAATCTGGCCAATTGACCAGAAATTTGCATGGCCCGTACAAATTCGGGGGTGCCAAAAGCGGGGGCGCCAGTTTTCATATCAACATTGCTGGTAAAGGCCCCATAAATTACCGGGGCCCCAGCCCGCACCGCCTGTAACAGGGCGATGGCCGCCAAGCCTTCGGCATTTTGCAATGTCAATGCCCCGGCAAGCGTCACCGGGGCCATCGCCCCAGCCAAGGTAAAGGGCGACACCACCACCATTTGATTGCGCGCCGCCATCCGCATGGCACCGTCCAACATCGGCCAATCATGTTTTAGCGGCGACGTTGAATTAATATTGGTGAACATACGCGGCTTTTCTTCAAACGCTTCATGCGTCAAGCCTGCACCGATCCGTACCATTTCCATGGCATCTTCAATACGTTCGGTTCCCAGCGCATAGGCATGAACAACCTTGTCAGTCAACGTCAGCATATCAAACAAGCCATCAAGGTGACGGATTGACGGGTGCATGTCCATTGGCTCTACCGCGTAACCACAGTTGAAATGGATGCAATTATACGCTTGTGCCAATTTCAGAAAATTTTGAAAATCTACGCGCGTACCAATGCGGCGTCCTTGATCCAAATCCATCACATTTGGCGGTGATGCCACCTGACCAAAATTAAAATTTCGTCCCCCAAAAATTAGGGCGCGATCTGGGTTGCGCGGGGTTACGGTGATATGGGACGGCGCTTTTGCCACCTGTTCCATCACAAAGCCACGATCCATACGCACGCGCTTGCTATCCCAATCCACGTCACAGCCATGCTGGTCAAACACACGCAAAGCCGCGTCATTCAGAAACAACACCCCCACATCTTCGAGAACCGTCATGCTGGCGTCATGTATCGCCTGAATGCCATCTTCATCGATTGGCGTTACCGGGGCATCAGCATAAACCGGCTGGCACCAGTCTAACTGGTCATCAAGCAGCAACTTGGTCAATGCCTGGCCAGCATTGCGTTTGCGTTTGGATTGCCGTGTTGGTTTATCTGGTTGTTGTTCCATAGCGTCCCCCATTAGGTAAAACGCTACCAATGGCTGGAATCACAAACGCTCTGAATCGGACTTTACATGGTCAAATTACGCCCTTGTCGCGGGGGCTTTGGCGCTTGAAC
>JAYOVO010000002.1:0-41721 GCA_038151495.1 Alphaproteobacteria bacterium
GCGCGGAAGCTAGCACCAGCCGCGCCCAAGGTCAATGGCCGATCACGGTTTTTTTCATGCTATTTGCGCGATCACGGCCAGTCGCGGCATGATGATTTATCCGGGACAAGCCACGCCGGTGCCTTGCAACCCGCAATAGCCATGCGGCACCTTGTGCAAATATTGCTGGTGATAGGTTTCGGCATAATAAAATTCACCAGCCAGCGCCATTTCGGTGGTGATTTTGCCGTATCCGGCGGCTGTCAGCGCCTTTTGATAGGTTTGTGCTGATTGCATGATGTGATCAAGCTGGGCTGGGTCAGAGGCAAAAATAGCTGAACGATATTGCGTCCCACGGTCATTGCCCTGCCGATAACCTTGGGTGGGGTCATGCGCCTGCCAAAAGCTTTGCAACAACTGACCAAGCCCGATTTTTTTTGGGTCAAACACCACCAACACCACTTCGGTGTGGCCGGTTTGACCGGAACAGACTTCTTCATAGGTGGGGTGCGGCGTGCGCCCGCCCGCATAGCCAACAGCCGTAACATAAACCCCGGGCATTTTCCAAAACAGCCGCTCTGCCCCCCAAAAACAACCAAGACCAAGCGTGATCTGCTGCATCGCACCGGGAAATGGCGGTAATAATTCGGTGCCAAGCACCGCATGCGCCCCGCCAGCAAAAATTGGCAACTGCCGCCCAGCCAGATATTCATCATCATGCGGCATGCGGGTTTTAAACGGATTATCAAAAAACATAGCGGCCTCTTTCAAATCGCGATTACCCGCAACAGGCGCTGTTGGTTTAACGCTGTTGCAAGGCGTCAACACCCGGCAGGGTTTTGCCCTCTAGCCATTCAAGAAAGGCCCCGCCCGCCGTCGATACGTATGAGAAATGGTCATTCACCCCGGCATTTGCAAGGGCCGCCATTGTATCACCGCCCCCGGCAACGCTCATCACCTGCTGGTCTTGGGTCAATCGTGCCACCGCGCTGGCAACAGCGTTTGTCGCGGCATCAAATGGTTTCAATTCAAACGCCCCCATCGGCCCATTCCAGACGATTGTCTGGCACTCGGCAAGAAACGCCGTGACCGTAGCCACCGATTGCGGCCCTGCATCAAGAATCATTTCATCATCGGCAATATCACGGCCATCGGTGACGCGGTGCGGGGCATTGGCGGCAAAGGCGGTCGCCACCACAAGATCGGTTGGCAAAATCATCCGGCACCCATTGGCATCAGCTTTCGCCATAATCGTTCTGGCCGTGGCCACCATATCTGGTTCGCCAAGCGATGCCCCAATCTGGATACCTTTTGCCAATAAAAATGTATTGGCCATGCCGCCACCAAGAATCAGGCCATCAACCTTGGTCACAAGATTTTCTAATAAGGCCAGCTTGCTTGACACTTTTGCCCCACCAACAACCGCCCCAAGAGGCCGCCGCGGCGCCGCCAATGCGGCGTGCAATGCAGTCAGTTCCGCGGCGAATGACCGACCAGCCGCCGCTGGCATCAACCGCGGCAAGGCATCAACCGATGCATGCGACCGGTGCGCACAGGAAAACGCATCACCAACATAAATATCCCCAAGTGCGGCAAGCTTTTTGGCAAAGCCCTGATCATTGGCTTCTTCTTCCGGATAAAACCGCAAATTTTCCATCATCAGAATGTTGCCAGATTGCAACGCCGCCGCCGCCGCGGCGCCGCCAGCACCAATGACATCTGTTTCAACAACAACAGCTTGGCCCAGCAATTTTGCCATGCAATCAGCCACTGGCCGGATGCTCAAATCCGGGACAATTTTGCCCTTTGGCCGCCCAAAATGCGTCAAAATGATGATTTTGGCCCGGGCCGCAACCAATGCCTGTAGGCCGGGTATAATCCGCCTGATTCGCGTATCGTCGCTGACCTGCCCATCTTGGATCGGCACATTGACATCAAGACGCAACAATACCCGCTTTTCTGCCAGATCCATTTCGTCAGCGAACAAAAATCCAGTCGTCATACCGCCACCCTATTTGCTGGCATGGTCTTCACAAGTTCTGGCAGACCAATGCGGCGCCGGGGAAATGACTAGGTGAAATGACCAATTGAATATCAACATCGTTCCGGTTATTTAGAGATATTCAGGCGCGAGCGCAAGGCGGCAATACTGTCAGGGTTTCTGGCGTTTACATCAGATGCATCGCCGCACAGGTATTGTGTATGACACATGTTCATTTTGGAAAGTCGCTTGGATTTGTTGCCGGCGGCATTGGGGATCAGATCTATCATCTCACCCAATTGCGCGCGCTGGCCAGCGCCAGCCTTGATGGCAAAATTGATATTGCCTGTATTCACCCGGGTTCAATTTCCACCTTGCTTGCCAACAGCCCATGGGCTGGCAAAATTATAGATGCAAGACCGCTCAGACGGTATATTCCGGCACTACGCGGCACCGGCACCGTTTCAGAAATCCGGCAGGCTGGATATAAAAGCGCCTTTATCCTGCACCGTTCGACCAGCTTTAAATTGGCAGCGTTGACAGCGGGCATACCCTATCGTGTGGGGTTTTATGGCCAGTGGCTTGATCAATTGATTCTAACCGAAAGCTTGCCTGCTGATGCGGGGGGTGACCGCCGCGCGTTATGGGGGCACCGCCCGTTTATTGCCGCCGCCGATGAATGGATCGCGGCGCAAAATCTGGCACTTGACGACAAAACCCCAACCATTTTGCCAGCCCCAGATATGGTGGCCACCGTTGCAAATCTTCTGGCGCATTTGCCGCGCCCGATTATCATTGTCAATCTGTTTGCGGCTGACCCGGCGCGGCGCTGGTCACTCGATCATGCATCTGCCACATTGAAAAATCTGGGGCGCCAGCTTGGTGGAAGCCTGTTATTGAATGCCGGGCCTGATGCCGCCAGCTATCATGATGCCATGCTGGAACAATGGGACGGACCCGCCGATCAGTTGATTGACAGTTTGCGGCACGCACCGTCACTGGCACGCGATATCGCCTTGTATCATGCGGCAGATGGGTATGTCGGCGTTGATAGCTTCACGGCCAATCTTGCGTTTAATTGCCATCTGCCAGCAACTGTTCTTTTTGCCAAAGCTGGCGACAGGCTGCGCTATAAACCGGCTGTTTTCCCACTGTTTCCAGATGCTGGCAAAGGGCTAGACAGCATTTCTCCAGATGAAATTATCGATCAATGCGCCAAAATGCTACAGGCGTCGCGATAGTTTGAATCCGCCGAACCGGGCCAATCTAGTAAGATTCGTAAGATTTCTCTTCGATCAAAGCTGACCCAGTCGCCAAATTGATTTGCTTTTTGATTTCGGCACGCTTGTCATTTGTCACATATACCGCTCGCGCCAATCTGATAAATTCAGCGTCAAAGCTTTTGGCGGCTTCTTTTTCCCGGATATCATCTTCGATATCCCATAACGCCTCATTGACCGCCTTTAATTCTGCCATCAAGCCCTGCATCTGATCAGTAGTAAACGCATCGCCAGCCACCAGCGGAAGCAACGCATCAAGCTCGTTCTGGATATTGACCCGTTTGGCCGCATCGGAAATATGCGCAAGCTTAATTTGCAAAATTGTAATTTTATCTAGAACTTCACCAACTGAAACAGGAACTTGGAGTTGCATGGCTGACCTTTATTAAAGTGATGAGGGGGGTGATGAACCAATAAATGCGGCGTTGCTGTCATAAAATACAACTATCAGCAAAAGATCAAGATTATGACAGATTTCATTTGGCACAGAGTTCATCTGGCAGATTTCTCGTTTGGGGGGAATCTGCAAAATGGCGGACACCCCCCTTGTCCAATCTGCCATTCAGCGTAATATGATATCGTTTTTTCATCCATAAGATCATCTGCCGCGTCATCTCATGCCAGACATCCACGCTCACCGCCAGCCCGCCGCCGAATTTTGGCTTGGTGTACGGCATGAACTGCCACTCCAGCTTGGCGTTATTCCTTTTGGGCTGGTGTTTGGCATTTTGGGCCTTGCCAGTGGGTTAACCGGGCTACAAACAATTTTGCTGTCATCGATCCTGTTTGGCGGGGCTAGTCAGGTGGTTTTTGCCCAGCTATGGGCCGCGGGTGTGCCACCATTGGTTGTTGGCGGGTCCGTTGGCGTGGTGAATTTACGGCATGTTCTCTACAGCGCATCCATGGCACAATATCTGCGGCATTTGCCACTGAGATGGCGCATTCTTCTTGGCTATTTATTGACCGACGAGGCCTATGCTGTATCGATCAGGCGGTTTCGAGACGGGCCAGACAGCCCGCATCAGCATTACCATCTTCTTGGCAGTGGCATGACCCTGTGGGTGGCGTGGCAAGCCTCTACAATCATTGGCGTAATCGCTGGCACAACCATTCCTGATTCTTGGTCGCTCTCATTTGCCATTCCGCTGACCTTTATTGCCGTGGTCGCCCCCAGCATTCGGCGGCGGGCTGATCTTGTCGCCTGTGTGGTGGCCGCCGCTCTGTCGCTGATTTGCCAACCTCTGCCGTGGAAGTCTTGGATCATCGTTGCCGCCTGTGGCGGCATTGCCGCGGGCTGGCTGACGCATTACCACGCCCGGACGCGGGGCAAATTTACCGCTGACGAAAATGGTGGGGCGTCATGATCTGGCTGGTGATGATCCTAGGCGGTATATTCACCTTTGGCACACGGTTTGTGATGCTGAGTGGATGGGTGGCGCATGGCCTGCCAAGATGGTTGATCGACGCGCTTGCCTTTGTACCCATTGCCGTTTTAACGGCGATCCTTGTGCCAGCGGTTCTGATCGACCCGGCAACGCAACAGATTATCGTAATAGGAAATGCGCGGGTTGTTGCCGCTGTCATCGCCACGATCATTGCCCTGCTGACCCGCAATGTGATTGCCACCATCACTTCGGGGCTGGCAACATTATGGTTTGTGCAATGGTGGTTGTAACTTGCCGCAAGGGCGGCAATGTTATGTTTGCGCGGGCTTATGTTTGACCTGAATCTCTGGCGATCGCGTCGCTTTTTTGCGCCAGCTTTAGATCAAGGCCGGTCACCCCGCCAGATGCATGCGTTGTCCATCTGATGCACACCTTGTTATAGACATTCTGCCATTCTGGATGATGATTGGCACGTTCAGCCGCCAAAGCCACCCGGCTCATAAACCCAAAGGCTGCATTAAATCCTGAAAATACATATGTTTTCTCCAGCGCGGGCTGGTCTCCATCGGTGCGAACTACCCACCCGTCAAGCTGATTGATCGCGGCATCAATTTCTGCCTTTGTCAAAATCTCATAGGGCATTTCTGCGCTCCTCTGGCATCTGCGGCCCGCATGCATCATGCTGGCCTTTTAACTATAGGCAAAACGGACTAAACTGTCAGCCATGTCAAAGACTGTGTTACTGATTGCCCATACCCCCTCGCCGAATACGCTGGCACTTGCCAAAGCCGCAATGGACTCTGTTGCCAGCCACGACACCGGCGATGTTGTTATGCGGTGCCTGTCCCCCTTTGACATTTCCGCAAAAGATGTCAGCGAATCCACCGCGGTGATCATTGGTACCACCGAAAATATCGGATATATGGCCGGGGCAACAAAAGATATGTTTGACAGATGCTATAATGACTGGCTCGACAGCACCGCCGCCAAACCAGTGGCAATTTATATCCGCGCTGGCCTTGACGGCACCGCAACCAAAAACGCATTGACTTCTATATGCGGTGGGCTGAAATGGCGCTTGATCGCGGCGCCGCTGATCGTTCGCGGCAGTTGGCAAGATTCGTTTTGTGACCAAGTCAGTGAGCTATGCCTTGGCGTTGTTCTTGGCATCGATAGTGGCATTTATTGAGATTTTTTTGAATGATCCTGACCATGCGATGCGTCGTGGCCGGGCATGTTCATCATGATATCCCCAGGCCGTTTTGCCGTTGCAGTAAGCTTTATGTCACCTGCTTTTTCGAACACCAAAATGATTTCATGCTGGCTACCCGGGGCCAGATCGGTGGTCAGCCCCATCAACATAATATGTAAACCGCCCGGGGCCAGCGTTACACTGTCACCAGCGGCAATGGCAAGGCCGCCATCAACAGCCCGCATCCGCATCACCCCTTGATCCATCTCCATTGAATGGATTTCAACACGCTGTGCGATGGCCGTTTTTGCCGCGATCAGGCGATCATCCGACCCGCCATTATTGGTAATTTTCAGATATGCGGCGCTACTTGGCATGCCCGCTACAGTGGCCCGAAGCTGCATGTCTGAAAAACTGATTGTGTCGCTGGCAGCGGCGATACCGTTCAGGCCGCTCATAACCATCATTGCCAGTGCCAGAACCAAAGGTCTATTCAAAATGTTGGTCATTATTCTTGCTGTTTCCTAGCGGTTAAGTTGCTTTACTTCATCGATTGTCTTCAAGCCCAACTGCGCCATAACATCGCGCACTTCTTCCAGCATGATGGTTGCCGCATGGTGACCGCCTTTTTTACCAAGTGCCGCAACCGCGTACATAAAGCCGCGCCCTAATAGCACAAAATCCGCACCCGCCGACAATGCCCGCACCACATCGAGGCCAGATCGGATACCACTATCAACAACAAGCGGCACATCCGGGCCAACCGCGGCACGAATAGCCGCAAGTTTTGCCAACGGTGCTGGGGCGGCATCAAGCTGGCGCCCCCCATGGTTTGACACAACAATGCCATCTATCCCAAGATTGACCGCACGGGCCGCATCCTGACCATGTAAAATGCCTTTTAAGAACATTTTACCGTCCCAGTTTTTACGAATCTCCGACAGATAATCCCAATCCAGAGAGCCATTTAACTGCTCACCAATAAATTTGGTGATCTGTCCGGCGCCATGTTGTTTTGCATAAGGCTCCATATTACGAAACCGCGCCCCGCCGTTCAGCAATGTCCGCACCGCCCATTCTGGACGCAACATACTTTGCCAGATTACCCGTGGGGTGAAGCTGGAATTGCCGCGACTGCCAAGCGGTGCGCCAGCAATCCGCATATGCTCGCGCCGGCTGGGGGCGGGTACATCAGCCGTGACCACTAGATTCTGATAGCCATTTTCTTTGGCGCGCCGCAGCAAATCCTTCATGATCGCACGGTCTTTCGGGGCGTATAGTTGAAACCAAGCCATCTCACCGGCCGATTGCGCAACCATTTCAATCGATTCACCAGCAACGGTGCTAAGAATATAAGGAAACCCATGGGCTTTGGCGGCGGCGCCCAAAATTGATTCGGCCCCCGGCCAAATCAGCGATGAAAGCCCCACCGGGGCCACCCCAAAAGGCGCGTTATATGTAACGCCAAATATTTGCGTACTCAAATCAGGATTGACCCGCCCGCGCATAAATTGCGGGGTTAATTCAATGCCATCAAGATAGGCCCGGTTATTGTCTTTGGCATGGTCCAGACCGGTACCCGAATCTAGATAGGCAAATACAAATTTTGGAATGCGGCGCGCGGCTGGCGCCTCTAGATCAGTCAAACGCGGATATTTGTTCATCAAATCCATTACATCACCCCACATCCAAAACGCTGGATGCCAATCATGGCTGTAGTCAGCATCTCTCAGCTTTCATCACTTGCGTGCATTTTATGTACAATGTCCAGACCCGTTGGGCAATAAGCAGCCGGGGGGACTGCGCCATCTTGCCGCGATCGCATCTATGCCACAACAGCTTGCCAAACCGCCGGTTTCTGTCTAGCACATAGGCGGGTGGCAGATTTTTTTTAAATGAACCATGACCTGATACGATAATGTGAAGACATGACCGCGAAATCAAAACGATTATTTGTCATTGCCGGTATTGCATCTCTGCTTGGCATTGCCGCTATGCTGGTACTAGGGGCGTTACGCGATAATATCGTATTTTTCTACACCCCGTCTGAAATCAACCAATCAGACAGACAATCTGGGCGACAATTGCGGCTTGGCGGCCTGGTAAAAGACGGCAGTGTCAAGATTGACGGCATGCAATCTGTTTTTGTCGTAACAGATGGCAGCGCCGATATAACCGTTCGGTATAATAATGCCTTGCCAAGCCTGTTTCGTGAGGGCCAAGGTGTAGTTGCCGAAGGCCAGATCGAAAATGGCATATTCATGGCGCAAAATGTGTTGGCCAAACATGATGAAAATTATATGCCAGCTGAAGTTGCCGATAAATTGAAAGAACAAGGTGTGTGGCAGGGCGGCGCGTCAAATTAGCTGACCCCTGCCGGATCATAATATAGGCCCGATCAAAATCTGGGCTCGGCATAATGTGGGCCCGGCATAATGTGAGTCTGATGCCCCAAAATATTTAGCCCCAGCAAAGCGGCGTGATCTATCTTAATCCGACTTGTCGTTTGACTGTGTTTCGTCATCGAAATTTTGCTGTACTACGGCAGCGGCGGCTGGCATTGGCGCCGAACTGGCAACATCAACATTACGAATATTTTCGCGGTACAGCGTGTAAATCCCGCCAAATAAAATAAGCACCATGCCAAACCATGCCTGTGCTGTTGGCCATTCCCCCCAAATCACCACCCCCCAAAAGGCCCCAAAAGGGATTGCGGTATATTCAAACGGGGCAATCACTGACGCTTCGACAGACCGGTAGGCGTTTGATGACGCCACTGATAAAAACAATACCGATAGACAGCAGATCAAAACAAACAGCCAATCCATCGGCGACATCAAAACCGGCCCCCGCACCAGAAAATCAATCGTGGCATTACCGGTTGGTGGCACCGGCCAGATCACATTCGCCACCACCATCAGCGCCCCAACAACAAAATAACAAAGATGTTGCACCGTAACCATGGCCGACAAACTGCCATCTGCCTTTAACCGCCTTGTCCAAATCTGGAACAGCGCATAGCTTACAGCCGCGCCAATGACCAACAAATTTTCTTTCTGAAACTCTCCCCCGCTGGGCTGAATAATGACCAGCACGCCAATCATCCCAGCCGACACCGACGCAAGGCGGTGGACGCCTATTTTTTCCCCAAGAAATGGCACGGATAATAACGTGATAATCATCGGTGCCACAAAAAATATGGCAATCACATTGGCCAAAGGCAGACTGCCAAGCGATACAAAAAATAACAGCATAGCCACCACCAAACACATGGCACGACCAACAAACTGCCAGAACACCGGTGCGGATAAATTCAACATGGCGCGCAGACCATCGCTGACCAGCACAACCAGAACAAGCGATAATAAGGCGCGCACCGCTACCACCTGCCCAAGCGAGATAGAGGCGCTCATAATTTTAATTAGCGCATCATTCAGCGGGATCACGGCCATGGCCAAACCAAGCAAACCAAGCGCGTAACTTGGCGTGGTAAATCGTTCCATCATATGCGCAACTCTTTTCTGCTAGGTGGCGCGGGCCGCCATCATCGATAGCCGGGCCCACCAAATAACCAGCACGTCCATTCTGGTTAACAGTAAAATAATCATGATGCAATGACCCGGTAATTCATTGGCTGTTCATTTTGGTTCGCACCATAGACCAACCGCGTAAAATCACCGAAAACTGACTTGTCATTGCGCATGGTTTCAGTCAAGCTTGCGATCAATTTTTTAAAAAGATTCTGTATCGTTAAAAAAATAGACTACGCCGCTTGCACGGCGCACAGAAAGCGTACTTATGCCCCAAAATCATCAAAATTATATTGCCGGTGCGTGGCACGATGGTGATACGACCATTGAAAATATCAACCCGTCTGATCTGTCAGACAGCATTGGCCATTATGCGCAAGCCAATCGTCGCCAGCTTGATAACGCGCTGGATGCCGCCACGTTAGCCCAGAAAGAATGGGCAAAAACCGGCCTAGAGGCACGACAAACCATTTTGATGAATATTGGCAATGAATTGATGGCACGCCGAGAAGAGCTTGGCCAGTTGCTGAGCCGTGAAGAAGGCAAACCATTGGCCGAGGGCATGGGCGAAATTTACCGTGCGGGGCAGTTCTTTACCTATTATGCCGCCGAAACATTGCGACAGATTGGTGACACGGCCGACAGTGTGCGCGCTGGCATCGAAATTGACGTGCGCCGTGAACCTGTTGGTGTTGTGGCGATTATCAGCCCGTGGAATTTTCCCACTGCAACCGCCGTCTGGAAAATTGCCCCGGCGCTCGCTTTTGGCAACGCGGTAATATGGAAGCCTGCCAATCTTGTGCCAGCATCTGCTGTTGCCCTGGCAGACATTATTGCCCGCCAAGATATCCCGGCTGGCCTGTTCAATCTGGTGATGGGGCCGGGCGGCGAAATTGGACAGGGTTTGATTGAAAGTCCGGCGGTCAATGCGATCAGCTTTACCGGCTCGGTTGAGGTTGGCAAACAGATTGCCGCATCAGCCATCACCAACCTGACAAAAATTCAAATGGAAATGGGATCAAAAAACGCGCTGGCAGTGATGGATGATGGCGACCTGGATATTGCTGTTGCCGCCGCGCTTGGCGGGGCTTTTGGCGGCACCGGACAAAAATGCACAGCCTCATCAAGATTGGTTGTCCATGCCAAAATTCATGATGAATTTGTTGACAAGCTTAGCGCTGGTGCGCAGGCAATGGTGGTTGACCATGCGCTGAAAGATGGCACCCAAATTGGCCCAGTTGTTAGCCAAACACAGCTTGACGAAAATCTGGCATGGGTTGACCGGGCAAAAGCTGAAGGCGGTGATATTCTATGTGGCGGGACACGTGTGACCCGTGAAACAGATGGCTATTACATGACACCAGCGGTTGTTGCCGGCACAAAGAATAGCTGGCAGATCAATCGTGAAGAAATGTTTGCCCCCATCGCCTGTGTGATCAAAGTTGACAGTTATGATGAAGCTGTTGATGTGGTGAATGACACGCATTTTGGCTTGACCTCTGGCATCATCACAAGATCACTGGCACGCGCCACAGATTTTCGCCGCCGCGCCCAAACTGGCGTGGTGACGATCAATCTGCCAACAGCCGGAACGGATTATCATGTTCCATTTGGCGGGCGTGGCAGCAGTTCCTATGGCCCGCGGGAACAAGGCCGATATGCTGAAGAATTTTATACCACAGTAAAAACAAGCTATATTGCCGCAGGCCAGCCGGACTGAAACCATGCATATCATCGACAATTTACAATACGCCAATTGGTCTGAAAAAATTTTTAAGCAAATGCGCGAAGGCGGGGTTGATGCCGTTCATGTGACAATTGCGTATCACGAAATCTTTCGTGAAATGGTGGCCAATATCGAACAATGGAACCGCTGGTTTGAGACCTTCCCCCATTTGATTTGCCACGGGCGAAGCGGCGATGATGTCCGCCGTGCCAAGAAAGATGGGCGCACCGCGATTATTTTTGGATTTCAAAATCCATCACCGATTGAAGATGATATTGGGCTTGTCGAAATCTGCCATATGCTTGGCGTGCGGTTTATGCAACTGACCTATAATAATCAATCTTTACTGGCGACAGGTTGTTATGAAACCGAAGATAGCGGCGTTACCAGAATGGGCCGGGAAGTCATCAAAGAAATGAACCGGGTTGGTCTGGTTGTTGACATGAGCCATTCAGCCGAACGATCAACGCTTGATGCGATTTCCCTGTCAGAACGCCCCATTGCCATTACCCACGCCAATCCAAATTTTTGGCATCCAGCAAAGCGCAACAAATCTGACGAAATATTGCGCGCCCTTGGTGAAAGCGGCGGCATGCTGGGATTTTCTTTGTACCCGCATCATTTGAAAGATAAATCGAATTGCAGTTTGGACAGTTTTTGCCAGATGATCGCCCGCACCGCCGATCTGATGGGCGTTTCGCAAATCGGGCTTGGGTCTGACCTTTGTCAAGATCAACCCGACAGTGTTGTTGAATGGATGCGCGTTGGGCGTTGGACCAAAACCATTGATTATGGTGAAGGGTCAGCCGCCCAAGCCGGTTTCCCCGATATGCCTGACTGGTTTCAAGACAACCGCCATTTTGGCAATATCGCCAAAGGTTTGCGGGCCGTCGGCTTTTCAAAAGACGAAACCTCTGCAATTATGGGCGAAAATTGGTTGCGGTTTTATGATGACAATTTCACCGCGGCGTGAGAGTGAATAAAGATGGACGCACAGATTCAAAAATCTACTGAACCATTGATCGTCAATCGGCCAGCATCGGTGGTGATGAAGCTGGCACGCATGGGATCCTTTCATCAAAGCCGTCTGAGTTTTATGCGGGTGTTGCTTCGCCGTCTAAAGGCAGAAAACTGGCAATTCAGACAAGCTGAATGGCACATTGATGAACATGGTGTCGGCGTTGCCACTTATGAAGCCATCGGCCCAAAGCGCACCTATACGTTGGTCGCCTTTGCGCATGACCTGCCAGATGAAAAACGGTCCGACCGGGTCATTGCCGAGGCATGGGACGCCACATTCACCCTGCATGACGGCACCATATCACAAGATGATATCGCCCGGCTTGCGGCGAATGTGCCTAGGCAAGAAGCTGGCCGTATTTCCGGTCAAGAACTGGTGCTATCACGTGCCAACCGGTCGGTACGGCTGTTTGACTATGTTGTTGATTGTCTGGCGCAGGGACAGCAACCAGAGCGGCAGAAAATAGAACCGATTGGCTATCTGATGCGCACCACCGCGGTCTATGGGTCTGGCAAATTTGGTGCCGCTGATCGAAGCCGCTGGGCCGATCGCGCTGAATTTGCCGGGTCGTTCCAACCAGAATTGCTGGCAGTGTGGCTGATCCGGAGCTTTACCATAGATATTGCCGAACATATGGCACGCCAGCGCGCCCCAGAAACGGCAATCCGGCTTGATCCAGACATACGGCGCCGTATTGGTGTTGGCAATTCAACCGGGTTGGGCATGGCACCCTTTTTGATCAATCACCCAGCATTAATTCATGCATGGATCAATGCGCGTGAAACAGCCTTGACCCGGGTGCGCCAATTGCCAAACACCGACCGGGATAAAATCACCAATCTTATAAATTTGGTCAAACGCGCCTTGCAGAATGCCAATGAATGGACAACAGACAGCCCATACCAAAAACATAAAACCGCTGGGCTGCGTGATGATCTGGCCCGATTAGCCGCCTATCTGACAGATTTTGACCCTGCCACCGCCTATCCCCATAACGCCATTTATGAATGGGGTATTCATCACCTGTCACTTGAAGGTCAAGAACAGCTTGTATCACTTTTGATCGAGGGGCATGGGACCTTGGTTGACGATTTAGCGGTCACGATGTCGGCTGATGAAACATCGACTTTTCATATTGATGGCAGTATGACGATCGGCAAAATCAAAACCATTTTTGACGATGCCTATGGCTGGGTGAACAAGATCGATTACAGTGAAACCGCCGCAAAAGCGCGGGTATGGTATGTATCTGAAGAAAAGCTGGAACCACGGCTTGGTGAGCGGTTTGAAGAACCAATAGAACCATTTGAACAACCACTGGCACCCGGGCGTGACGTTGCCGCGGCGCGCAAAACGCTTGATCAATGGGATGATTGCACACCGATTGCCAGCTTCCTGCTTGCCCACCCAGAACACCGCCATATTATCCGCCGGATGCAAATTGTGGCGGCGCTTCCCTATGCGGAAATACAGGACAATACAATTGCCGCCGATATGCAACCAATTGATTTATTGCGTTGTAAATTATCATTTTTCGGGGCGTCAAAATTTGATCCGCGATCCGACCGCTGGTTGCGTATCACCATGTATCAGGGCGCACCATTTCCAGATGAGCTAGCAAGGCTTGATCCGGATGATCTGGCCTATCCGCCGCTTCATTCATAAAATGACCCCGCCGCATGACGCAGAACAAATAAGCTGGTCGCTTGGCGAAACAGCGGCGCTTGCGACCAAGGCTGCCCGCGGTGCCGGTATGCCATGGGGGCTTGCTGACGAAACCGGGGTGGCGGTAAGCTGGCTACAAGCCCGCGGCATACCCGGACTAGCGGCATTATGCCGGTATTTGAAATGGCGGGATTATGGCCGTGTGACGCCCTGGCCAGATCGCCCGGCAGGCAATGCTTGTTATTGTCCTATTGCGCTTGGCACTGCCTATATGGACGGGGCGCTGCCTGCTACCCTGACGATTGACAGCATACGTGAACCGGTGCTGATGTTGCCATTTATTGCCAAACGCAATGATGACCAGCCCATGCAAGTCGATTTGGGCGATATGTCCATCCACCTATCCAAGGGTGGTGTTTTCAGCCCCTATCTTGACACTGCCCTGCTGATCAGTCAGGCCACTTGCACCATCAAAAATGCCGCTGACACGCCTGCCTTGGCACCATATGAGCTGACACAAAGGGTGCCATCCTATTTTTTTGGATGCGTCTCAGCCTTACATGAGTTTGCTAAAAAAACCTATGCGCCAGCAACCGAAGAATCGCGTCTGGCCGGGGCTGGGGCGGGGCTGAACGATAACGACTAACGCTGGCACCCAGACTGGTACCCAGCAACACCTCGGTTCAGCCACGGCGCATTGATCAAGACCCACTATCTATCTGGGCGGCAATATGTCTAGACAATGCCGCTTATGGTCTTGATTTCCAGAAATTCTTCAATGCCCCACATGCCGCCTTCACGCCCCACGCCTGACTGCTTATAGCCACCAAACGGGCTACCAGAAATGCGGCTGGCACCATTCACCTGTATCATGCCGGCACGCAATTGCGCCGCCACCCGGCGGGCCCGATCCATATCACCGGTTTGAATATAAGCGGCCAGTCCATAAGGCGTGTCATTAGCAAGCGCAATCGCCTCTTCCTCGGTATCAAACGGCATGATTGCCAACACCGGGCCAAAAATTTCTTCACGAATAATTGTCATATCCTGCGTGGTATCGGCAAAAACTGTCGGTTTCACAAACCAGCCACGATTCAAGCCTTCAGGCCTGCCAACGCCGCCAGCAACCAGACGCGCCCCTTCATCAATGCCTGACTGGATCAACCCTTGCACCTTGTTAAATTGCGCTTCTGATACCAATGGCCCGATATGATTGCCCGGCTTTGATGGCAAATCGACAGTTGTTGCGGCGGCTGTTGCCGCGGCCGCTTCGATAGCCTGTTCATAGGCACTGCGTTCAACCAGCATGCGTGATGCCGCGTTACATGATTGCCCGGTGTTATTGAAACAAAAGGCGGCACCACGTGCCACTGCCGCGGTGACATCACAATCATCAAACACCAGATTTGGTGATTTACCCCCAAGTTCCAGCGACACTGTTTTGACCGTATCGGCGGCGGCCTTGCTGATCAACACACCCGCACGGGTTGATCCGGTAAATGACACAACATCGATATCAGGATGCGCCGATAACAAGCTGCCAACGCCCGCACCATCACCATTCACCATATTAAAAACACCAGCCGGAAACCCAGCGGCATCAATACATTCAGCAAACAGAATGCTCGACATCGGGGCAATTTCCGACGGCTTTAATACCATTGTGCATCCAGCCGCCAACGCCGCACCGACCTTTAGCACAACCTGATTCATCGGCCAGTTCCATGGTGTAATCAGCGCCGCAACACCAGCCGCTTCAAAGGCAATATCCTGTCCTTCGACACCGGGGCGCAATGGCCGTTGAAATTCAATTGACCCAAGTGCCCGGATAAAGGCTTTTAGATGACCACGCCCAGACCCGGCTTGGTCGCTAAGAGACATGTCAATTGGCGCGCCCATTTCAGATGAAATCGCCTGGGCCATGTCCTGCATGCGATCTTCATAAACGGCAAGTAATGTTTCCAAATATTGAATACGGGTTTCAACTGTTGTGACCGACCATGCCGGAAAGGCGGCTTTGGCCGCGGCAATCGCCGCTTCAGCATCTTTTTTACCGCCAAGTGAAATGGTGGCATACGCCTCTTCAGTTGCTGGATTAATCACTGGAAAGTCAGCGCCATCGATTGGCGCAACCCACTGGCCATCAATATAAAATTTAGTTTTATCCAGCATCACACATCACCTCGTGCAGCAGAGAGTAAAAAATCTTGTTCGTTATCAGACCAAACAGCCAATCCGGCAAGAAAACAAACACTCGATAAAATAACCGGGCAAAATACATCAAACTGTTACGGCCTGCGTTCACTTCTACATGGCCCATATGACTTGTCAAGACAGGCCAAAAACAGATCATCAGGCTGGCATCGTCACTTTATGTTTTTCCGCCAGTGCAATACCTGCCACCACCATAATCAGCGCCATAATATGATAGCCATACATAGGTTCTGATAAAATGCCCATCGCCATAAAGGCGGCAAATACCGGCACCAAATTCACATAGAGCCCAGCACGGGTGGCCCCGATCAATTCAACCCCCCGCATAAAAAATGTCTGCGACAAAATTGATGGGAAAATGGCGCAATATAAAATTACCGCCAGTCCGGTCAGGCTTGGCTGAACCAACTGTCCTGCCGCAGCTTCGCCGATGGTGAATAGCGTCAGCGCAACAAATGCCGATACAGAAAAATACGCAACCATAATGATTGGCGGCATTTCAAGACGTTTGCCAAGATGCAGCACATACAGCGCGTAACAAAAACACGCCGCTATCATCATTAAGTCACCAACATTAAAGGTCAATGTTAACAACATGGCGATTTGACCGCCGGTAATCAACACCACCACACCGCATAATGACACCAGCAAGCCTAAAAATTGCAACCTGCCAATCCGCGTGCCAAATAACAGCATTCCGAACACCATCACAAAAGCCGGGATCGCGCCTTGCGTGATGCCCAAATTTACCGCCGTAGTATGTTGCGCACCAAGGCTGAATAACGCGGTGAATCCAGCCAATCCGCCACCGCCCATCAATGCCACATAGCGCCAGCGCTGGCGGACAATTGGCCAATACAGACGCATTTGTTTTGAAAAGACCATGAATAAAATCAAAAAGCAGAACAGCCAGCGCAACTGCATCAACAATAATGGCGAGACTTCGCCAACAGCGATACGCGCACCAATGGCATGCCCGGCCCAACTAAGGGTTGCGCAGGTCAGCAACAGATGCGGGCTATGCCAAAACCACTTGCCCATCAGCCAGATCGCGGCTGTTGTTCAGACACCCGCACCAGTCTATTACGAATCATCGCAGTTTTGCAGCAAGCTCTGCAACATCTGACATCGCGTCATGGATGCGCTTAAACATATCATCCAGTTCCGCCTTGGATATAATTAATGGCGGACAAAACCCAATGATATCACCGGGCAAAGCGCGTAAAATCACCCCATGTTTTTGAATAATGGCGACTGCCTGCGCGGCGATTTTATGTGATGCATCAAATTTTTGCTGGCTGTGTTTTTCAGCGGCAAATTCCATCGCCCCAATCAGACCGATCGACCGCACATTGCCGATAAAATCATATTGTTCCATCGCGGCAACATGTCCGGCAAATGTCGGTGTGACCGAACGAACATGCCCAATAACATCGCGTTCCTGCATCAATTGCTGGGCCCGCAATGCCACCGCCGCACATACAGGGTGCGCCGAATAAGTATATCCATGGCCAAAGACACCCAGTTTTTCAGCTTGTTCGGCAAGTGGTGCATAGACTTTATCTGACATCATCACCGCTGAAATCGGCAAATAGGCTGACGACAATGCCTTGGCACATGTCAACATATCTGGCCGCACATCCATGGTTTGCGACCCCCACATATTGCCGGTCCGACCAAAGCCGCAAATCACCTCATCCGCCACCAGCAACACATCATATTTTTCAAGAACAGCGCGGATTTTCGCAAAATAGCCAGATGGCGGAATGATCACTCCGCCAGCGCCCATAACCGGTTCGGCAAATAATGCCGCCACCGTATCTGGCCCCTCTGCCAAAATTAAATCTTCTAGTTCAGCGGCGCAACGGCTGGCAAATTCTTCTTCGGTTTCACCAGCATGCGCGCCATTATAATAATCTGGTGCGGTTGTATGTTTGACAAAATCAAGCGGCAACCCAAATCCATCTTGCGCATAAGCCAGCGCGGTCATGCTAGCCGCCGCCATCGTGACACCGTGATACCCTTTTTTACGGCTGATGATTTTACGTTTTTCAGGCCGTCCTAATGCGGCATTATAATACCACACCATTTTCATTGCGGTGTCATTCGCCTCTGACCCAGAGGCGGCAAAAAACACTTTACTCATACGGCTACCGCCACCGGCTGGCGGGGCGTTGGTGATCAACATTTCGGCAAGCTCTATAGCTGGATCAACCGTTTTACCAGCGAAGCTGTGATAGAATGGTAATTTATTGAATTGCGCGATCGCGGCATTGACCAGTTCAGGTTCGGAAAAGCCAAGCGATGTACACCATAGCCCACTCATCCCCTCATAAAAGCGATTGCCCGAATCATCATGCACAAAAACGCCATCACCTTTGGCGATGATATGTGGGCCAGCCGCCGCCAGTTGTGCCGGGTTGGTATAGGGATGCATATGAAAGGCAACATCCCGGCTAGCTGGTGAATTGCCAGCAAGATTTATATTGGTAGGTTTATTCATCCTTTGGTTCCTCTAGACCTAGGGTCTACACATGCTGACCGCCATTTACATGTATTTCAGCGCCATTCACATAATTTGCCTGATCACTACATAAGAAAAAAATTGTGTCGGCCACTTCATCAGCACTGCCAAAACGCTGCATGGGGATCTGTGGCAAAATGGCCGCTTCACTATCTGGCGACAAAATATCCGTTTTGATTTCACCAGGCGCAATGGCATTCACCCGCACCCCGCGTTTACCAAAATCAGACGCCATTTCCCGGGTCAGCGCACTTAATGCCGCTTTTGATGTGGCATAGGCAGACCCGGCAAATTCATGCACCCGGCTGCCAGCTATTGATGTCACATTTACCACCGTACCAGATCCCGCCTGCAAACAGTCAAGCAGTGATTTGGCCAGCATTAATGGGGCAAATACATTTACCTGATATACCTGTTGCCACAAAGCCAGATCACCTGAAACAGAATCAAGCCGCCGCCCATCAGATGACTTTGGCGAAATGCCGGCATTATTGACAAGCGCATGTAACGGCGCGCCATTCAACCTTGATTTCAATTCTGCGACACCGCGTTCGACATCTGCTGGCGTGGCCAGATCAATTTGCAGATGGTCTTCCGGGCCAGCTTCCCATGGGCAATTTTCCGGAAAGCCGTGACGCGAACAGGTAATAACCCGCCAGCCTTCTTTTGAAAATCTTTTGACCGTGGCGTGGCCAATACCACGGCTGGCCCCGGTCAAGACCAGGATTTTGCGATCATCCATCTGCCTGCCCCTATTGCGAAGATGCCACAACCCGGCCCATGTGCGCGCACCACAGGCCGAAAACCGATGTCCAAGTCATGTCAGACTGCGCCATCCAAAAGCAGGCTGTCAACGGCTGTTCGCGGCACTGACGGCCTAGCTTGGCGTGATGCCGCGCAGACGTTCAGAACGCCGTCTCAGCAGTTCAAGAACCGTGAGCAAAATAATCGACAAAATCACCAGCAATGTTGCCACCGCCAGAATCGTCGGGCTAATTTGTTCTCGAATCCCCGACCACATTTGCCGCGGAATTGTCCGCTGTTCAGGACTGGCCAAAAACAGCACCGCAACCACTTCATCAAATGAGGTGATAAAGGCAAACAACCCGCCCGATACAACGCCCGGAATAATCAATGGCATTTGCACCCGCCGGAATGTTGTGATCGGCCCGGCACCCAGCGAATTCGCCGCCCGCACCAGCGATTTATCAAACCCAACAAGCGTTGCTGTCACGGTGATAATGACAAATGGCGTGCCAAGAACAGCGTGCGCCATAATCACCCCAAGATAGGTCTGGCTGAGCTGGATACGCGAATAGAAAAAGAACATGCCAGCGGCGGTAATCACCAGCGGCACAATCATTGGCGAGATCAAAATGGACATCACCATCCGGCGATACGGCATTTCTGACCGGCTTAGACCAATCGCCGCCAATGTGCCAAGCGCCGTTGATAGTAACGTGGCGCAAATACCGATAAAGAAGCTGTTGCGGATCGCCCGCATCCATTGGCCGTTATTCCAAGTGTCCGAAAACCAAGCCCAGCTTAGCGGTTCATCAGGTGCCGCCATGCCATTTCGCAAAATATCTTCATACCAGCGCAATGAATAGGCAGCTGGGTCAAATGACAGCATACCGGGGGTAAAACTAAAATAAGGCTCAACATTGAATGACAAAGGCAACACAATCAAAATCGGCAAGATCAAAAACAAAAAGATCAATCCGCAAATAAACCGATAGGCATAGTGCCAGATATATTCACCAGTGCTGGTATAGGGAGGTAGCTTTGCCATTTATTTATCCCAGCTTCATATTGTCGATGCCGATAATACGGTCATAAGCCCAATAGAGTAACAATACGCCAGCCAGCAAAATGCCGCCAAGCGCCGCGGCCAATGACCAGTTGAGTGATTTTTGCATGTGATAGGCAATCATATTTGAAATCAACTGACCGTCCTGTCCGCCGACAAGTGCGGGCGTGATGTAATAGCCAATTGCCAAAATGAACACCAGCAAACCGCCAGCCCCAACACCCGGAATTGTTTGCGGCATATACACTTTCAAAAAGGCGCGCGTTGGTGTGGCACCAAGCGATCTGGCCGCCCGCATATAGGATGGCGGTATGGTTTTCATCACCGAATAGAGCGGCAAAATCATAAAGGGCAACAAAATATGCGTCATTGCGATGATCGTGCCAGTCATATTGTAAATCAGCGAAAAGCGGGATTCATCCCCGGTAATACCGATCCAGACAAGTAAATCATTGACCACACCTTGCGATTGCAAAATGGCAATCCATGCCGTTGTCCGCACCAAAAGCGACGTCCAGAACGGCAATAGCACCATAATCATCAACAGGTTTGAATGGCGCAACGGCAATGTCGCTAGCAAATAGGCAACCGGATACCCCAGCAACAAACATAACAGCATAACACTGCCGGAAATCAGCAATGTTCGCCAAAATAATTTGACATAAATCTGTCTGTTTTCAACTTGGCTCACAAAGCCCTGATCAACGGTATATTTACCGTCAAGCGCTGTCGCGTAAAATCCGGGGGTAAGGCTCTGCGATGTTAATTTCATCGCCTGCCAGACTTCTAGTTCACCCCATTTTTTATCAATCTTCACCATGGATTCGGCATAAGGCGGCGCAGCCTTTTTGACCTTGCGCGCAGATGACGTAAACAGCGAACGTGTGCCGGGCAATTCTTGGTTTACCCGTGTCGCAATCCGCCCAATGGTTTTATCTTCTCGCGCCGTTTTTATATCCGTGACAAGCGCCGAAAACATTTCTTCAGACGGCGCGCTAACACCATCCCATTGTTGAAGTTGCTGGGTCAGATTTGGTGTCAGACTGGCAAATGTGTCATTGTAGACGCCTTGCCACATCAAGGCCAAAATCGGGATCACAAAACTGGCCATGACAAAGGCGAATAACGGCAATACCAGACCAACGGCACGCACCCGGCTCCGAAACAGAGCTTGCGCCAGCTTCTTTTTCAGTGGCGTTCCATCAGCGGCCGTAATTGGCATATCTGCTGATGAAGATGCGTCGGTCATGGCCATCGGGGATCTCTTAAAATGAATTAACAAATAAAGATGGCTGCACCAGCGCGGGTGCAGCCATTTATGGTGATTATTGTGCCAACCAAGCGTTGAAACGCTCGTTCAACTGATCCTGGTTATCTGCCCAGAATTCAAAGTCATTTTGCAGAGCATTGGCAAAGTTTGCTGATGCCGTTGGCATGTGAGGTGCCATCTTCAAGCTAGGATCTGAATGATACGTTCCAATTCTAGCTTCAGAGGACTTGCGAGCTGGGCCATATGAAATCCATGACGCCTGCGCGGCAAGCTGTTCTGTCGCGGTTGAGAAAGCAACAAAGTCAAGTGCGGCTTCTTTGTTCTTTGAACCTTTTGGGATCACCCAGAGGTCAAGGTCATAAATCTGACCGTCCCATACCATTTCGAATGGCTGGCCTTCACCGTTTTTCGCATTAAACACTCGGCCGTTCCACGCTGTTGAGAATACCACTTCACCATCTGCCAAAAGCTGTGGTGGCTGGGCACCAGCTTCCCACCAAACGATGTCACCTTTGATAGAGTCCAGCTTGGCAAATGCCCGCGCCACGCCTTCTTCGGTGCTCAGCACATCATAGACTTGAGATGTTGGCACACCATCAGCAATCAATGCAAATTCAAGTGTTACCTTTGGGTTCTTTCTCATGCCACGCTTGCCAGGATAGGCTTTTGTGTCAAAGAAATCAGCCATAGTTTTTGGCGCGTTCCAACCACGCACTTTGCTTGAATCATAGGCATAAACAGAAGACCAAACGATGTTGGCAACGGCACATTCTTGCAATGCCCCATCAATGAAATCTTCGGTTGCTGGGGTGCCATCAGGCGCTGCTGGCAATGCTGAGTGGTCAATCGTTTCAAGAAGACCCTCATCACACGCACGAAGCGCGTCAGCCAATTCAACGTCCACAACATCCCAGGTCACGTTACCTGATTCAACCTGTGCCTTAATTTCGGCAATACCCCCGCCGTAATCTTCGGATATAATTGTCTTACCGGTCTTTGCCATCCATGGCTTGTGGTAAGCTTCAACCTGTGACTTGGTGTATGCACCACCCCAAGACACAACCGTTAAGTCATTAGCCAGAGCAGTACCGCTAACACATAGCGACATACCTGCAACGGCAAAAAGGCCCTTTGTAAATCGAGACATTTTGTCTTTCCTCCTATTGTTACCGGTACAGTGATTTATGTACCGCTCTTGGTTTATACCACCGCGAGACATACATGTGCCTTTGCAGCAGCGGCATATTATTGACTATTCACATAGTCAAACTTGTTGTCGATAATCCAGCGCCCTGCAATCATCGGTCTTCCAACCCACATAAAGATTGGCGCCAATCTCAAGGCCCAACTGGCCAGATGTGTTTGGCACCTTTACAATAAATTGATCGTCACCAGCCACATTCATCCGGCAACGGATATGATCACCAAGGTAAATTAATTCTTCAATGCGTGCATCGAGCATACTCATACTTGATGATTTTTTGGCTGACACAACACAACGTTCAGGCCGCACCGACAACATCGTCCGGCTACCTTTACCATCATTATTAACCGACAAGGCTTTGACCATGTGACCCGAATCCAGCTTGACCGTTGCCACAGATTTTGCAACCGACTCAACCGTGCCATTCAACCGGTTATTTTCGCCAATAAATTGTGCAACAAAGGCGTTGTCCGGCTTTTCATACAATGTCACCGGATCAGCAAGTTGCTGGATAATGCCATCGTCAAACACCGCAATACGGTTTGACATGGTCAGTGCCTCTGACTGGTCATGCGTCACATAGACAACGGTAACGCCAAGATTTTCATGAATATGCTTGATTTCATATTGCATATGTTCCCGCAACTGCTTGTCAAGCGCGCCAAGCGGTTCGTCCATCAGCACCAATTCAGGTTCAAAAACAAGGGCTCTGGCCAAAGCGATACGTTGTTGCTGGCCACCAGATAGCTGGGCGGGTTTGCGGTCGATGAAAGCCACCATCTGCACCATATCAAGTGCCTTGCGGACTTTTTCTTCAACCTTTGCCGGTTCCATTTTCCGCACTTTCAGCGGGAACGCCAGATTTTCGCCAACCGTCATATGCGGGAACAGCGCATAATTCTGAAACACCATGCCAATACCGCGTTTGTGGGGCGGGATGTTATTGATCGGTCGGCCACCAAGTTCAATATCGCCATGTGTTGCCGTTTCAAACCCGGCCAGCATCATCAAACAGGTTGTTTTTCCAGAACCAGACGGCCCCAGCATCGTGACAAATTCACCAGCGGCAATATCCAGATTCAAATCTTTGACGACGAGTGTTTCACCATCATAGCTCTTTTGAACGTTTTTAAACCGCACAAACGGATTATCAATTGTTTGCATTCATTCCATTCCCGGGCCGCACATGCATCCGATTGTGCCAGAGCGACGTTAATTTCAGGCCGATATAAGTAAACGGGTGATGTTTCAAAAACTTTTGGTTAATTACTCAATATGTTTGAAAAATAAAACATGTTGTGGGGCATGAAGCAACACCATAACGATCAAAAAATACCTTGATTCAATTAAATCTTTCTGTTTCGGACCGATCTTTATCTCTTCCCACCACCGCAAATTTATCTACACGCATCATTCAATGCATCAGACCGTAATCAACACACCGCAAACCTGTTAGATACCAAGCTCAGCGATTGTGATGGATTCGGCCAATCAAATTGAGCAAAATTTGCGCCGCCAATGTTGTGGTACTGCCAGACAAATCATAATCAGGTGCCACCTCGACCAAATCGACACCAACAATATCTCCATGTTTGCTCAGCCCGTCCAGAAATTCCAAGATTTCATAATATAGAAACCCGCCATGCGACGGGGTGCCTGTACCGGCGGCAATTGACGGGTCAAATCCATCAATATCAATCGTCAGATAATAGCGTTCACCCTGTGGAATGCGGGCCAGCATGCCATCAACCCCCAATTTGCGGAACTGGCGGACCGATTGAATATCAGAACCCATCTTGCGGGCATCTTCATAGCCATCACGGGCTGTTGATGACACATTGCGAATGCCAATTTGCGACAGACCAGTGACATAGGGTTTTTCCGCCGCACGCCGCATTGGATTGCCATGCCCATATTTCACACCATGGCGTTCATCAACAAAATCGAGATGTGCATCAATTTGCACAAGATGAACTGGCGCTTGGTCGGAAAATGCATTGATACAAGGAATATTTACCGAATGGTCACCGCCAAGCACAATCGGAATAGCACCTGCGGCAAGAATCGCGCGAACGCCAGCTTCGATATTAGCGTGGCTTTGCACCGTATCAGTATGCACAATATCGGCATCACCAATATCAACGATCCGAATTTTATCAGCTTCTAGATAGGTGACATCATCTTCATGGTCATAGGCACCAGCATGGCCAAATGAAAACAGCGTTGACGCTTCACGAATGCCGCGCGGGCCAAACCGCGCCCCGGCCCGAAATTGTGTGCCAAAATCAAATGGTGCGCCCAAAATAGCAAAATCAGCATCAATCGAATCCCAATCCGGCTGATAGGGGAATTTGCCAAAACTACACAAACCAACAAAGGGCAGATTGAGCCGACCGGCTTCATATCCATGTTTTGACATTTTTTCCTCCTGCCATGCGGGTGTTATTTTACCATGCCGCCAGCTTAACATGACGCCGAACAACAGCATGTGCCAACCTCAAAAACAGTAAAACAATAACCGCATAACAACAAGCTGTGCCATTTTCGCTTTTTGCCGTTATCGTCAGTCTGCGGATATATCGAAGCCCGAAATAATTCACCGAAATGATTTGCTAGCAATTTTTACCTTTACCACAATCTGCAACTGCGGCAGTCTTTGCGCACCACACCGATATTAGACATGCCACGAGATTGGCATGCGTATGCGTAAATAAAGGGATCTGGTTGTGTCACATCTGCCCCCCATCAAAAATGCAAAAATCATACAGCATGTTAGAAATGATGGGTTTCGCCGCGGCCCTTTCCCGAATGCAAAAAACAATTTAAATGACGCGGTGATTGCGGCCGCGCAAACGACCATCACCGGTTGGCCCGGCTACACACCCACCCCGCTTATAAGCCTTGAAGCAATCGCCGCGGCATGCGGGGTGCGTGCGGTCTATTACAAGGACGAATCCCACCGCTTTGGCCTAAAATCATTCAAGGCACTTGGCGGGGCGTATGCGGTGGCCCAACTTGTAAATGACGAAAAAAAAGCCGGGCGCGACCCGTCAAAATTGACGGTGACAACGGCGACTGATGGCAATCATGGCCGTTCGGTTTCGTGGGGTGCCCAATTGGCGGGATGTCGGGCGGAAATCTACATCCATAAACATGTGAGCCGGGCGCGTGAAACAGCCATGGCACAATATGGGGCCAATGTGACCCGGGTAAATGGTAATTACGAAGCCTCGCTGGCGGCATGTAAAGCAGATGCCGCGGCAAATGGCTGGCAGATCATATCCGACACATCATGGGATGGATATCGTGATATTCCCTTGCTGATTATGGCAGGCTACACCTTAATCGGCCGCGAAGTGATTGACCAGCTTGGCGCTGAAACACTCACCCATTGCTTTTTGCCAGTCGGTGTTGGCGGTCTTGCCAGCGGCATCGTCGCGCCATTATGGCAACATATGGACGAAAACCTGCCATCTATGATTTCGGTTGAATCGCATATGTCAGCCTGTTTTCTGGAAAGCATCGCCGCCCAGACCCCAACATTGGTTGATATCACTGAAGAAACATTGATGGCTGGCCTGTCATGCGGCGAGGTATCGCAATTGGCGTGGGAATTGTTGCAACCATCGCTTCGCCATTGCCTTGCCATTGATGATGCCGCGGTGGCCCCGCTGATGGCACGATTTGCCGACGGCACAATTGGCGGTGTTCAAATCGAGGCTGGCGAATGCGCAACCTCGGGACTTGCCGCACTGCTTGCCGCCAAACATGACCCAAAATGCTGGCAAAATCTTGGCTTTAATGCGGACTCGGTGATATTGCTGATTGGATCAGAAGGGGCAACCGATGCCGATATTTACGCCCAACTTACATCATTAGGATAAGAACTAGATGACGACACCTCCACGCGGATTTGATGATGCTGAATTTGCCGCCCGCTGTACCCATGCACAGGCCGCAATGGCGCGGGCTGATGTTGGCGCATTATTGCTGACAAGCGAAGCTGAAATTCGATATTTTACCGGCTTTATGACGCAATTCTGGCAGAGTCCAACCCGGCCATGGTTTGTCGTTATCCCGTCATCAGGCAAACCTGTTGCTGTCATTCCATCGATTGGCGCCCCGCTGATGCGGCAATGTTACACCGAAAACATCATTAGCTGGGCATCACCTGCGGCACATGATGATGGCATTACGCTGGTGGCCGATGTCATTCGCCAACATGTCACAAAGGGCGGCCGCTTGGGCATGCTGATGGGGCGCGAGACTGCCGTGCGGATGCCACTAGCCGATCTATTTGCCCTGCAACAGGAACTAGATGCAATTAAGTTGCACGACATGACCGCCGACATCCAGCAAATCAGAATGGTAAAATCACCCGCCGAACAGGCCAAATTGCGCCATATCTGCGGCATTGTTTCGGATGTATTTGCGCATGTGCCTGACTGGTTGCAAGCCGGCATGCCATTTGATAACTGTTTCCGCCGGTTCAAAATTGATGCGCTGGAACGCGGCGTTGATGATGTCAGTTATCTTGTCGGTGGGGTCGGGGCTGGCGGCTATGATGATATCATCGGACCACCTGTTTCAAAGGCGCTGGCAACGGGTGATGTGCTGATGTTTGATACAGGCTGTATCTGGGATGGTTATTTCAGCGATTTTGATCGCAATTTCAGCATCGGCGCGGCGTCTGCCGAAGCACAAGATGCCCATAAAAAATTATTTGATGCCACCGAAGCGGCCTTGTCGATTTTACGGCCCGGTATAACAGCCGCTGATTTATTCACCGCTATGGATGACATATTGCGACCAGACCAAACGGCTGGCGGAGATGATGTTGGTCGCTATGGTCACGGGCTTGGTATTCAATTAACCGAAACGCCATCACACACGGCGTGGGACACAACCAAAATTACCGCTGGCATGGCGCTTACCATTGAACCGTCGATCAGCTATGGCGACGGGTTTATGATGGTTGCCGAAGAAAATCTTTTGGTGCATGACGACCATGTTGAATTGCTTACAACGCGCGCACCGCGGGATTTACCGGTGATCTGACACCGATTGCGATAAAATTGATTTGTCGACTTTTCGCAATTCAGATTGCCCACAAAGCCCCATAGTTAAATCCAGCTCTTTATGGATGATCTCTAGTGCCTGCGTCACCCCAGCTTGGCCATTTGCCCCCAGACCATAAAGAAACGCACGCCCGATCAATGTGCCTTGGGCGCCCAGCGCGATTGCCCGCAACACATCTTGGCCGGATCTGATACCGCTATCCATCCACACCTCGGCTTTATCACCAACGGCATCAACAATCGCTGGCAATGCTTTGATTGCTGACAAGGCCCCGTCTAGTTGCCGCCCACCATGATTTGACACAACAATTGCATCCGCCCCGACATTTACCGCGGCCCGCGCATCTTCAGCATCCAAAATGCCTTTGATAATCACCTTGCCGCCCCATTGTTTGCGGATTTCCTTTACATCATCCCATGACAAAGACGCATCAAACTGACTGACCGTCCAGTCTGCCAATGATGACATGTCTTTCACGCCTTTGACATGCCCGACAATATTACCAAACTGCCGCCGTTTTGTTCCCAACATGCCAAGGCACCATGCTGGTTTTTGCATCAGATTGATAAGATTGCGCAAGGTTGGCTTTGGTGGCGCGCTCAGCCCATTTCGGACATCTTTGTGACGCTGTCCCATAATTTGCAGATCCAGCGTAATCATCAGGGCTGAACAATTTGCCGCGCGGGCACGTTCTACCAACCGTCTGATGAAATCACGGTCACGCATCACATAAAGCTGAAACCAGAATGGCGCATCGCTATTGGCGGCCACATCCTCAATCGAACAAATCGACATGGTTGATAGGGTAAATGGTACACCAAAATCCGCCGCCGCCTTGGCCGCCAGAATTTCACCATCAGCATGTTGCATGCCTGTCAATCCTGTCGGGGCCAGTGCCACCGGCATCGTAACTGTTTTGCCAAGCATTTCCATTGTGGTGTCGCGGTGGCTGACATCAATCGCCACACGTTGCCGGAATTTTATGGCCTGCAGGTCATCTTCATTGGCCCGATAGGTGGATTCCGACCATGATCCACTATCAGCATAATCATAAAACATACGCGGAACACGCCGTTCAGCTTTTTTTCGCAGGTCTTCGATACAGGCAATCGCTGTCATAACACACCATCTTGGTTCACGATTTGGAAGTCGTCTATATTAGTCCGTTACAATCTCAGCATTGCCAAGTCATGTAAAGACTATCGATAACGGCGTAGCATTGCGCTCATCAAAATCACCGGAATCAGCCCACTCATTACAATCATCAGCGCTGGCAATGCGGCTTTTTCAAGCATTTCATCCTTGGCAAATTGATAGGTATGGGTTGCCAAAGTTTCAAAATCAAATGGCCGCAACAAAAGCGTCATTGGCAACTCTTTCATAATATCAACAAACACCAGCATTAAACCCGCAACAAATGAGCTTTTGAGAAGCGGCAAGATAATCTGCCTTAAACTCGCACCATAGCCATGTCCCAATACGCGGCTGGCACTCATCAGATTTTCTGGCAACCGCCGCACCCCGGATAACATCGCGCCGTACCCAACAGCCTGAAACCTGACAAGATAGGCAAGCATCAGCAATCCCATACCTGCAACCAAAAAACTGCTGATCATCCCACCAGATATCAAACGCAATAAATGGTCGATATAGCCAGCATAAATCAGCACACCAATTGCCAATATCGTGCCCGGAAAGGCATAGCCGGTAGACGACATTAACGCCAGTTTGCGTAATTTTGACCCAGCCCGAAATGCCGCGGTTAACACAATCACACTGGCAACAAGCATAATGAAAATAGCCGCGGCAATGGCAACCACCACACTGTTTATGACCACCGGCTGAATGGCCAAAAATTCAGCTATCACATCACCGCGCAAGACAAACCGCAACAACACGCCAAGCGGAATAAAAAATCCAAATGACAATGGCATCAAACAAAGCAACCAGCAGACACAAGTACCAAGGCCTGTTGTTGGTAACGGGGCAAGGCTGTTTTGGGTGCGGCTTGTGCTGACATATTGCTGGCGCGAACGCGCGTAAAGTTCAAGTCCTAGCAACCCAAGGATAAACAAAAACCCGACTGATGAAATCTGCGCCGCCGCCACCAGATTATTCATCCCTAGCCACACATTAAAAATACCCAAGGTGATGGTTTGCACAGCGAAATATTCAACCGTGCCAAAATCGGACACCACTTCCATCATCACCAGCGCCAACCCGGCAACGATGGCCGGGCGTGCCAACGGCAAACCAACATGCCAAAATTGCGATTTATTATGCACCAGAGCAATTTCAAAAAGACTAGCCGGGGTCAGGCGAAACGCAATGCGGGTCACCATATAAATATAGGGATAAAGCACCGAAGCCATGACCAATACTGCCCCACCAACCGAACGAATTTCCGGAAAATAATAATCACGCGGGCTTTGCCACCCAAAAGCCGTCCGAAGCGCCGATTGCACCGGACCGGCATATTCAAAAAAATCGGTATAGCAATAAGCAATGATATAGGCAGGTATCGCAGCCGGTAACAGTAACATCCATTCCAGCATGGCACGGCCAGCAAAATCATATCGGCTGATCACCCATGCCGAGCTGACACCAAACACAACCGCAACGCCGCCAACACCGCCCATCAGCAATAGGGTATTGGTGACATAGGTGGCTAAAACCGTGTCGACCAGATGCCCCCACAGGCCGCCGCTATCACCAAGGGCGGCAAGAAGTAAGGCCGCGACCGGGCCAAGCAAAAAACAGCATAAAATAACTGTCACCATCGACCATTTATCAATCGACGGGCGTGACGCAAGTGACCATTGTGATAAAAAAGTAGCTACCATCCGACCCGATCAATAATCATCTGCGCCTCTGTTGCCAATGCCGCCAGCCGTTCAATCGGCAATTCATCACGCTTAAAGGCGCCCCAGCTGGCAAGCTCTGCTGGTGGTGCAACAGCCGGATTGACCGGGTATTCATAATTTATTGTTCCATAAAGTTGCTGGGCCACTTCGCCTGTCAAAAATTCAAGAAACGCAAGTGCCTCTTTTTTGTTCGGGCTGTATTTGGCGATTCCGGCACCCGAAATATTGATGTGGTTACCGCGATCTTGCTGGTTGGTAAAAACAAGCCGAAGCGAATCAGCCCATAACCGCTGGTCCGCATCATCGGAAAATTTCATATTGCCGTAATAATAGCTGTTCATGATGGCAACATCACAAATGCCTTGAAAGATGGCTTTGGCCTGCGCCCGGTCATTACCCTGGGGTTTGCGTGCCAGATTTGATACAAAATCACGCGCCCAGCTTTCTGCGGCCTCGGCCCCATGCGCCGCAATCAAAGACGCCATTAACGCGCGGTTATACACATGGCTACCGGGGCGGGTACAAATCCGCCCACGCCATTCATCTTTGGCAAGATCCTCAATAGTCTGGATGGCATCAGCTGGCACCCGGTCTTTCGATGTCACCAGAATGCGGGCGCGTTCAGATAACCCAAACCAGCGGTTGTCCGATGCGCGCAAATGCGCCGGAATATTGGCGGCAAGAACAGCTGAGTCAACTGGTGCCAGCAAATCAAGTGCGGCATATTCGGCAAGCCGCGCGATATCCACAGTCAAAATAACATCAGCCGGGCTTGCCGCGCCTTCGGCCTGAAGCCTTTGGGCCAATCCCTTGGCCGCATATACAGTTTTGGTCTCAATGCCAGTAGCCTTGGTAAAGGCATCCAAAAATGGTTGGATCAGCAGTTGCTGTCGATGCGAATAAATATTTACCGTACCGGCGGCAAACACCTGCGTTGGCAGCCATAAACATAAAGCAAATACACCCATTACCAGCCAGCGGCGGAAAAATCTTTCATGGTTCGAACAAATGGTTGTGTACATGATCATCATTTATCTGTTTGCCTATATTTGGATAATCGAATTTCGACTGAGCGCCGCATTTATCCCCGCCCCCCCATGCGCATGGCATGGGATGAAGGCGAAAAAATTGACCAAAAATTTTGACGCCTGAAACTCAGTTAAGAATGATTATCAATAGCAAAAACAAAATGCAAGCGGATTCATTTTTGACTTTCAGCCCGGCAAGCAATCAGCTATCAACGCGCCGTGTCAGCCCCGTTTAGCACCTGAAAAGAGGTAGGATCTGTGGAATATTTCAACGACGCTTGGGTGATCGCTGTTTTACAAATTATTGCGATCGACATTGTTTTGGGCGGTGATAATGCCATCATCATCGCGCTGGCATGTCGTAACCTGCCAAAACATCAACGGCGCGCAGGCATTTTATGGGGTACTGCTGGGGCCATCATCCTGCGGGTGGTCTTGGTGTTTTTTGCCACCAGCTTGATGGAAATTCCCGGACTGCGACTGATTGGCGGCATCTTGCTGATCTGGATTGGGGTGAAATTGCTGACCGAGGTCGAAACACACGACCTTGATGGCAAAATCAACCAGAGCAGCAATCTACTCACCGCTATTCGCACCATCATTATTGCTGATTTTGTAATGAGTCTGGATAACGCCTTGGCCATCACCGCCGCCGCAAAAGGCGATATTGGCCTTGTTGTATTTGGTTTGCTTCTCAGCGTGCCGATTATCATTTGGGGCAGTGCGTTGATTTTACGGTTGATGGAACGGTTTCCGGTCATCATTACAGCCGGGGCGGGCCTGTTAGGTTGGCTAGGCGGCGGCTTAATGATCAGCGATAAATTACTGGCCGAATTCACCGCTATGTCACCGCCCGCCGCCCCGACACTGGCAACAGCGATAGGCGCCATATTCGTGATCGCTATCGGCAGATTTTTAGCCAAACCAAAGCCAGAATAACAAGCCGCGCCCCGCCCATATGCGCTAGCGGCATCATTTGCATATTATATCCAAGTGAATATTGTGACAGACGCCCAATTGCTGTTAGCGTAATCTGGTTAGTGATCTTTTTTCGGAGTTTGTGATGCGAGCCAATACACCGTCTGTTACCGTCATTGGATTTGGCGAGGCAGGATCATCACTTTGCATCGGCTGGAACCGCCGCGGCGTTCGTAGCTTTGACATCAAACAGACCAATCCAAATCTAAAAGCCGCAAAATGTGCCGAAATGCACGACCAGGGCGTTGATGCGGCCGAAGATATAGGCGCCGCAGTAGACGGGGCTGATCTGATTTTCAGCACGGTGACGGCTGATCAGGCGTTTGCCGCCGCGTCATCTGCCGCACCAAGGCTGAAACCGGGGGCGTTCTTCTTTGACTTAAATAGTTGCGCCCCGTCAACAAAACAAAAATCAGCTGCGGTGATCGAGGCCGCTGGCGGCCGGTATGTTGATATTGCGGTAATGGCGACAATCACCCCAGATTATCACCATACGCCGATGCTGATATGCGGCGATCACAGCACCGCCGCACTTGCCGCCTTGCAGGCACTGGACATGGCGCCAAAGCTGGTGCCCGGGCCAGTGGGGCGTGCCTCTACCATCAAAATGGTTCGGTCTGTTTTGGTGAAAGGTATCGAAGCCTTGACAGCCGAATGTTTTTGGGCGGCATCAAAAGCCGGTGTGGTTGATGAAGTCGCCGCATCACTTGATGCATCGCAAACTGACATGGGCTGGAAAGAACAGGCGCATTATAACGCCGAACGCATGACCACCCATGGCATCCGCCGCGCCGCAGAAATGCGTGAAGTCCACAAGACCTTGATTGATCTTGGCATCACCCCGGACATGACCAGCGGCACAATTGACCGGCAACAGCAATTCGGTGAATTAGCAATTTCGCTTGTTGATCTTGACAGTTTTGAAGCGCGGTTCGCCGCTATCGAAGCGGCGGTTGAAGCAGAAAAAAACTAGTCAGACCCGGCTGATGTTTCAGTCAGGCCAACAAACACCCCAGTACCCAGAATGGCCACCACCCCGCCCCATTGCCATGGGGTTAAGGTTTCGTGCAGAAACAGCCAAGATGACAACGCCGCCACCAGCACCTCCGACAGCATCAAAATGCCAACAAGCCCCGGCGATAGATATTGCATAATGCGAAAAATCAATAATACAGAAGGTAAAAACACCACCGCCGATGCCAGAAACGCAACCGGCAAGGCCGCCGCCACCTGATTGAGTGCGGGAATGGCATCGCCCATAAACAAGGCCGCGCCGCCAGCCAATAGCCCACCAACAAGATATTGCATAAATGTGATGTGCAGAAAATCTGCCTTTGGATAGCGCCGGATCACCACCGAACCTGCCGCCCATGCCATACCAGCGATCAGGCCAAGCAAATCTGCATTATCATAACCAAAAGCAAACGGGTTGACCCGCATGACCAACAAGCATCCGGTAATCCCGCCAATAATCGCAAGCCATCGGCCATAGCCAAACCGTTCAGACAGCAAGATATAGGCAAATAATGTCGCCCAGACAGGGGTCAGATAAAACAGCACTGTGGTTTTGGTCACTGACGCCACCACCAGACCAAGCCCATAAAGCACAAAGCCGATCCCCATCAACCCACCGGCAAGACCAGTGATGAACCAATGCCGCCGATCAGCGATATAAGCCCTGATGACAAAAGGACACATGGCAATCGCTGGCAACAGATGGAACATGGTGACCACCCATAACCCGCTTAAGCCAAATGATTCTGTATAGCGCATTGGCATCCATAATACGCCCCATAGCGCCGATGCCAGAAACACGATCAGCATGGCATGATGATGCGCATAACGACGGCTGAAAATATGTGTCAGCATCGTTATCATCTCGTATGCTGGTTCCGTGTTTGTCGCCGCATTATTGAAGATCGGCAAAGGCTTGTTGCAAACGTGCAACCGCGTCATGAACAAGGGCGCGCCGGCAAGCGATATTAAACCGCAAAAATGACTCACCGCCAGTGCCAAAAGATGCACCATGGTTGGCGGCAATTTCTGCATCACTTTGTACCCGCCGGATAAATTCTTCGCTGGTCATGCCCGTGTCCTTGAAATCAACCCAGCATAAATAGGTGGCATCAAGCGACATTGCCTTTACCCCGGCAATCTGATTGACACCATCTTCGAAAATGCGCCGGTTTTCTGCCAAATAGACCAACAGTGAATCCAGCCATGAATCGCCAGTGCGCCATGCTGTTTCGGTCATCATCATCCCGAGACGGTTAAAAGACGTGCCATAGGCCGCGGCAACACGGGAAATTCTTTGCCGCAAATGATCATCTGCCGTCACCATACTGCCAATCATGGTGCCAGCAAGATTGAATGTTTTGGTTGTGGCCACCAGCGTTACCAGACGGTGGCTGATATCCGGCACGGCGGTGGCCAGCACGCTGTGTTTGGCTGGGGCGAATACCAGATCATTATGCACTTCGTCGCTGATCAGGATCAAATCATGCTTGTCACAAAATGCCGCAAGATCAGTTAGTTCCTGTTTGTCCCATACCCGGCCGCCGGGGTTGTGCGGCGAGCAAAATAACAAAATTTTCTCATTGCCAGTTAATTGGGTTTCAAGATGGTCAAGATCCATCTGATAGCGACCATCACGCACCACTAGCGGTGATTCAATGAGCTGACGGCCATTGGATTTGATAATGCGCGCAAAGGCATGATAAACCGGGCTGAAAATAATCACGCCGTCACCTGCCGCGCTGAACGCTTGTAGGCATATGCCAATGGCGTTGCATAATCCATGCGCATTGATGATCCAGTTTGGCTGGACATGCCAATTATGTCGGCGTTGCATCCAGCCGATCAGGGCTTGCCGGTAATCAGCATCATCACCAAAATAGCCATGGACACCATGAATGGCGGCCTGCCGGACCACATCATTTACCGCTGGCGGCGGTGTGAAATCCATATCCGCCACCCACATGGCGATACCTGTTTCTGGCGACACCCCGTATTTTGCCTGCATGGTGTCCCATTTTGAAGACTGTGTCCCAACACGGTTTATGACCACGTCAAAATCAAAATCCATTATGGCGTCTCCATTACCATGCGCATGACCTTGCCGCGCTTTGTCTATATCCCGGCATTGCGTAAATCCGCAATGCTTTGGCGCGGTGTTATGGCTTCGGTTGCGACAACCAAATCCAAAATGGCACCGGTTTTTGATTGCAGCGCCCGGTCAAAAGCCGCGGCGAATTGATCGGTCGATTCAACCCGTTCACCATAAAATCCGTATGATTTAGCCAGCCCAACAAAATCTGGATTCTGCAAATCAGTTCCCGATACACGGTGCGGGTAATTGCGTTCCTGATGCATGCGGATGGTGCCGTAGCTGGCATTATTTACAATCAGCACAATCGGATATAATCCAGCCTGCATCGCCGTGCCAAGTTCGGCGCAGTTCATCTGAAAATCACCGTCGCCAGCAAAACATAACACAAATCGGTCTGGGTCACATGCCTTGGCCGCCAGCGCCGCTGGCAAGCCGTATCCCATCGCACCACTCTGGGGCGCCAAAAGACGCATGTCTTTGTTATATTTTATAAATTTGCTTGGCCATGTGGCGAAATTTCCAGCCCCATTTGTGATGATGGCATCTGCCGGCAAAACCGTGCGTATATGCGCCAGCACCGCCCCCATATCCAGCGCGCCCGGCTGTGGTGCAATGGTAAAGCTGGCATCATAAGACGCTTTGGCATCAGCGCACCATGCCCGGCGGGTTTCATCATCATCTAGCGTAATATCTGCGAGGGCTTCGGCCATGGCATTCGGGCTAGCCTGCAATGGCAAATCAGCAATATAGATTTTGCCAATCTCTGCATCTGATCTATGGCTATGGATCAGTTGCGCTGACATTTTCGGCAGGTTAAATAATTCATACCCATCGGTTGTCATCTCACCAAAGCGAATATTAATCGCGATAATTGTGTCAGCCTCACGCAACAAGGTTTTGATATAGCCAAGCATGCCAACCCCGGCATCGCCGACAAAGCATGGGTGGTGATTGTCACAAATATCATGGAACCTAAAAGCCGCCACAAGCGGCACGTGATTGGCAGCGGCAAATCTTTCAAGCTGGCGTGCGGCCGCGGTTGTCCAGCCACTGCCACCATACAGAACCACCGGCCGTTTGCTCGCTTGCAAACACGCCTGCAATTGTGCTTTTTGTGCATGCGACAAAGCGGGTTCGGCCAGTGTTATTGGGCCGCATGCTGGCTGTGTGACAGCCGCCCGCAACATATTTTCTGGCAAGGCCACAATCACTGGGCCAGGCCGACCGCTTAGGGCGGTTGTCCACGCACGCGCCACCAATTCAGGAATGCGATCGGCATCGTCAATTTCACACACCCATTTGGCAACACTTCCAAAAAACTGTTTATAATCAATTTCTTGAAATGCTTCACGGCCTTTCATATCGGTGCCAACCTGCCCGACAAACACCAGCATCGGCGACGAATTCTGCATGGCTGTGTGAATGCCAATAGATGCGTTTGTGGCGCCCGGGCCACGGGTGACAAAACAGATGCCCGGCGTACCAGTGAGCTTGCCCCACGCCTCTGCCATATAGGCCGCACCGCCCTCATGACGACATAAAATGAGTTGAAACTGATCGGCCCGGTCATACATGGCGTCAAGAACAGCCAGATAAGATTCGCCCGGCACGCCAAATCCCTTATGCGCCCCAAGGCCAATCAAACAATCCATTAACAGGCTGCCGCCTGTTGCCTGCAATTGTGCCATTTCCCCTCACCTATCTGATTATTTTGGGACCATTGCACCTGCAATCAGCAGGCAACATAACAAAAACCGATTATGAGGACATCCCGATCACTTTTGCCACTGCGGCGGCGAATGGTTCATGCCGGCCGCCTGACAGTCCGGCAATATTGATACGGCTGTCACCAACAACATACATCGCATGTTCATCACGCAACGCATCCACCTGTTCTGGGCCAAGACCAAGGCGCGAAAACATGCCGCGATGATGCGCAATGAAATCAAATTCATCAGAATTGCATTGTTGGCGCAACGCATCTGCCAGATCGGTGCGGACTTTCAACATGGTGTGACGCATTTCGGTCAATTCAGCAATCCAGTCAGACCGCAATTCAGGGGTAGACAGAATCAACCCCACAACAGCCGCGCCATGATCCGGCGCAAAGGAATAATTCAACCTGTTCAATACGGCCAAATTACCTTGTGTTATTTCGGCAGTCTGGGCATCTTTTGCAATCATCATCGCCACCCCAACGCGGTCACGATACAGACCAAAATTTTTCGAACAAGACGCCGCAATACACATTTCAGGCACTTTTGAAGCCATATAACGAAGCGCTGCCGCATCTTCGTCCAAGCCGTCACCAAACCCCTGATAGGCAATGTCAACAAAAGGTATCACGCCTTTTTCAATCACCAGATCAGTGATCGCCCGCCATGTGGCCATGTCAAGATTAGCGCCCGTTGGATTGTGGCAACAGCCATGCAACAACAACAAATCGCCTGCTTGCAATTCATTGAATGCTTCCATCATCGCTGTGGTGTCGACCATTTTTGTGGCCGCATCAAAATAGGGATAGGCACGGGTTTTAAACCCCATATGTGTGGCCATTGCCATATGTGACGGCCAGCTGGGGTTGCTGATCCAGATTGTACCATTCGGGTTCAGCATTTTCATTGTTTCAAACACCTGCCGGATCGCCCCGGTGCCGCCTGGTGTTTGCAAGGTTGCAACACGTTCAACCGCAACCGAATCAGCCAAGACCAGCTTGCGCATCTCATCGCGGAATAATTCCGACCCCGCCAACGCCACATAGGTTTTCGAGGTTTGTGTCTGATGCAGAATTGTTTCTGCCTGTTTCACCGCCCGTACGATTGGCGTATTGCCGCTGGCATCTTTGTAAACGCCAACGCCAAGGTCAATCTTACCATCGCGCGGATCGGCTTGAAACAACTTGCCAAGCCCCAGAATGGGGTCGGCTTTTGCAGGCTGGAATTTGTCTAACATGCGGGTCTCGTCAGGGAAGGAGAAATGTCTTTCATGTTTAGGGCAAATCATTGGGTAAAAGCAACGATTTTTCACATGACAGTATGGGCCACAATACCCGGTTAGCGGCGTGCCTCTGGGATTAATCCGCGCGGTGAAAAACGCAGCACCAGCAACAAAATAACACCCATTGTCATTAACCGTGTATGCGCCGCACTTTCCAGAAGATGCAGACGAAGCCAATGCGTTGGCGGCAATCCGGACGTCACCACATCCATTAACCATAGTCCTATTGGTTCTGCCTCAATCCAGAAAAACCAGATTAAAAACCCGCCAAGAACCGCACCCCAATTATTGCCAGACCCGCCGGCAATCACCATCACCCAAATTAAAAAGGTAAACCGTAAAGGCTGATAGCTGGTTGGGGTAAATTGCCCATCAAGCGTCACCATCATGGCCCCAGCCACACCAATCACTGCCGAGCCAAGCACAAACACCAAAAGATGCTGTTTGGTCACATTTTTGCCCATTGCATTTGCCGCGGTTTCATTGTCGCGGATGGCGCGCATCATCCGCCCCCATGGCGACCGAAGGGCGGTTTCCGATAGCCACAAAACAGCCAGCAACACCACTGTAAATAACAGGGCATAACAAATCTTTACCACCAAGGATGAGGCATCAACCAAAGGCAGATTAAGATGATCTGCAAAGGCAATAAACCAGCTATTGGCCTGCAAATCGACTTCATAGGGAACTGGCCGAGGTAAGCCATTTACATTTTTTACACCGCGCGACAGCCAGTCTTCAAATTTCAACACATAAATAATGATTTCCGAGATGCCAAGTGTCGCAATCGCCAGATAATCAGCGCGCAATCCCAAAGATACTTTGCCAACGACCCATGCCGCCGCCGCGGCAAAAACGCCACCAACAAACCAAGACAGGATAATTGGCAAGCCAAGCCCGCCAAGATAGCCTGTGCGTGCCGGGTCAACCGCTTCGATCGCCGCAATAGACGGGTCGGCCAGCGACCGCATCAAAATATAGCCCGTCACAACAATTGCCGCAGTCGCCGCATAGCGCCACCGGCCCCAGCTTTGCCCCCGTCGCCAGACCATTATGCCAAGAACCAGCGTCACAATACCCGTCGCCAGCCCCATCACAACGCCAAGACCGCCCGCGGCCCATGCCGCATCAACTGGCGGCATCGAAATCACCACGCCAGCCAGACCACCAAGCGCGGCAAACCCCATCACCCCCACATTAAAAAGCCCGGCATAGCCCCATTGAATATTCACACCAAGCGCCATAATGGCCGAGATTAAACACATGTTTAATATCGAAAAGGCCACATTCCAGCTTTGCAACAAGCCGACAATAACCAGCAAAGACGCCATGCCGGCAAACAACAAAATATTGCGCTGTGCGGGGGCCGTTTGCGCTGTCGATTTTGGGCCAGTGGCCGCGCTGTTGGAATGTTGTGTCATAATGTCTTCCCACTAAAAATACCGGTGGGTTTTACCAGCAGGACGATCACCAAAATCATAAATGAGACGGCGAATTTATAATCTGTCGATAACAGCTGCAGCAATCCGTCACCCAACACACCATCACCAACCAGATAGGCGGCGACTTTTTTATAGGCAAAAGTGATCGCCAATTCAGAAAATGCAATCACAAAGCCGCCTGCAATCGCCCCTAGCGGGTTGCCCACACCGCCAACAATCGCAGAGGCAAAAATTGGCAATAGCAAATGCATATAAACAAGCGGCTTATAGCTTTTATCAAGACCATATAACGTCCCCGCAATCGTCGCCAAAACGGCGGTGATAATCCAGGTGATCCGCACCACCCGGTCCGGGTCAATGCCAGATAACAGCGCCAGGTCTTCATTATCGGCGAAAGCCCGCATTGATTTGCCAGTGCGCGTATAATTTAAAAACCAGAACACCAATCCAACAACAACAAAGGTTGTTAGCACGGTCACCCCTTGTGCGGTTTTGATGGCCAGCCCCTCGGCGAGTCCGGTATTGGCCTTGAACGCGCTGGCTTTCATAATAAAGCGTTCACCATCGGCAAAATTGCGGTCTTTTGGCCCGATAATAAAACGAATAAGCCCGCCAATGATAAACATCGTGCCAATCGATACGATCAGGTAAATCACCGGGCTGGCACGTTGTTGCCGGTAAAATTTATACACATATCGATCAAGCAAGAGACACAAGCCAACAGCGCCCAAAATGCCAACTGGCAGGGCCAGCAAGGCAGTTGGCAAAGGTGAAATTGATATGCCGATATCTTGCAAGGCAAATGTCGCTAAAATCACCAGCATTGTGCCAAAGGACATGATTTCACCATGACCAAAATTGGAAAAGCGTAGCACCGCATAAATCATTGTCACGCCCAACGCCCCAAGCGCCAGCTGGCTGCCATAGGCAAGGCCGGGTACGACAATATAATTACCGATTAAGACCAAAGCATTCAGCGCCGCATCCATCGTCAGCCTCCCAAAAAGGCCCGGCGCACATCCGGGTTCGCCAATAATGCGGCACCGGTGTCGGTGTAGCGGTTTTCACCCTGTACCAACACATAACCGCGATCAGCAATTGCCAGCGCCTGTTTCGCATTTTGTTCAACCATCAAAATCGCAATGCCGGTGCGCGCCACATCAATGATCCGGTCAAATAATTCATCCATCACGATTGGCGACACCCCAGCTGTCGGCTCGTCAAGCATTAACACTTTTGGCTGTGTCATTAGGGCCCGTCCCACCGCGACCTGCTGTCTTTGGCCGCCAGATAACTCACCGGCAGGCTGGGCCCGTTTTTCGCGCAGAACCGGAAATAAATTATAAATTTCTTCAATTGTGTCGGCAAAATCATCGTCGCGGATAAACCCGCCCATTTCCAGATTTTCTTCCACAGTCATCGAAGTGAACACATTTTGTGTTT
>JAYOVO010000003.1:0-37675 GCA_038151495.1 Alphaproteobacteria bacterium
CCAAGCGTGGCTGATAATTCTTCGCGGTCATCTTCACTGCTGGCAAAATAGGCTTGGTTTAGCTGGCTGTGAGTCAAATTGAGATAGCCAGCACCAAAGCTGGTTGAGGCCACTGTTTTTGACTCATTGAGGGTGAAATCATGTGATGACATTCGTCCTGACCAGCGGATGTCGATAAGGCCAGCAGGTGACATCGACAAACTGGCAACATAGTCTGAATACATGTCATCTTGATTGGCATTTAGCCCGGCAGACGGGGTGCCAGATAACCGCCGGCTTATACCGGCAAATGCGGTAAGATTGCCAAGATATCGGTCATTTGCTGTGGCGCCCACCCCGGCATCAACGCGTGTGCCGGGCAAAATATAATCTTTCCCCTGATAGCGGTGCGGCAAAAATAAATTCGCCTCATCAATTCGATATTCGGCCGCGTCACGGTTTGGTATATCATCGGTCCGGTCATTACCCCCGACATAGGTCACCTGCGCCTTTGGTTCGATCATCGCCATGCGCCCAAAACCAGTAACGGCAACCGGCATGCGCCAGCCAAGTGACACGGACGGGTTAGTGTGCGCAACAGTCCCAAGCTTTGTGCTGGCGGTGCTGGATTGGCTGTGTATTTCATAGTAATTGGCCATCAGGCTGGCGTTATAATTACCAATTCCCTGTGTTAACGGGATGTCTTCTGCAATCTCGAAAACGCCGCTCCAACGCGCATAGTCATGATCCTGATCATTGTCGAGTTGCAAGGCGCTGATTTCGGTGCGCAATTGTTGCTGTGGGCGCCAGCCTTTTTGAATCTTTTCATAAAAAACATGCGGCAGAATGGTTGGTTCGTTTGTGTTTTTATCCGCTGTTAAGAGCGATTGCCGATCAGACGCTTCGATATAGTAATAACGATCAGACACAATGCGTTCGGCGGTGGCACTGGATTTTAGTGAGGTTTCGGTATTGAATTTATAACGCCGTAAAAATGTGTCCTGGCTTGATCTTACTAGTCTGGTATTTATATCCCAATCATTGCCAATGCTGCTGGTAAATGACGCGTCAACAGCACCAACTGTTTCACGGTCAGCTTTATAGGTTTCGACACGCGCGGTATATATGTTGGCCTGAAATGCTGATTGGTCCCATAATTGCCGGTATTTGGTTTTTACAGCCGCGCCCCGATATTGATATTTATAAAGGTTAAATTGCGCATCTTTGGTATCGTCTATCACCTGAAAATAGGGGATTGAGGGGGTGAATCCAAGATCGGAACTGATTAGAAAGCTTGGCGTTAGAAATCCAGACCGCCGACGCACTGTCCAATCTGGGTGTGACAAATAGGGCAGATAAAAAACCGGCAGATTCAGCACATGCATGCGCAAGTTATAATGCGTAATTGTGTTGGTTTTCTCATTGCGTACGGATTGGCTTGCCCGAATATCCCACAATGGTTTTTCGCCATTTACAAAATCGCAGTTACAGGGGGTAAAGCGGCTTGTTTCAAAGACTGCTTTATCACCAGCGATACGGTCAGCATGATCGGCGGCCATCCAGTCGCCAGTCGCAAATTGGCTAATCAGCGTTTCAGCAACGATATGGGTGAATTCTGTTTCTAATTCCATAAAATTGGCACGCGAAACTGTGCCATCAGCATCGGTGTGAATGACATTGCCGCGTGCCACCGCCCGGTCAGTTTGCTGGTAATAGGTGACTTCATCTGCTGATAGGGTGCTACCAGCTTGTTCCAGCATGACATTGCCAGTGGCAAGCAAACTGCCGTCTGCTTGATTCACAATCACATTGTCAGCTTCAAATGCAATGGGTTTTTCGTCTGCAAAGGCGCGCATTTGTCCGGTAACAAAGACAAGCGCAAGCGCAACAAATATTGCCTTTACACCAAATTTAACAGACATAGCGGCCCTTTATATTACCCTTGTAGATATAAACCAAACAGACATCCCATCATGGCTAACGTTTTTTAGCCTTCATGTCTATTGAATCTGGACGTTTGGCTCTGCCTCTATCTATGTTTTTCACCTGCTACCGATCAACGCCTGAAGACGTAATTGATCTGCGGCCTCGGCCATGGCAGTGTCGGTAAAGGGAAAATCCTGCCATGCGATTTGTTGCAAATTTTGCCGGAAATCCGTATCGCCCAATAATTTATCAAATCCATTCGCAAAATTCTCAACGCTTGGCGACTCAATGATCAGAGCGCGGCCCTCAGCGGCCTCTGGTATGCCGCCCCGCCGCGTTGTGATTAACGCGCAACCAGCCGCAAGCGACTCAAGAACAGCTTTTGGCATGGGGTCATGCCATAAAGACGGGCACGCGGAAATTGCCGCACGGGCCTGCCAATCCCGCATATCGGCTATCGGGATAAAACCAAGCATCTTCGCCCGCTCTTTCAGCGGTGCGATAGCGTTGGCGATCTTGTCTTCATAGCTACCAGGGGCTGATTCTTCAAACCGCTTGGCACCCGCAATGATCAACGCCCACCCGGGGTGATGTGGCAGCACTTGTGCGATGGCTGTGGCACATTCCAAAATACCTTTTTCTGGCACCATGCGCCCGGCCAACAGGATAAAATTCTCTTTGGTTGGTGGTTGTTTCAGCCAGCGATGCGCCCCGTTACGCGCCACCCCAACCTTTGATGCCAGATCGCCGCAATCATCAAGCCCATCTAAAAAACAATTCCGGATATAATCAGAAACGCAAATAATACCGGCCAGTTTTTTTAATAAATGCCGGCGTTCGCTGACGCTGCGTCCACCTTTCATTTGTCGGGGGTCGTTATGCAGATATAGTGTGACATTCAAAGATGGGCGTTTTTGTACCAAATAACGGGCAACATGACAGCGGCTATGCACCTCGACAAGATCAGGTGAACCGGTTCTATGAATCAAATCCAGATAGGCGGCGGCAAGACCAATATTGTGACCATTAAGCCAGCGCATTTTCGGCAATAACCCAGTAAAATGTTCAGGCATCAGCGATGTTTTTACAGCAGTGCCGATAATGCGAAATTGTTTTGCGGCCCGGCTTGCCTGCACAAGATCGCGCACAACCCCAGATATGGCACCGGCATTTGACGGGCTGAACCGCTCTTTAGCAGGTAGCAAAATATCAATTCTTGGGGCGGGTGATACAGATGTCAGGGGCACAATCACAGCTTTGGTTAAATGATAAAAGACGTGGCCAGTGGCCGATGGCTGTCCTATTCTATTGCAACACACGCTGGATACAATATGTTAGTGGCAGTCGGGACAAAAAACTAAAACCGTCGCCGATCTCGTCGCAATGTTGTCTGAGCTGTCTGAAATGCAAGCCAATCTAAAAACACCCTCTCAACGCCTGCTGGTGATCAAGCATGGGGCATTAGGGGATATCGTTCAGGGGTTTGGCGCTTTTGCTAGTCTGCGAGCCGGGCACCCTGACGCGCATATCGCGCTTTTAACCACGGCACCATTTGTTGAATTGGCACATATGATGCCATGGTTTGACGAGGTGCTTATTGATCGACGCGCTGGCGTTCTGCATCTGCAGGAAAGTTGGCGGATGCGTAAATTAATCCGCAACAATTGGGATATGATTGTTGATTTGCAATGTAGCCAGCGCACAGGCCGCTATTTTCAGTTTTTTGCACGGCCAGATACAAGATGGATTGGCACCGCCGCGGGCTGTTCAGACCCGTGTCCTGATTTTACTGGGGTTAATAACCACCAGCGCATGCGTATCGCCGCAGAAATGGCTGGCGGTGCTGAAGCTGTCCATGACATGGGCTGGTTGTTTGATCAGGCGGCCCCGCGGCCGGTACCGGGCGCAACAAAACCTTATGCGGTTTTGGTGCCGGGATGTTCGCATGCCAAACCGCAAAAACGCTGGCCTGCCGAAAATTTTGCTGCGCTGGCCAGAACATGCCACGAAGATAATATATCGGTTATGCTGACCGGGACAACGGCGGACAGAGATGTTATCGAGATGGTGCAATCACTGGCACCTGACGCAATCAACCTGTGCGGTCAAACCAGCATTGCTGATCTTGCCAGATTAACTGCATCGGCGGAATTTGTTGTGGGAAATGATACCGGCCCGGTGTTTTTGGCCGCGGCAACTGGTGCGCCGACCATTATGGTCATGGGGCCGGACACAAACCCTGAAATGTCCGCCCCAACTGGGCCGCGGTGTGATTGGGTGCGGGCCACCCCAATCAGTAACGTCAGCATTGATGATGTAGGGGGCGCGCTACAACGCCTCACCAGCAAGCCTGTATGACAAGAACTACTAAAATGATGAGCCGGGCTGCGTTAAGAACAAGTTTTCTTCATTAGTAGATGGTCGCCCTAAAATCGCATTGCGGTGCGGAAATCTGCCGAATCTAGCGATAATATCGTGATGTGCGACCGCGTAATCATAGGTCAATTTGCCAGCATGGGCCTGAAACAGGGGGAGCGACGCCTCTTGAATAGCTAAATCTTCGCTATGCATCATTGGCATTAACATAAAACGCCGCCAATTTTCATCTGGATGGTTAATGTAATCGCGCTCTACACAGCGCAAACTTAATGCCAACGCCATGTCATCACCAGAAAATGCCCGCGCACTGCCGCGAAATATATTGCGGGTAAACTGGTCAAGCACAAGGATCAAAGCCAGACATCCGGCGCTGTCATTTGCCCAGTGATCGCATTTGCCGGCAAGGGCGTCTTTCACGGTTCCGGCAAATTGATTCGCAATGCGCGTGTCAAATTCTGCATCTTTTTTAAACCAAAATTCTGGTGGTGTTTCGGTAAACCAAAACGCCAATACATCCTGATCAAATGATTTTTTTGGCATTGGCAATCGTCCTCAAAAAAAAGGGCTATGGCAAAAGCCGTTTCACATCATATTAGATGACTTTACCCGGATTCATAAGATTTTTGGGGTCCAGCGCAGATTTAATTGATCGCATTGTATTCAGGATCGCCGGGCTTTTGACCTTGGCAAGCTGGTCACGCTTTAACTGGCCGATGCCATGCTCTGCGCTGATAGACCCATTATATTTGGCAATATTGCCATAGAGCAAATCATATAATTCTGGTGTTTTTGCTTCAAAATCAGGGTCGCCACCAGCCGCTTGAACAAGATTGAAATGCAAATTTCCGTCACCCAAATGCCCATAGCCGCAAATACGTATTTTTGGGTCGATGGCTTTTATCCCCGCCACCATTTCCGCATAAAAATCGGCGATTGCAGATTGCGGCAGGGCCACATCTGATCGGGCCACCTTGCCAGCAAGTTTGTGGGATTCAGGTGCGGTTTCACGCACATCCCACAAGGCGTCACGCTGGGCATCACTGCTGGCGATTGTGGCGTCAATGACCAGCCCATCTTCAAAAGCAGTCTCCAACACATCTTCCATAATTTGACGGATAGGTGTGTTCCCATTGCCATCAACCTGATTGCTGGCTGGGTTTGTGCTACCGATTTCCATCAGCACATTCATCGCGCCAATGGTTGCCAGCGGTTGCGGAATTTTTGGGAAATATTCGAATAACACATGCAGAATATCGGCTGGAATCAGTTCAAACGCTTCAACCATACCGCCGGATGCCGCTTGCACCCGGTGCAAAAGCTCAACAGCGGCACTGACGTCGCGCACCTCGGCAAAGGCGGTGCTTCGTGCCACGGGTTTCGGAAATAACCGCATGGTGGCGGCGGTGATCACACCCAAGGTGCCTTCAGAACCAATAAACAGATTTTTTAAATCATAGCCGGTGTTGTCTTTGCGCAAGCCGCTGAGCAATTCGATGACCTCGCCGCCCATCAGCACAACTTCTAGCCCAAGCGTTAATTGCCGTGTGGTGCCATAGCGCACCACATTTAATCCCCCTGCATTAGTGCCAAGATTGCCGCCAATGGTACAACTTCCCTTGGCCGCCAGATTAAGCGGAAAATAAAGACCGGCATCATCAGCGCGATCTTGCAATGTTTGCAAAATACACCCGGCTTCAACTGTCATTGACATATTCTGTTTGTCAATTTGCCGTATTTTATTCATGCGCCGCAGTGACAACAGAATCGTATGGCCGCTGGTATCGGGTGTGGCCCCGCCCATAAAGCCGGTATTGCCGCCTTGCGGCACGACAATAATGTTATGTTTATCGGCATAGGCAAGCAGCGCCGAGACCTGATCAGTCGTTTCTGGCAATGCAACAGCATATGCTTTGCCATGATAGCGGCTATGCCAGTCCGACAGAAATGGTGCTGTATCATCATTATGATGCAAAACGGCTTTGGCACCCAGCATTGATACAAGGTCTTTAATGATAATGTCTGATGTCATCTCGGGCATGATCGGGCCGTCCTTGGACTTTTATTTTATGTGTTGATATCTGCTGGTAAGAAAACCCCAGCGTATATGGTCGTGGGGAGATAGTAGGGCTGAAAAAAATCCTTTGCAAATCTTCTTGCTGTCTATTTTGTCGCGCCTGATGGTCAATCGCGCGGTGCAGCGGCACGTTGCAAGCGATCATTAATGGCTTCACCAACGCCGTCTTTGGGAATTGGCGCAACGGCAATGCGGCGGTGTGTGCCTGTTGTGACAGCGTTCGCTTGGTGCAACATGGAAAATAAATTGGCGGCGGCTTCTTGCATATTTCCGCTCGAACTAAGTGACAAAGATAGCTGGCCTGCACCGGGGACTGGGCCAAATCCGATCAGTTCTTCATCGCCTTGCTGGGATGTTGCATCCAGCCTGACGCTGGCATCGGGGGCATAATGGCTTTGCAATTGCCCGGGGGCAATCGGTTGGCTGCGATCTGACATTGCATCGGCATCGCGTAATCGACAATGCAACCCAGCAGAATGTAGCGCCGTTTCAATAGCACTGCGGGAAATACCACCGGGTCGCAATAAAATAGGTGACTCACCGCTACAATCAATGATTGTTGACTCAAGACCGTTTTCACAGGGGCCACCATCAAGGATTAGGTCGATTTTGCCGGCAAGACCAGCATAGACATGGTCAGCCGTGCTTGGGCTAATGCGGCCAGACGGGTTGGCACTTGGTGCGGCGATTGGCATATCGCAAATTGCCAATAATTTTTGTGCCTGTTCATGTGCTGGCACCCGTAGCGCAATTTTATTCAGCCCGGCAGTTGTCAGCATGGCCACCGGACAATCATTTGTCCGGTCCAACACAAGGGTCATAGGACCCGGCCAAAAGCAACTGGCAAGAACAGTTGCAAAATCGGTTTCAACGCCAAGCTGAAAAGCCGCATCGGCGTTGGCGATATGGCTGATCAGCGGGTTAAAATTTGGCCGGTCTTTGGCTTGGAAGATGCCGGCCACAGCCCCGCCGTCACATGCATTTGCACCAAGTCCATAGACAGTTTCTGTCGGAAACGCCACCAAACCACCAGCGGCCAGAATGTCACGGGCCCGGCGGATGCTGGCATCTGAAATGGTGATGATGTCGGTCATGTGGTGGTTGAATTACCTGTATATGGGCCATCTTGTGGCTGGGGTTTATGAAACGCCGGTGAAACTATACTCGCTAAAGCCAGTGTTTCACGTTAAAAATGAGAATAGCCGTAACAACACAGGATAGCTATGACATGTGTGGCCGATTTACAAGCACCGCGTCACCTGAAGAATTAATGCGGAAATTTGGTGTTACAATTTTACAAAATTTGCGCCCCCGGTGGAATGTCGCGCCTAGTCAACAGGCGCTGGTGATTACCCGTAATGGGTTGCAAAATGAGGCTGTTATGGCGCAATGGGGGTTGCCGCCTGCCTCTGCCAAACAAAGTTTTTTGATTAATGCACGCGCCGAAACCGTGCAAGAAAAGCCCACCTTTCGGGATGCGTTTCACCATCGCAGATGTATGGTGGTCGCGTCTGGCTGGTATGAATGGTCAGCCCCGAAAACACCATGGCATATACAGCTTTGTGATGGCGGGGTGATGGCGTTTGCTGGCTTGCTCTATGGACAAAAAGACCAGCAGCGCTTTGTTATCATGACCACAAATGCTGATGCCGGGCTTGCCGATATTCACCATCGTGCGCCATTGGTGCTGGCCCCAGATGGTTATGATGCGTGGATTGGCGGCAATGCGACAACCGCGGCCAGCCTATTGCGCCCGGCCCCAGCCAACTGGTTTAACTGGTATCGGGTCGGGCCAGAGGTTGGCAAGGTTGCCCATGACCACCCAGCATTAGCAACGCCGCTCACAGATGATGAATTGCGCGTGCCATTCGCGCCACAGGGTGATTTATTTGCCTAGATATCGCCAATGGTGGCGCGTCTGACCAAAATCCCGTAAATATGCCACAGCATTAACGCCCCGGCACCGCGATAGGGCCGCCAGCTGGCACCAAGCTGTTCCATCTGTTTGCCATTTGGCCGTTCATCCAGACCTTTCAGCCGTTTCATGCCTTCTTGCAATGCCAGATCATTTACCGGCCATGCATCCATATCACCAAGTGCGAAAAGCCGAAAATTATCGGCTGTCCATGCACCGATACCGCGTATTTCAATCAGCCGTTTTTGCACATCATCGCCAGATAGCTGATGCAACGCACCCAAATCAAGCCGGCCTGATGTGACCTCATCTGCAATGCCAATCAGATATTCGGCTTTGCGGCGAGATAATCCAGCCTGCATCACCCGGTCGACCGACATGGTGGCAATAATATCTGGTGCTTGTATATTTTGGTCTTTCATACGCTGCCAAATGGCATGCGCGGCAGAACGAGAAATTTGTTGCCCGATGATGGATCGGGCCAGCGTATCAAAATTCGCCGGCAGTGAGCGGTCTGCCGGTGGCCCAAATGTTTTGACCGCGTCCGCGATATCTGGATCAAGCGCCGCCAGCTTGTCGAGCGCGCCGCCAGATTTTAAAAGTTTGTCCTGCATAATGGTCATGCTGGAAAGGCTAGCATAAATCATCATAGGATGAGCCAGCGAAAAATTTATGCTGTCAGATCACAGCGCCCGGTAGGCATTTATTGGGCCAGCATTAATCCGGCCAGCATTGATCTTGCGGGTAAATAAGCGCAGCATAGACCGATCAACACAAACAGATGAGACGCCAAATGCGGGTTTGGGATTTACCGCTTCGAATTTTTCATTGGGCTTTGGTGATTGCGGTCATTGGGGCGGTGGGATCAGCCAAAGCAGATGTGATGTGGCTTCATGAACGATTTGGGCTGACCGTTATGGGGCTTGTGGCGTTTCGCATATTTTGGGGGTTTTTGGGCGGCTATTATGCGCGGTTCAGCCAGTTTTTAACGCCGCCACGCACCGCTTTTGCTGGTATTTTACAACTGCTGAAACCACCAAGCCAGCCTTCGGTTGGGCATAGTGCCGCGGCTGGGTATGCGGTTGTTGGTCTGCTTGGCGTTGCCGCCTATCAGGCCCTAACCGGCAGTGTGTCGAATGATGATGTTCTGTTTGATGGGCCGCTGGCGCATTTGGTACCGGGGTGGAGCAATATTGCCAGCGATCTCCATGACGCTGGTGAGCCTTTGTTGTTTTTTATGGTGGCACTGCATATCGGCGCGATTTTAATTTATAAATTTGTGAAAAAGCAAAATTTGACCATGACGATGTTTCATGGTCGTGCGCTTGATGACCGTGCGCTGGATGATCTGTTGGTAGCATCCATAAAGGATGGTGGCATTTCCACCATGCGCACGGTTTTTGGCATGGTGTTATTGGTGGGCTGTGTGCTGGCCGCCAATGCCCTGACATTGTTGCGACCAGCCTTTTTTTAGATACTCGTTCAGCTGGGGTATTGGGTCTAATCCTAAAAGCCTAATCCTTGAAATTGTCATGACAGGATTTGCAGGTGCCGCCAAGCGCTTTCAAAGCACCGATAGTGGCTGATACATCCCCGGTTTTGGCGGTGCTAATCAGTGTCAGCGCCGCTTTTTCATTGGCGGATGCGCGGGTTTTAAAATCGTCAAAATCCATCCAAATTTCGGCGCGTGCCTTGGTATCGCCGCTGTCACTATTTTCCGGGAAATAATTAGGCATCACCCGTGCCCAGTCGGCAATGGTTGTCGCTTGTGTGACCACCGTTTCAAAATCGCCACCGCCAAGTGCCGCATTGATGGCTTTCATCGCCGCCGCATTGGCTTTGAAATTGGCTTTGCGTTCGGCGATCACATCGGCCTGTGCGAAAATAGGGCCGCAGAATATGCCAGAAAAAATTGCCAATCCGATTACTGATCGTAATCTCAATACAGATAGTCCCAGCATGGCTACACCTTTCTTTCTCATGGCCTGCCTTATATATGACCTGCCGTTAAATGCCCTGTGTTTTTGGGTCCGGTTATCGAATATTATTGGGCATTCAGCATAATTGAATAAAGAAAAAAGAAAACCCGTGCTTTTGGTTGAAAACTGTTTAGATTTTTCAATTATTTATATTGATGATGAAACATGCTGTGCGGTGCTATCGGCTGGCTCTATGCCAAGCGATCGCCACTAGCGATAAAAAAAGTCATCCAGTTGTTTTAAGCGAATGAAAGCCAACCCTATGCCGCGTTCACTTGTTATACCGCGTTCACTTGTCGGGGTTAGTCTCAGCCTATCGGCGGTTATTTTCGGGGTGCTAACGGGCATTTTGGTGAAAAAACTCAGCCCCGATGTCACGCTTGTGACGACATTATTCTATCGGTTCTTATTTTCATTGCCGATCTTATTTGCTGTTGCGCTTTACAGCCGGGGGCGGGCATGGTTGCAAATCAATCAGCGCAAAACCATGTGTTTGCGCGTGTTTTTCGGCTTTTGTGGCATCATGTTCTGGTTTTTATCTTTACGGAATATGCCATTTGGTCTGGCGACCAGTTTATTTCAAAGCTCGGTGATTTTTATCACATTGATGTCACCGTTTCTGCTTGGTGAAAAAGTCGGTATTTACCGGTGGAGCGCGGTGATTGCGGGGCTGACTGGTGTTGTGATCATTACCGATCCATTTTCCGGTGAGATGACATTGGCTGTTTTATATGGGGTGGGGGCCGCATTGGCTGGTGCGGTGTTATCAATTTTGTTACGCCGCCTTGGCAAAGGGGATTCGCCAATTTCGGTGGCCTGTTGGTATAATGCCAGCGGATTTGTGGCGTTATCGATCATTGCGCTGGTTGTCCCCAGCCAGTTTCATGCGATCAGCAAGACTGTACTTTTTGACCTTATTTTTCTTGGTGTCATTGGCGCCGGTATGCAAATTGTGTTGACCTCTGCCTATCGATATTCTGAAGCTGTTGTGGTGGCGTCAATGCGCTATCTGCAAATGCCGCTTTCAGGCGTGGTGGGCTATGTGATCTTTGCTGAAACCATGAGTATGAGCGAGATTTTGGGCGCGTTGGTGATCATCAGCAGTTGTCTTGTGATCGCGTGGCGGGAACTGGTGCGCGCCCGCGAAGTGAACCAACCCGGCATCTAAATGATGATTGGCCTAACGCGGTTCTTGCCAACCTCCAGCTAATCTCTATAAACAGATCACAACATGTTCACAGCCGGATAAAAAGGGCCGCATATCATGGGTAAAATCATCATCCGAATTATGGGCGAGTCCGATATTATAGATGTCACGATGCAACCGGCAGGGGCGCCAAATCACCCGCTGATTGACGGTCTTGACGATCAAGACAAAATCAATCTTTTGGGACATTGGATGGATCAGGATCGCGGCGTGGGACTTGCCGAAGACGCAGATCATTTTGCCGCGATGGGCATCATTGCCAGTGAATTTATGTCACGCCATCCGCTGGCCGCGGCATGTGAAACGGGTGCCAATTTTATCTTGCTGACAATCTTGCGGGAAAAATGGCCGGTTGGGTCAAAGGCAAAATTTAAAATCCTTGCTGACCGTGTTGGGGCTGACCATACCTATCTGGCGGTGCCTTGTGGTGCTGTTCAAATTGACGCGCTTGATGATGAGGCCAGTTTGAAAGAGGCCGAAACACGCCAATTAGCGGCAACGCTTGGCTTTTACAAAGCCAACCGCAAACGATTTGCCAATAGCAGTGCGGTACAAGGCCTGATTAAACAAGCCTAATGCGCTAATTCAGGCAGGTTTTTGAAAAATTCCAGTGCCTCTGCATTGGCCAGCGCTTCGGTGTTTTTAATCGGCCGTTGATGCACAATATCGCGCACTGCCAGCTCGGTAATTTTGCCCGATCTTGTGCGCGGAATATCAGGCACAGCAATAATTACCGCCGGTACATGCCGGGGGGTGGCACCATGCCGGATGCTAGTTTTAATCCTTTGCTTTAACGCATCATCAAGCATCTGTCCCTCTGCCAATCTGACAAATAGAATGATGCGGACATCATCTTGCCAGCTTTGTCCAATCACCAACGCTTCGATGACTTCATCAAAGGCTTCGACTTGGCGGTAGATTTCAGCCGTGCCAATGCGTACACCGCCTGGGTTCAATGTGGCATCAGACCGCCCATGAATGATGGTGCCGCCAGATGGCGTCAGCGTGGCCCAGTCACCATGTCGCCAAATATTTGGAAAATGTTCAAAATAAGCGGCTTTATAGGCACTGCCCTTGGGGTCATTCCAGAATTTAACTGGCATAGAGGGAAATGGCGCGGTGCAGCATAATTCGCCCTGGCTATCGGTAATGCTGTTGCCATTATCATCTAGCACGTCGGTTTTCATGGCCAGCCCGCGGGTTTGGATCTGCCCAGCAAAAACCGGCTGTACCGGACAGCCCAAAACAAAACATGACACAATATCTGTCCCGCCTGAAATGGAACATAGCTGGACATCTGGCTTGATGGCGTCATAGACAAAAGCGAACCCATCCGAAGATAGGGGTGACCCGGTTGATAAAATACTTCGCAAGCTAGAAAGGTCAACATTGTCTGCTGGCAAAAAACCGCTGTTTTTAATCGAGTCTATATATTTCGCCGAAGTGCCAAAAATAGAAATCTTTTCGCGTTCTGCCAGCCGCCATAAACGATCTGGCCCAGGATAGGCTGGATTGCCCTCATACAACAAAATATGGGCTTTTGATGCCAGACCCGAAACCAACCAGTTCCACATCATCCAGCCGCATGTGGTGAAATAGAATAATCTATCGCCAGCTTTTACATTGGTGTGCAACCGATGTTCCTTGATATGCTGAATTAATGTGCCGCCGATACCATGAACGATACATTTTGGCGCACCAGTGGTGCCGCTTGAATAGAGGATATAAAGCGGCGCGTTAAAGGGCATCCGCCGGAATTGCGTGATCGGGGTGGCATTGGCCACGGCCGCGTCAAACAGCACGGCGTTTGGCAAACGACTGCAATCTGGTTGTGCCGACAGATATCCAATAACCAGAACCGTATCGATAGTTGGTAATTTTTGGGCAAGCGAGGTTAACACATCCATGCGGTCAATGGCTTTGCCGGCATAGTGATATCCATCACAACCAATAAGAATTTTTGGCTCAATTTGGCCAAACCGATCGCATACACCTTGCAATCCAAAATCTGGTGAACAGCTAGAAAATACCGCACCAAGGCTGGCGGTTGCCAACATCGTGATGACAGCTTCGACAGTGTTTGGCGTATAGGCCGCAACCCGGTCACCCGCGGTCACGCCATGGTCTTGCAACCATCCGGCAAGCGCCAAAACCTGTTGTTTTAATTCGGCACGGGTCAGGCGGGTAACACGGCCATCTTCGCCATGGGCGGTGATGGCCAGTTGCTCATCCGCGTCAGCCAGCAGATTTTCAGCAAAATTTATACGGGCATCGGGAAAAAATTCTGCGCCGGGCATTTTTTCCGCGCCGTCCAGAACCCGATCCCCTTTGTCGCCGATAATGCCATGCCAGTCCCATAAAAGGTTCCAAAATTCTGGCATATGATCAACCGACCATTGCCAGAGTGATTGAAAATCCTGACTCCAGTCAAATTGCGTTTTTGTCTGCACAAAAGACGCAAAATTCGTCACCTCCGCATTGTCAATTTGTGCCTGTGTCGGAGTCCATAAACATGTGCCAGACACAATTGCCGAGGAAGAGGACGCCATAATACACCTAACCTTTGTTGTTTTATTCATCATACCGGCCGCAGTGATGACAGATTTGCACCCATGCCAAAGCCAGTCTATCGCCTGATAATTTTTCGCGCCATTATATCGCCAGCGTAAGGTCAGTCAAAAGGACTATATCCCTGTATAGTAGCAAGCGCGTCGCCAATTTGATAATTATTAATAAATGGTTAATTGGTGGTAAATTGTCGATCATGTCTCAAGGTGTATACCCTCTATCCCCATGCAAAGCGTGGATGTGCGCGCATTCTCTCAAACTTTTTCGTCAGGTGCTGATAAACCAAACGCCAGCGATGAGGCAAAGGTAAATATGGACCAAACAACAAAAACACATATCCGAAATTTGATGTCATATTTGGCGCAGACACAACCAAAGGTGCTGGATTACCCGGTTCAAGAACTTGCCGCTAGCCGCTGGATGAGTGGCAGCTATGACAAGTTTATTGTGCAATTTGAATTGTTGCATCATCGCAACGAGGCGGTGATCTATAGCTGTCTGGCCCGTGATGGTAGCGGCCCGTTAAAAACGCCATTTCTGACTATGTTGATGCTTGAAGACACCATTGCCTATGCCCAGACCCCCTATGGCATTTGTTCAGGTGCGGCGACGGTGACCATGTTCAGATTTATTGATCTGACGGATATGACAGCCACAAAACTGACGCAAATCATTGCGAATTTTACCAATTTAAATGCGGTTATATTTGCTGATTATCTGGATCATGATGTGTCGTCTTCGCTGTATCAGCAAGTTGACCTGGTCTAGCCAGACGAAAGCTGGCCATTCCACCTTGCAGTTGCGGGTATATTTTGATGGTGCGAAAGCTGTAACCATTCGGATTTTTTAAAACCGCCTTGAACTGGCGGGCTGACTGCGCCACATATAGACCATGGCGGTATGATCGCTGTCTTCATCTGGTTAGTGGTGGTGGCTATGGCACAAACAGGCGCATCTTACGATTATGATCTCATCGTCATTGGGGCGGGTTCCGGCGGTGTGCGGGCTGGTCGGATTGCCGCCGGGCATGGCGCGCGGGTTGCGGTGATTGAAGGGGACCGCCCCGGCGGTACCTGTGTTATCCGCGGTTGTGTGCCGAAAAAACTGCTGATGTACGGATCGGCGTTTTCATCAGAAGTTGAAGATGCCCGCGGGTTCGGCTGGCAGATAGATAAGATGCCGCCGCATGACTGGCCAGCCTTAATTGCGGCCAAAGATGCAGAACTGGACCGGCTAGAAGCGATCTATCGTTCCTTGCTGAAAAACGCTGGCGCAACGCTGATCTCTGGCTGGGCAAAAGTGACTGGCCCACATGAAGTCACTGTTGACGGGGCCTCATACAGCGCAGAAAAAATTCTGGTGGCCGTTGGTGGTACGCCGCATATTGTTGATACGCCGGGCCTTGCCGCCCACGCCATAACATCCAATGAAGCCCTTGATCTGGGGCAGTTTCCAAACGAAATTTTGGTGTATGGCAGTGGCTATATCGCGCTGGAATTTGCCGGTATTTTTAATGGCTTTGGGGCCAAAACCCATCTTGTTTATCGAAGTGATTTGCCGTTGCGCGGGTTTGACGAGGATGTGCGCGCGCATATTGCAGTGGCGTTGGCGGATCGTGGCATTACGCTGCATAGCGGGTCGACGATCGATAAGGTTACTGATGACGGGGCGCGCAAACAGGTATCGCTCAGCTCTGGGGCCACCTTGTCAGTTGATGCGGTGATGGCGGCCACTGGGCGGCGACCAAACACGGCTGGCTTGGGACTTGATGAGGTAGGCGTTACATGTGGCCAGCAAGGTGAAATCATTGTCGATGCTGAATCGCGCACATCAGTCCCCAGCATTTTTGCCATTGGTGATGTTACTAACAGGATTAATCTAACCCCGGTTGCGATTGCCGAGGGCCACGCTTTTGCTGATAGTGAGTTTGGTGGCAACAAGCGTGTTGCGGATCATACGAATGTGGCGTCGGCTGTTTTCAGCCAGCCGCCGATTGCCTCGGTTGGGTTGACTGAAACCGAGGCACAGGCCGCATTTGGCGCAATCACCGTTTTCACCAGCGGGTTTCGTGCCATGAAAAACACCATCTCTGGCCGCGGCGAAAAAACCTTTATGAAATTGATCGTCGATCGTGCGAGTGACCGTGTGGTCGGGGCGCATATGATGGGGCCGGATTGCGGAGAAATTATGCAGGGCATCGCGGTTGCAATAAAGGCCGGGGCAACCAAAGCTGATTTTGATGCGACCATTGGCATTCACCCGACCGCGGCCGAAGAATTTGTGACAATGCGAACCGCGCGGCCCTAAGCTGTTGGTTTGTGGCGGCAATCCGCCAAAAATGCTTGAAAAATAACAACAGATCCGCGATATTATCGCGGCTTACCCACAGCTGTCATTCCGGCCGTTTTGTGACGGTATGCTGTATAAAAGGATCAGTCTCAATGACATGGCAACCAAATAGCTGGCGTTCATTCCCCATTTGCCAAGTGCCTGAATATCCAGATGCACAAAGGCTTCACGCGGTTGAAGAAATGCTGTCATCACGCCCCCCATTGGTATTTGCGGGCGAAGCGCAAAGTCTGCAACAGCGCCTTGGTGCGGTTGCAAATGGCGAAGCGTTTTTGTTACAGGGCGGAGATTGCGCCGAAAGTTTTGCTGAATTTTCAGCCAATAACATTCGTGACAGCTTTAAAGTGCTGCTGCAGATGGCGGTAGTGTTGACCTATGGCGCATCTATGCCGGTTGTCAAAATTGGCCGCATGGCCGGACAGTTTGCCAAGCCGCGATCAGCCCCAACCGAGGTGATTGACGGGGTTGAATTGCCAAGCTATCGCGGTGATATGATCAACGGCATGAGCTTTAGCGAGGATGAGCGCGTGCCTGACCCGCGCCGTTTATTGCGTGTTTACGAACAATCATCTGCCACTTTAAATTTGCTGCGCGCCTTTGCCCAAGGCGGACTGGCTGATCTCACAAAAGTCCATAGCTGGGTGACTGATTTTCTGAAAGATACGCCGCAAGCACAGCGCTTCGAGGCGCTTGCTGAACGTATCGAAGAAGCGCTGAATTTCATGAAGGCTTGCGGCATCACGCCAGAAAATGCACGGCCACTTGCCGAAACTGAACTATATACCAGCCATGAAGCTTTATTGCTTGGCTATGAAGAATCGCTTACCCGCCGTGATACCATCACCGAACAGCATGGATGGTATGCAACCTCGGCGCATATGGTGTGGATTGGGGACAGAACCCGCCAGCCCGATGGTGCGCATGTTGAATATATGCGTGGTATTTCAAACCCGATCGGGTTGAAATGCGGGCCATCGCTTGATCCTGATGAATTGATCAGGCTGATTGAAATTTTGAACCCAGACAATATTGCTGGGCGCTTGACATTGATTGCGCGTATGGGCGCCGACAAGGTGCGGACAGGCTTGCCGCCTTTGCTGAAAGCTGTACAAAAGTCAGGGGCGAAAGTTGTGTGGTGCTGTGACCCGATGCATGGCAATACAATCAAGGCAAGCTCTGGCTATAAAACACGCCGTGTGGATGATGTGATGGCTGAGGTCACCGGGTTTTTTGATGCGCATGACGATGTTGGCACTTATCCGGGCGGTGTGCATTTTGAAATGACCGGCCAGAATGTGACTGAATGTGTTGGCGGCGTTGTTGATGTGACCGAAGCCAGCCTAGGCGATCGCTATCATACGCATTGTGACCCCCGTCTGAATGGCGCGCAGGCATTGGAGCTGGCCTTTTTGCTGGCTGATTTGCTAAAGCGCCGGCGTGGTGGACGGTCGGTTTTGTCCGAGGCCGTATAATATCTTCCCAGCTCCTATATGCTGCCGCCTGTAACGGGGTAGTGCTGACAAGCAATGGCAAAAGGTAGCCAGATGGCAAAATTTGCAACCAGTGGGCCGACGCCGGAACAACAGCCAAGCCTGACCGATACCTATTTCAAACACACCCGCCATATTGTTCAGGCAAATGGCGATTGTGAAGTCACCTATGCGGTGTTTATGCGCCGTCCGGTGACTTTTGCCGGCAGGCTGGCGATTGACTGGATCACCGCAATGGCGGCGGCGCGGCAGGCTGAATTAAAGATCGAACAGCTTTATGTCGAAGGGGCTTGGATCGGCGCTGGTGAGCCCATTTGCTATATCACCGGGCCATTTTCGGTTCTTGTTGATCTTGAAACCATTTTCCTGCAACGGCTGGGGCCAGCCTGTGTGGCGGCTTATAACGCTTATAACATGTGTATTGAACTGCCAGATGTTGCCTTTTTGGCTATGGATGCGCGCCATTGTGCGGGTGGTGAAATGGCTGAACTGATGGCTTATGGTGCATCTGTTGGGTCAAAAAAGGCACAAGCAAAGACAGGTGCGGTTGGGTTTGTTGGATGCGCCGCCGATGCCACAGCGCATTTTTTCGGCAAAGATAAAGGCGCTGGCACCATGCCGCATGCATTGATTGGTTATGCTGGGTCAACAGTGCGCGCCGCCGAATTATTTCATCAGACCATCCCTGATGCGCCGCTGACGGTGTTGATTGATTATTTTGGCACTGAAATCACCGACGCGCTGGCTGTTGCCACACGGTTTAAAGACCTTGCCGCCGCGGGTCAGTTGTCGGTACGGGTGGATACACATGGTGGCCGCTATGTCGAGGGGTTGGATACACAATCATCCTATGCGGTTCTTGAACGCAATGTCCCGGGGGCGTTGCGCGGCTATCGTACTGACGATGAATTGCGTTTATTGCTTGGGACTGGGGTAAGTGCTGCGGCGATCTGGCATCTTCGTGAACAGCTTGATACGCATGGGTTTGAAAAAGTCAAAATCGTAGCATCCAGTGGATTTGGGCCAGATAAATGCCGGGTGTTTGCCTTGGCAAACGCACCTGTCAATGTCATTGGCACCGGGTCATTTTTGCCGCAAGTCTGGTCAGAAACTTATGCAACGGCAGATATTGTCGCCTATGATGGCCAGCCACGGGTAAAGGCCGGACGCGAATTTTTGATCCGCAAATAAAAAGGTTAGAGCGTTTATGACAACATCATTTGCGATCGCGCTGGCGCAATTAAATCCGCGGCTTGGGGATGTGGCTGGCAATTGTGACCGGCTGGCAAAAGCACGCGGTGAAGCGGCCAAAAATGGGGCCGTGGTGATTGTCACACCGGAAATGTATTTGTCAGGCTATCCATGCGATGATTTGGTCCTGCGTGATGATTTCATGGGTGATGTTGCCGCCGGTATCGACCGGCTTGCCGCCATGACCGCCGATGGCGGCCCGGCGATTATTGTCGGTGCGCCACATGCTGAAAACGGGCATATTTTTAACGCTGTCTTTGTGCTTGATGATGGCCAGATTATTGCCCGTCGCGACAAAGTCAATTTGCCAAATTATGGTGTATTTGATGATAAACGCAATTTTACCGCTGGCGGTTTGCCGGGGCCGGTGATGTTGCGTGGTATCAAATTTGGCTTACCGATTTGCGAAGATATCTGGCAGCCTGACGTGGCTGAATGTTTGCAGGAATCAGGGGCTGATATTTTGGTGGCATTGAATGCCTCGCCATTTGACAGCGCCAAACCGGAACGCCGCATGTCAACCGCTGTCGCCCGTACTGTTGAAACAGGTCTGCCGCTGATTTACGTTAATATGGTTGGCGGGCAAGACGAACTGGTCTATGACGGCGCCTCATTTGCGTTAAATGCTGATGGCAGTCTTGCCAGTCATTTGCCTAGTTTTTCTGAAACCGTTGTTCTGGTTCAGCTTTCGCTTACTGCCGGGCATATCAGTTTAAGCGGGCAAGTAACGCCACCAGATGAGGGCATGAAGGCGCTGTATCGCGGTGTCATGCTTGGGCTTCGTGACTATGTCCAAAAGAACGGTTTTCCGGGTGTTGTTTTAGGGTTATCCGGCGGGATTGATTCGGCCCTTGTCGCGGCGCTTGCCGTAGACGCGCTGGGGGCTGATCAGGTGCAGGCGGTGATGATGCCATCTGCCTATACCAGCCAGACCAGTCTTGATGATGCCACGGCCCTTGCAAAAAATCTTGGCATCCGGCTTGATGATATATCAATTGTGCCCGGCATAACGGCTTTGTCCGATATGCTGGCTGATCAATTTGCTGGCACCGATAGTGGCATTGCCGAGGAAAATATCCAATCCAGATTGCGCGGTTTGGTGCTGATGGCGATTTCCAACAAACATGGGGCGATGGTGTTGGCGACTGGCAATAAATCGGAATATGCGGCTGGCTATTCCACGTTATATGGCGATATGTGCGGCGGGTTTGCCCCGTTAAAAGACATCTGGAAGGTCGATGTGTTTCGGCTGTGTAGATGGCGCAATCAGGCGTTGCCGCGCGGTGCCGCTGGCCCTGAAGGCGAGATTATCCCCGACCGGATCATCACCAAGCCGCCGACAGCTGAATTACGGCCAGATCAAAAAGACACCGACTCATTGCCACCTTATGAACGATTGGATGCGATTATGGCGGCCTTGTGTGAAGAAATGGCAGATATAGACATGATTGTAGCACGCGGCTTTGACCGTGACGAGGTCAGTCGTGCCAGCCAGTTGCTATTCCGCGCCGAATATAAACGCTTTCAGGCGGCACCCGGGCCAAAAATGACACCTGTTGCTTTTGGCCGTGATCGCCGCTTGCCCTTGACCTCGGCGTTCAATCCGAACAGAAATTGAGGGCGGTAATTTGCAATGCATACCCGGTTTATGACCATGATGGAGCGAATATGAGTTCAGTCAAAGTCCGTTTTGCGCCAAGTCCGACTGGCCGACTTCATGTTGGTAATTTACGGACGGCTTTGGTGAATTATCTTTTTGCGCGCAAAAATGGCGGCAGCTTTATGTTGCGTATTGATGATACTGATGAAGAACGATCATCTGCCGAATTTGAAACCGCCATTCGGGAAGATTTGAGCTGGATGGGGATGGGCTGGGATTGTGAAGACCGGCAATCAGCACGCCTTGACCGGTATGATGAGGCATTGACCCAGCTGGTCCAAGCTGGTCGGGCCTATGCTTGTTATGAAACGCCGGATGAATTATCGCTGAAACGCAAGGCCCAATTGTCGGCCGGGCGGCCGCCTGTTTACGACCGTGCTGGATTGAAATTAACCGATGAGGACAAAGCAAAATTAGAATCTGACGGGCGCCGGCCCCATTGGCGTTTTTTGCTGAATGATGCAGAGGTCAGTTGGCATGACATGGTGCGCGGTGATGTTGCCTATCATATGTCCAGCCTGTCAGACCCGGTGTTAATGCGCGAAGACGGGCGGGTGATTTATACGCTGGCATCGGTGGTTGATGATATTGACCACGGCATCACCCATATCATCCGCGGCGAAGACCATGTCACCAATTCAGCCGCGCAAATACAGCTTTTTGAAGCGCTTGGCAGCGCCGCCCCAATGATGGGGCATGTGGCGTTGCTTGCCGGTGCCGATGGCGAAGGCTTGTCAAAGCGGCTTGGCAGCCTGTCGATTGGCGCGTTGCGACAAGACGGGATAGAACCGGTGGCCATTGCCAGTTTGCTGGCACGTATCGGCACCGCCGATCCGGTAATCCCGCAACGTCACATGGCGGCAGTTATTGATAGTTTTGATCTTGGTAAGTTTGGCCGTGCGACCGCAAAATTTGACCCATCTGAACTTGCCAAACTCAACAGTCAAATTGTGCAGGAACTTGATTTTGCAGATGTTGAATCGCGGCTTGCCGATATCGGTGTGACTGGCAATGCTGAATTTTGGCTGGCCGTGCGGGGCAATCTGGCAACAGTAGATGAAGCGCGGGTCTGGTGGGATATTTGCACGCAACCGATTGCACCGGTTATCGAGGCGCCGGCGGTCACAAACGCGGCGGCGGCATTGCTGCCAGCTGGTGATCTGGACAGCCAGATTTGGTCGCCATGGACAAAATCAATTGCCGCTGAAACCGGGGTCAAGGGAAAGGGCTTGTTTATGCCGCTTCGTCTGGCTTTGACAGGCCGGGATGCTGGCCCGGAAATTGCGCCGTTATTGGCCATTATGGGGCGCGACCGTGTAATCAACCGATTGCAAGGTCATGCCGCATGAGTGCCATGCAACTTTACAATACCCTGTCGCGTCAAAAACAGGTTTTTACCCCGATTGATCCATCGCATGTGCGTGTCTATGCCTGCGGCCCCACTGTTTATGGGCGCATTCACGTTGGTAACGCCCGGCCGATTGTTGTGTTTGATGTTTTGGTGCGGGTGTTGCGCCGACTTTATGACCGTGTCACCTATGTGCGCAATATCACTGATGTTGATGATAAAATTAACGAACGTGCCGCGGCAAATGGACAGACAATTGAAGATTTATGCGCAGAAACAATCATAAGTTTCCACGCTGATACCGCTGCCTTGGGCGCTGAACCCCCAGATGTTGAACCGCGGGCCACGCATCATATCGACGAAATGATTGCGATGATCAGTGTGTTGATTGACAAGGGGCATGCCTATGCCGCTGATGGGCATGTCCTGTTTCAGGTAACAACGATGGATAATTATGGGGCGCTATCCAAACGCAGTATGGAAGATATGATTGCCGGTGCCCGGGTCGAGGTTGCCCCCTATAAACGCGCACCAGAAGATTTTGTGTTGTGGAAACCAAGCGCGCCTGAACAACCCGGTTGGGTTAGCCCATGGGGGCGGGGTCGGCCGGGCTGGCATATTGAATGTTCGGCGATGGCAAAAACCTATCTTGGTGATGTCTTTGATATTCACGCTGGTGGGCTAGATTTAATTTTTCCCCATCATGAGAATGAAATTGCGCAAAGCTGTTGTGCGCATGGGACAAGCCATATGGCCAAATATTGGTTGCATAATGGGTTTGTCACCATGAATGATGAAAAAATGTCAAAATCACTTGGTAATATTATTACCGTTGAAGAGGCGACATCTCGTTACCGCCCAGAAGTGGTGCGGGCGGCTTTGTTGTCGGCGCATTATCGCGCCCCTCTTGATTTATCTGATAGCACCATGCAAGACGCGCATAATAGTTTGGATCGCTTGTACCGGGCGGCTGGTACAGCAGAAGTTTCAGATGATCATGTTGATGATGAATTTTTGGCTTGTCTTTGTGATGATCTGAACACGCCAGCGGCGATGGCACGTCTTCATGAACTTGCACGACGCGCCAATAAAGGCGATGCGGCCGCGGCCACTGCATTAAAATCGAGTGCCAGTCTTCTTGGCTTGTTGCGGCACCGGGCCGATGCATGGGCCAAAGGCGGGGCTGTGGTCAGCGGCAGTGATGATCAGCAGTTGGATGATGCCGCCATTGATGCCGAAATTGCGGCGCGCAATGCGGCCCGTGCGGCCCGCGATTTTGCCAAGGCTGATGCCATTCGTGACAAGCTGGCGGCCGCTGGCATCATGCTTGAAGATGGACAGGATGGAACCATTTGGCGGCGTAGCTAGTTTTTTGATTGCGGATTTGCTAGACCAGCCAGACAATAAATATCGGTCATGCCGTATTGCCATAGGCGCATAGCACCGCCGGGCATTTGTGATATGGAGCAGAAAAATGAGTGGCGAAAAAATATGGTTGTTTGATACCACATTGCGTGATGGTGGTCAGACACGCGGCGTTGATTTTTCGCGCGCCGACAAACTAGCTATTGCCCATGCACTCGATGATATCGGCATTGATTATATCGAGGGTGGCTGGCCGGGTGCCAACCCAACTGATGATGCGTTTTTTGCCAATCCCCCCAAACTCAAAACAGCTAAATTATTTGCATTTGGCATGACCCGCCGCGGGGGGCGCAGTGCGGCCAATGACCCCGGTTTGAATGCGGTCATTGATGCCGAGGTCGATGGGGCGTGTCTTGTTGGTAAAACATGGGACTTTCATGTCAAAACGGCATTAAACACAACGCTTGATGAAAATTTAAAGATGATCAGGGACTCGCTGGCGGCGGCAAAACAGCGTGGCCGCGATCCCATGTTTGATTGTGAACATTTTTTTGATGGTTATAAACACAACCCGGAATTCGCCCTTGATTGTGTGCGGGCCGCACATGAGGGCGGGGCAAGCTGGGTGGTGTTATGCGACACCAATGGTGGCACCTTGCCAGATTCGATTTTTGATATTGTGCAGGCAGTGAAAACTGCCCTGCCAGATGTCAATCTGGGGATTCATTGTCACAATGATTCGGGTGTGGCGGTGGCCAATTCATTGGCGGCGATTGCGGCTGGTGCCCGTCAGGTTCAAGGCACGATTAACGGGATTGGTGAACGCTGCGGTAATGCTGATCTGATCAGTCTGATTCCAACATTGGTATTAAAATCTGATTATGTGACATCGGTATCAGAAGAAAATCTGCCGCGGCTTATGGGGTTGTCGCGTCTTCTTGATGAACGGTTGGGACGGACACCCAATGCGCATGCCCCGTATGTTGGGGCGGCGGCATTTGCACATAAAGGCGGCTTGCACGCATCAGCGGCACAGAAAGATCCGCGCACTTATGAACATATTCCGCCGGAAAAAGTTGGCAATGAACGCCAGTATCTTGTGTCAGATCAGGCTGGTCGGTCAAATATGCTGGCCCGCTTTGCCATGCTGGGGATTGAGATTGATGCCAAGGACAAACGCATTGATAAATTGATCAGGGTTGTGAAGGAAAAAGAATTTGAAGGCTGGGCATTTGATTCAGCCGAGGCGAGCTTTGAATTGCTGGCGCGGCGAATGCTGGATGATGTGCCGGATTTTTTCCGAATTGGCCGGTTTCGGGTTATGGATGAGCGCCGCTTTAATGCCCGCGGCGATTTGGTTGTGGAATCTGAAGCCACGGCAACTATTTTTGTTGGCGATCAGTCCTTTCATGAGGCGGCTGTTGGCAATGGGCCGGTCAATGCTGTTGATACAGCAATGCGCAAAGCCCTAGTCGCGGCCTATCCAACTTTGGCCGAAGTCGAACTGGTCGATTATAAGGTGCGTATTCTAGATGCGGTTGGCGAGCAGGCGGGTACCGGGGCCATGACCCGCGTATTTATCGAATTTTGTGTCCCGGATGGCACCGTATGGCGCACTGTTGGCCTGTCCACCAATATTATTGATGCGTCTGTCGCCGCACTTGGTGATGGCATGATCTGGAAATTATTACATGACAAGGTTACAGGCCCAAAAGCAACGGCCTGATCCAAAATGGACAATGAAATCCAAATTCATCCACCTGTAGTCATTCTTGCGCGCCCGCAAATGGGCGAGAATATTGGTGCCACGGCGCGCGCAATGATGAATTGCGGGCTGTCGGATTTACGGCTTGTGGCACCGCGTGATGGCTGGCCAAATGCGGCGGCTTTGCCAATGGCGGCAGGCGGCAAATCAATCATTGAAAATGCGCGTGTGTTTGACACGGTGGCCGCCGCCGCCAGTGATATCAGCTTTTTGGCGGCAACGTCAGCGCGGCGCCGTGATCTGGCCATTCGGTCATGTGATCCGCGGGGTGCGGCTGAAATGATTGTGGCGCATACAAACCTATCTGGCGGCAAGACAAGCAAGGTGGATGAAAACCGCGCCGCCATATTATTTGGGCCAGAAGCATCCGGCCTTGATAATGATGAGGTTGTTTTGGCTGATATTCTGGTGACGGCGTCACTAAACCCGGATTATCCGTCCTTGAATTTGGCACAGGGTGTTTTGTTGATGGCATGGGAATGGCGCATGGCGACCCTAGCGGCGGCGGGTCAACGCCAAGACAAGGTAGCGGAAGCGGTAACTTTGGATGACCGCGCCTCTGTTGCTGAACGCGACTATTTCTATAACAGGCTGGAAACGGCACTTGATGCAGGTGGTTTTTTCACCGCGCCAGATATGGTGACAACCGTTAAACGCAATATTCGCGCGCTATTTACCCGGGCTGGCCCAAGCAAGCAGGAAATCAATACGCTTCACGGCATTTTGCAGGCCCTGACTAGCAAGCGTAAGTCCTAGGGTTTGATGGTCTTTAATAGCGGCGTGGTATAAAGGCCGTCGGCATGGCGAAGATGGTTGACAAATGTCGGATATCTGCCTAATTTGCGCGCATTCTCGGGAACGTGGATTGCACCAGCGGGGTGTGATGCCGGTGACAGTGCCAAAAGATCGGTATTGTGACCCTACCGGGGCAACAACGATAAAGGAGCCAGTTCATGGCAAAATCTGATCATAAGCGGCACGCCGCGAAACATAAAATTGACCGCCGCCTTGGTGTGAATCTGTGGGGTCGTCCAAAATCACCTGTCAACGCCCGTGAATATGGCCCAGGCCAGCATGGTCAGCGCCGCAAAAAGCCAACAGACTTTGGTGTGCAGCTCATGGCCAAGCAAAAGCTCAAAGGCTATTACGGCAATATTGGTGAAAAACAATTTAAGAAATATTACAGTGAAGCTGTACGCCGCAAGGGCGACACTGGCCAAAATCTGGTTGGTATCCTTGAGTGCCGCCTTGATGCGGTGCTGTATCGCGCGAAACTCGTTCCAACGGTGTTTTCAGCGCGCCAGACCATTAACCATGGTCATGTGTTATTGAACGGCAAACGCTGTAATATTGCATCAGTTTTGCTGAAGCCCGGTGATGAAATCACGCTGAAAGAAAAAGCAAAAACCATTCCGGCCGTTCTAGATGCCATAGCATCAGTCGAACGCGACGTGCCTGAATATGTCGAAGCTGATCACAATAAATTTAGTGCTAAATTTGTTCGGGTGCCATCATTGGATGAGGTGCCTTATCCGGTTCAGATGGAACCAAATCTGGTTGTCGAATATTATTCACGTTAAGTGATGGTAGGCGCCTATTGCGCCAACAGAAATCGTTTATATCCCCGGGCGGCATGCTATCAGTCGCTCGGGTTTTTTATGCCTATGACCTTTTATCGCCTCTGGTCTATTTGACCGGTGATGGCCTGAAGCTGGTGTTGGCCAGCTATCAAAATAACCGCCAAAGATATAATTTTTATCCACGTTATGTAAAAAATACTGCAAAAAAACCTTAACCCATAGAAACATCCGGGGCGTGGCAAAGATATGCCGCGTGGTTGAAAAAAGTGGCAGAGGGTTTTATCTAAACAAAAAGGGACATGTGCGTACCGAAAGACGTGCCATATATAACAGGAACCTTAATTATTAGGCGTCTTAATCATTAGACGTCTTGATTGTTAGGAGTTGGGCTAAAGCCAAGCGCAGGCATGACAGGATGATGGAAACCGACCGAACACTTGATACAAATGGATGGCCAGAGCGTTATTTTGCGGTGATCTTTACCGCACAGCGCAGTCTAAGCGGTGATGATATCTATGATATGACCGCCGACCGTATGGTCTTGCTCGCCCAACGCCAACCGGGATTTCTAGGTGTCGAGTCGGTACGAGGGGATGATGGCATCGGCATCACCGTATCTTATTGGGTAGACCGTGCGGCGATTGCCAACTGGCGTCAACATGCCGAACATCTGGCGGCACAAGCGCTTGGCCGCCAGGAGTTTTATGACTGGTATCGGATACGTGTTGCCGAAGTGGTATCAGAACGTAGCTTTATTGCCGGCAATATTGTCGAAAATAGTGAACCGGAACAAGAGGCGTAATCCCATTTGCCTAGCTTGGCCGTGCGTCAATCCCATGTGTCTGGAACATTTCAGTCAACTCGCCAGACTCATACATCTCACGGATGATGTCACAGCCGCCAACAAATTCACCCTTCACATACAGCTGTGGGATGGTTGGCCAATCTGAATAGGCTTTGATGCCTTCGCGGATGCTGTCATCTTCAAGCACGTTAATGCCCCGAAACTTCACGCCAAGATGCGATAAAACGCCGACAACAGCGGCTGAAAAACCGCATTGTGGAAATACCGGTGTACCCTTCATGAACAGCACGACGGATTCACTGGCAATTTCGTTATCGATACGGGTTTTTAAGGCGTCGTCCAACATGATTTGGTTCCTCACTTTAGGCGGTTTGCACGATTACAACTAACAAGGGATTAGGCTGGGGCAGATGTCTGCAATGCCAGCGCATGTAGCTCACCGCCCATGCGCCCACCCAGCGCGTTATAGACCATCTGGTGCTGCTGCACACGATTCTTACCGGCAAAGGCAGATGATACCACGCGGCACGCATAATGATCGCCGTCACCACGCAAATCCTCAATGGTGATTATGGCATCGGGAAATGCAGCTTTGATAAGCGCTTCAATTTCACTGGCTTGCATCGCCATTAGATTGTCCTTTATCTGTGTTTGCGCATCGGTGGCTTTATCCAGCCATTAAGTCAGGCAGACAAGCTTCAGACACGTTTTTCAACTCTTTAACAGATATGGTGTCATCATCGCCAAATTGCAATTCTGTTTTTGATGTCACTGTACCGATTTTGCTGATCGCAATGCCAGCTTTTTGCGCCGCTTTGGTCAGCGCCGCGCCATCAGCGGTTGTCACAACATAGCGGGCCTGATCCTCGCCAAATGCCCAGCCATGAAGGTGACCGCCGGTCGGCGGCGTGATATGGGCCCCAAATGATGAATGCAGGCACATCTCGGCAATGGTGACGGCAAGCCCGCCATCGCTGATATCATGCGCGGCAGTGACTGTTCCTGACGCGATCATCCGGGCCAGCAATTTGCCTGTTTGTTCTTCGGCATCAAGATCGATTGGTGGCGGTGCATAGATCGTGGTCATGCCTTGATGCGCGGCATATAAAGATGCACCAAGCCAGCCGTCATTTTGACTGTCATCTTGGCCTAGAATGAAAATCTCTTCATCGGCGGCGACAAAGCGGTTGCCGACAGCCATTGTCACATCATCAATAACACCAACCATGCCAACAACCGGGCAAGGGCGGATCGCGACACCATCGGTTTCGTTATACAAAGACACATTGCCGGATACCACCGGGGTGTCTAAATGTTTTGCGGCTTTACCCATGCCAACAACTGATTGGGCCAATTGTGCCATGATGTCGGGCTTTTCCGGGTTGCCAAAATTCAAATTATTGGTGATCGCAAGCGGGCGCGCACCAATCGCGCAAATATTGCGATAGGCTTCGGCAACGGCCTGTTTGCCACCGGTTTCAGGATCAGCCTCTACATAACGTGGGGTGCAATCTGTGGTGATGGCAAGGCCGCGCTGGCTGCCATGCACGCGCACCAGTGCCGCATCGCCGCCCGGTCCGGCAATGGTATCGGCCATCACATGACTGTCATATTGTTCATAAACCCAACGCCGACTAGCCAAATCGACATGGCCAAGCATAGAGTGCAACACATCGGTGATTGGTTTGTCACTTTTGGCCGCATCACTAGCAAGCCGAGGCCGCTGTGGCACCGGGTTTTGTGGACGGTCATATTCGGGCGCATCATCAACAAGCGGGGCCAACGGAATATCACACGCGATACCGCCATCTTTCAACAGAACCAGACGGCCAGTTTCAGTGACCTGACCAATTGGCATGAAATCTAGGTCCCATTTATCGAAAATGGCCCGCGCGGTGTCTGTAGCATCTGGTTTTAATACCATCAGCATACGTTCTTGCGACTCGGATAGCATCAATTCATAGGCGGTCATCCCGTCTTCGCGCGCTGGTACTAGGTCTAGGTCAATTTCCATACCAAGACCGCCTTTTGAGGCCATTTCAACAGATGATGAAGTCAACCCGGCGGCGCCCATATCCTGAATTGACAACACCGAATCAGATGCCATCAGTTCCAAACAGGCTTCCATCAGCAATTTACCAGTAAACGGGTCACCAACCTGAACGGTTGGCCGCTTGCTTTCTGTTTCATCTGAAAATTCGGCAGAGGCCATTGTGGCCCCATGGATCCCATCACGCCCGGTTTTTGCCCCAACATAAATCACCGGGTTGCCGGGGCCTGTGGCGGCTGATCTGAAAATCCGGTCACTATTGGCAAGGCCAACAGCCATGGCATTCACCAGAATATTGCCATTGTAGGATTTGTCGAAATTGACTTCGCCGCCAACAGTCGGGATGCCAATACAATTGCCATATCCGCCAATGCCAGCCACAACCCCGCCTAGCAGATGTCGTGTTTTTTCATGATCTGCCTCGCCAAAGCGCAAGGCGTTGAGCAGGGCAACCGGGCGGGCGCCCATGGTAAAGACATCGCGCAAAATACCGCCGACACCGGTTGCCGCCCCTTGATAAGGTTCAATAAATGATGGGTGGTTATGGCTTTCAATTTTAAAAATTGCGGCAAGCCCATCGCCGATATCAACCGCCCCAGCATTTTCACCCGGCCCCTCAATCACCTGAGGGCCGTCAACAGGTAATGTCTTTAGCCATTTCTTTGATGATTTATACGAGCAATGTTCCGACCACATGGCAGAAAAAATGCCCAGTTCACATTGGTTTGGCGTGCGGTCGAGGCGCTTTAAAATCAGGTCCCATTCATCACGCGACAAACCCATCGCGGCGGCATCATCAAAGGTCATTAAGTGATCGTTCTGCGTCATGACATCAATGCCTCTAGTGATTTGGAAAGTAGGGTGGCACCATCAGAGCTGCCATGAAGCGGCGATATCGCGCGTTCTGGGTGCGGCATCATGCCCATTACGCGCCCATTATTTGATAGAATGCCAGCAATATCACGCGCCGCGCCATTCGGGTTGGCTGGCCCTTCGGCATCGCTAGCAATATAGCGAAATGCAATCTGGCCATTATCCTGCAATCGGTCCAGCGTATCGTCATCAGCAAAATAATTGCCCTCATTATGGGCAACGGGAATATCCAGCGATTGTCCGGCTGTCAGACCTTGGGTAAAGGGTGATGACATGGTTTCCGCAGTTTCTAGCCGTACCATCCGACAGCTAAAACGAAGCCCGGCATTGCGGATCAGCACGCCGGGCAACATGCCGGTTTCGGTAAGCACCTGAAACCCGTTACATACACCCAGAACTGCACCGCCACGTGCGGCATGGTCCATCACCGCATTCATCACCGGTGACCGGCCAGCCAGTGCGCCACAGCGCAGATAATCGCCAAATGAAAAGCCGCCGGGGACAATCACCAGATCGACCGGATCGAGGCTTGCCTCTTTATGCCAGACCAATGCCGGGCGGCGATTGGTCAATTGTTCAACCGCCACCATCATATCACGGTCACAATTTGAACCGGGAAATACTGTGATCGCGACGCGGAGTGATGCCAGAGATGAAAGAGTCATATTTTGCTACAGTTTGAAAATTGCGTGATGGATCAGGTTTCGTCAGCGATGTCGATGCTGTAATCTTCGATCACAGTGTTTGACAGCAACGTCTCGCACATGCGTGCCACGCGCTGGCGCAAGCGGGCTGGGTCGGTTTCATCAATTTCCAACAAAATCTGTTTGCCAACGCGTACATCATTGACTTCGCTAAAGCCAAGGTCGCCAAGCGATCTTGCGATGGCACGTCCTTGCGGGTCTAAAACGCCTTCTTTAAGAGAAATATTCACTATGGCTTGCATCATTTTGCCTTCGGTTCGTTACTGCCAGTTTGTTACTATAGTTAGCTATCCAAATCGGGAATTTTAATACCAAGTCGGTTGGCGATTTCCTGATAGGCCTCAACCAGCCCACCTAAATCACGCCGAAATCTGTCTTTGTCCATTTTTTCATTGGTTTGCGCGTCCCACAACCGGCAATTATCTGGGCTGATTTCATCAGCCAGCATAATTACATTGTCGTCTGCCGCGTCTTGGTCATGGTAAAATCGACCAAATTCCAGCTTGAAATCAATCAGTCTGACGCCAATCCCCAAAAACAATCCAGTGAGAAAATCATTGATACGCAATGTGTCCTCGACAATGATTTCCAGCTCATCTGGTGTGGCCCAGCCAAATGTGAAAATATGTTCTGGCGCGATAATCGGGTCGCCAAGGCTGTCATCTTTCAGGCAAAATTCAACCAATGTGTTGTTTAATGTCGCGCCTTCTTCCAGCCCAAGACGCGGGCAGATAGACCCAGCGGCTACATTTCTGACAACAACTTCAATCGGAACAATTTCAAGCTTGCGGATCAACTGTTCACGGTCGTTCAGGCGGGCGATAAAGTGATTCGGTATGCCTAAATCCCCAACCGCTGTCATAATATGTTCACTAATGTAATTGTTCAGCACGCCTTTGCCTTTGATCACATCTTTTTTTTGTGCGTTAAAGGCGGTGGCATCATCTTTGAAATATTGCACTAATGTGCCAGCTTCCGGCCCCTCAAAAATAACTTTGGCCTTGCCTTCATAAAGCTGTTTTCTCTTTGTCATGATCGTCTTTGTCCCCAAAAATAGGTGGCGGGTATGTATGGCTTACCCAAAAACACGTTTAAAAATTGTGTCGACATGCTGAAAATGTTGGTCAAGATCAAACAAAGCATCGAGTTCCTGATCGGTTAGATGCGCACTGACATCTTCGTCAGATTTTAGTTTATCAAGATAACTGCCACCTTCGGCCCAGATTTTCATTGCATTGCGCTGGACATACACATAGGCATTTTCCCGGCTTACACCTTTTTGCGTCAATGCCAGCAAGACCTGTTGCGAATGAACAAGCCCGCCAAGCTTGTCCAGATTTGCCTGCATGGCATCTGGATAGACAAGCAGATTTTCCACAACACCAGCCAGGCGGTGCAGGGCAAAATCAAGCGCGATAGTGGCATCAGGGGCAAATACACGTTCGACTGATGAATGCGAAATATCGCGTTCGTGCCACAGCGCAACATTTTCCAAGGCAGGCACAACCGCCGCACGCACAATGCGGGCGATTCCGGTCAGATTTTCGGTCAAGACCGGGTTACGCTTATGCGGCATCGCCGACGACCCTTTTTGCCCAGCCGAGAAAAATTCTTCGGCTTCGCGCACTTCGGTACGTTGCATATGGCGTATTTCTACCGATAGCCGTTCAATTGAACTGGCAATCACGCCCAATGTTGCAAAGAACATCGCGTGGCGGTCACGCGGGATGACCTGGGTTGACACCGGTTCAATCTCAAGCCCCATTTTTTCGGCAACATGCGTTTCAACAAACGGGTCGATATGGGCAAATGTACCCACCGCCCCAGAAATCGCACAGGTGGCAATTTCGCGGCGTGCCGCAACCAGACGGTCACGACAGCGTTTAAATTCAGCATAAAAACTGGCAAATTTCAGCCCAAGTGTTGTTGGTTCGGCATGAATGCCATGGCTGCGCCCAATGGTGGCGGTGCGCTTGTGTTCATGCGCCCGTTTTTCAAGGCCAGCAAGCAAACGATCAAGTCCGGCCAGCATCAAATCAGTGGCCCGGGCCAACTGAACGGACAAGGTTGTGTCCAAAACGTCAGAAGATGTCATGCCCTGATGCACAAACCGTGCATCCTCGCCAATATGTTCGGCAAGGTTAGTCAAAAAGGCGATAACATCATGTTTGGTTTCGCGTTCAATTTCGTTAATGCGATCAATTTCAAAGGCGCCGCGTTGCCAAATTGTGGCGGCCGCATCGGTCGGAATAACGCCAAGTTTTGCCTGCGCGTCACACGCATGAGCTTCAATTTCAAACCAAATTTGGAACTTGCTTTCCTCCGACCAAATGGCGGTCATTTCAGGCCGGGAATACCGAGGGATCATACGAACAATACCTTTTGCGTTAGGAGACGTCAGGTTGTAGCATTGAGGCAGGTAAAAAGCCAGAACTTAACTATAAATTGTGGTCAATTTGGCCGGGAACACACAATATGCTGTTTCGACGTATTTTGATGACAGCGCTGATGACAGCCGCGCGCAATCCCGCCGTGCAGAAAAAAGCTGGTGAGGCGGCCGGCAAAGCTTTAAACGCGGCCCGCCCCGGCTTGTTGGCGGCAAGCCGTAAAGCTGGTGAAATGACCCGCAAAATATCTAAAAATATGAAAAAAAACTAAGGTCGCGACAGGCTATGGCGATGCTATAAATGGCCGAGGCTTTTAAAACTGACGCAATTTGTGTCGGCGATGATCAAATGGTCATGAAGGGTGATTCCCATGACCGTCAGCGCCTTTTCTATATCACGTGTGACCGCAATATCCGCGCGTGATGGTTTCGACTCGCCACTTGGATGATTATGCACAAGAATCACCGACCGCGCATGATGTTTTAATGCGGCATTTACCACTTCGCGTGGGTAGACCGCGGTCTGGTTGATTGTGCCAATTGACATGGTTTCTTCGCCAATCAGCCGGTTTTGATTATCCAGACATAGAATCACAAAATGTTCGACAGGTTCATGGGCTAATAGTTTGATGCAGTAATCTTGAACATGCATCCAGTTATTTAACACGGGCTGGTTTTTAATTCGTGAATGGCTGAGATGAAGCGCCGCCGCTTCGGTGACTTTGATCGCCACAATGGCCGCTGGGCCAACCTGTTCTATCTCTTGCAGTTTTTCTGCCGAAGCACGCAACACGCCGGCAAGTGTCTGAAAATGGTGCATCAGCCTTTTGGCAACTGGTTTGGTATCGCCGCGTGGATTGCTGGGATAAAGAAGCATCTCTAGTAATTCAAGTTCGGTGAGAGAAGCGGCAGATTTGGTCAGCACCTTGTCACGCATACGGGCCCGGTGTCCGGATATATTTGGATTTTTTGACCGAGGTCGGCCCGGTTGATCTTTTAGCCGATCTTCTGGCTGATCTTCTGGAATTGATGGGGTGTTCATACCCCTTTTGATAGAAGAAAAATATTAAACTTTGGTTAATACGCCACAGATCAGCGGCCCCAGATTTGTTTCAAAATTTATGACAGGTGATCTGTCACAGATTATAAGGCGGCAGGGTCAGGCCAGCTGGGGACAGGGTGAAAATTTCTGGGGCGTCTTCGGTAACGCCAATCGAATGTTCGAATTGCGCAGACAGGCTTTTGTCCCGGGTCACGGCTGTCCATCCATCTGACAAAATTTTGGTTTCATGGCGCCCGGCATTAATCATTGGCTCAATGGTGAAAATCATCCCGGGTTCAAGCCGCATGCCTTCGCCCGGCAGGCCATAATGCAGGATTGTTGGCGCGCAATGAAATGTCTGACCAAGACCATGACCGGTAAAATCTCGAACCACAGAAAACCGCTGGGATTCGGCAAAGGATTGAATGGCATAGCCAATATCCCCAAGCGTATTGCCGGGGCGTGCCACCTCTATGCCGCGCATCAGGCACTCATAGGTGATTTCAGTCAATCTTTGTGCCTTGATTGATGGGGCGCCGACATAATACATGCGCGATGTGTCGCCATACCAGCTATCTAAAATAACGGTGACATCGATATTCAGAATATCGCCATCACGCAGGCTTTTGTCGCCGGGTATGCCATGACAAACAACATGGTTCAGTGAAATACATGTCGATTTGGGAAACCCCTTGTAATTCAGCGGCGCTGGCACGGCGCCATGCGCCAGAATATAATCATGGCATAACCGGTCTAATTCATCTGTTGTGACACCGGCAACAACATGCGGTGTGATCATATCCAGAACCGCGGCCGCCAGCCTGCCAGCGTTGCGCATGCCAGCAAATCCGTCTTCACCATGCCGAATAACTGTTTCTTGTCGCATTTTTAATCCTGTCAGCTTTTGGTGGTACTCTACTAAGTATGACGCCCGATCTGGATGACACCGTTCGCGCCTTATCTAGCATATTCTGCCCGCTTATACCTGCAAAAATTGACCGTTTGTTTGCACATTGTCATGTGCTGGTAACGCTATTTGACAAAATCCGTCGCGGCGCCCATTCTGCCGCGCCACCTAAATTTTTTTATTAAGGTTTCGATTATGTCCCAGCCAAAGAACCCGACCGCCGCAATTATTGTGATTGGTGATGAAATTTTATCAGGCCGTACCAAAGACAAAAATATTGGCTGGTTAGCCGAAAATTTAAGCGCGCAAGGTATCCAGCTTGGTGAAGCGCGGGTGATCGCTGATAACCGACAGGTGATTATTGATACCGTGCAGACATTGTCTGCCGCCTATGATCTGGTCTTTACCAGTGGCGGCATTGGGCCAACGCATGATGACATTACAACCGAGGCGGTTGCGGCGGCGTTTCATGTGCCAGTGATCAGGCACCCCGAGGCGGAACGGCGGCTTGTGGCGCATTATGCGAATACGGATTTGGAATTTAATGCGGCCCGCCAAAAAATGGCTGATATCCCGGAAACAGCAACGTTAATTGACAATCCATTATCTGCGGCGCCCGGGTTTATTATAGGTAATGTGCATGTTTTGCCGGGGGTGCCGGCTATTTTGCAGGCGATGTTTGAAGGGTTGCGCAGTTCATTGCCGGGCGGTGTGGTGATGACGCGGATTACCGTGCAATGCGGCACTGGCGAGGGCAATATTGCAACCATTCTGGCAACGGTTCAATCGCGCTATGAGGGGGTGAGCATTGGCAGTTATCCGTGGTTTAAACCCGGTCAGTTTGGCACCGCCGTTGTTGTGAGTGGTCTTGACCAGGCGGTAACCGAATCTGCGGCCAAAGATGTCGAGGCTGAGGTTCGGCTATTTGGTGCCGATGCCCAGATTGTTGATGCGGACGGGGCGCCTGTTCGCTAGCCTGCGCGGTATGATGCCCGATCTATCCCCATGGCCCGGTTTGATGATCATCACCAGATTTTGGCTTTTTGCGGCGCGATAAAGGCACAGAGCTTTTTGGTGGGCGCGTTGTGACACCCCCACTAGCAGGGTCAGACAATGCGGGGGCAGCCCGGCGATAGCGGGCGCGTGCTTCGGCTTTCACTTCCTGAAAATTTAATGGGCGATCTGCCCAGTCTTGCAGGCCGATATCACGGTCGAACAATGCGATATGGCGGTATTTGAAAAATGGGATCAGCGCCATGCCGGCTAAAAACCCACCAATATGCGCCAGATAGGCCACGCCGCCGCCGGTTTCGCTCAAGGCTTGCGGTACGGCAATAAATTGCCCACCAATCCATACGCCGAGTACCAGCCACGCTGGCAGGTTAATAAATCTGAAAAAAATCAGAATCAGGAAAAAACATCGGATCGCGGCTTTTGGGTGAAGCAGTAGATATGCCCCTAAAATGCCTGCAATCCCCCCAGACGCGCCAATCATGGGAATGGTCGAGCTGGGGTCGAGTGCGGCTTGTGCCATCGCCGCCGCAGTGCCGCAGATCATATAAAACAGCACAAATCTGCCGCGCCCCATGGCGGCTTCGACATTGTCGCCAAAAATCCAAAGATACAGCATATTGCCGCCAATATGCATCCAGCCTGCATGTAAAAACATTGAGGTAAAAATGGTGCTCCATTCTGGCACCAATGTCATGTTTTCTGGCAGATTAGCTGGGGTGAAAAATACCGCCGGAATAAAGCCAAGCTGATACACAATATTATGTGCGGTACGATAATCGAGCGATTCCTGCCAGATAAACCCAGACACGCATAAGGCCATAATGATCCATGTCACAAAGGGGCGCGCCACGGTTGGGTTGTTGTCAAATAATGGCAGAAAAAACATGCAAAAAAAGCCTGTTATTGCTGTGATGAATACGGCTACAGCCTATCGGGCTTCATCGGGTTTGTCATCTGTGCTAGCCACAGATCCCCGTCTTTTTGGCCGGCTATCCGGGCAGGGGCGGCATGACATATTTTGCCGTATTAATTATCTAAAAATTGGTGCGGGCGGGGAGA
>JAYOVO010000004.1:0-3075 GCA_038151495.1 Alphaproteobacteria bacterium
TTTTAAGTTGGCATTTGACCAAATTAGGAGACCCTATATGACCACAACGCATTTTGATATCGCTGTGATTGGCGGCGGTCCAGGCGGGTATGTGGCGGCTATTCGCGCGGCCCAGCTTGGTCTGAATGCCGTGGTGGTAGAGCGTGAGCATCTTGGGGGTATTTGCCTGAATTGGGGTTGTATTCCGACAAAGGCGTTACTGCGCGCCGCTGAATTACGCCATTCGATTGATGAGATGAAATCTTTTGGTATTTCGGTTGGTGATGTCACGGTTGACGTGCCAGCATTGGTCAAAAGATCACGCAAGGTCGCGGCGCGTCTGTCATCAGGGGTAACGCATCTTCTCAAAAAAAATAAAGTACCGGTTATTGAAGCCACCGCCTCGATCGGTAAAAAATTGAAAAATGGCCGTGAAGTGTTGTTATCAGATGGCACCACCATCAGTGCGGGCCATGTCATCATTGCCACTGGCGCGCGTGCCAGATCATTGCCGGGCATCGAACCGGATGGCAACGCGATCCTGACTTATCGTGAAGCGATGGTGCCGCAGGATATGCCAAAATCACTGATCATTGTTGGGTCTGGGGCCATTGGCGCTGAATTTGCCTCATTTTATAATGATATGGGTGTTGCGGTGACGTTGATCGAAGCGCTTGACCGTATTTTGCCTGTTGAGGACGAAGAGGTTTCAGCCTTTGTTGCCAAATCATTTGAAAAGCGCGGCATGAAGATCATGACAAATGTGAAATTACAATCGGTGTCAGCCGGGCCAAACGGGGTGACGGCAACGCTGGCAGGCGATCAGGCGGATTTGCAGGCCGACCGTATGATTTTGGCCGTGGGCATCACTGGTAATGTGGAAAATTTAGGGGTGGAGGCTACCGCCGTGAAGATAGATCGCGGCCATATCGTCACTGACGGGTTTGGTGCCACAGACGAACCTGGCATTTATGCCATTGGCGATGTGACCGGCCCGCCATGGCTAGCACATAAAGCCAGCCACGAGGGGATAATATGCGTTGAAAAAATTGCCGGGGTTGGTGATGGACATGCGATTGCTGATGGTGCTGTGCCGGGATGTACCTATTGCCGTCCGCAAGTGGCATCTGTTGGCATGACCGAGGTTGCCGCGAAAAAGGCTGGCTATAAAATCAAAGTGGGCAAATTCCCCTTTGCCGGTAATGGAAAGGCGATTGCGCTTGGAGATGATGCCGGGTTTGTAAAAACCATTTTTGATGCCTCGACAGGTGAGTTGCTTGGCGCGCATATGGTTGGCCCAGAAGTAACCGAACTTATCCAAGGCTTTGCGATTGCGCGCAGCCTTGAAGCCACCGAAGCTGAATTGATGAGTACAATTTTCCCGCATCCAACCCTGTCTGAAGCGATGCATGAATCGGTGCTTGATGCATATGGCCGGGCCATCCATTACTAGCGGTGGTGGCGCCATAGCTTGATGGCTTCGAAACAACCAATTGCCCTGTTGTTTTTCACCACCAGTCTCTGCTAAGACACAATCATGCCTCAGATTAATACCCGCAAAGGCGCCGAACGGCACCCGGAAAAGCAAAAAAATCCAGACCGGCCACAACCGCGTCGGCCAGATTGGTTGCGCGTCAAAGCGCCGGTGTCAAAAGCCTATAACGAAACGCGAAAATTGATGCGCGCACATAATCTTGTGACCGTGTGTGAAGAAGCGGCGTGTCCGAATATTGGCGAATGCTGGTCGCAAAAACATGCCACCATGATGATTTTGGGGTCAGTTTGCACGCGGGCATGTGCGTTTTGCAATGTGGCGACTGGTCGGCCTGATCTGCTTGATCCGCACGAGCCGGAAAATGTTGGCGCGGCGGTGGCGACGCTTGGTCTAAAGCATGTGGTGATCACCTCGGTTGATCGCGATGATCTGGATGATGGTGGTGCCCAGCATTTTGCCGATACCATTAGCGCGATCCGCGCCCAATCACCCACCACAACGATCGAGGTTCTCACCCCAGATTTTCTGCGCAAGGAAGGCGCCGTAGAAATTGTTGTGGCCGCCCGCCCGGACGTTTTTAACCATAATATGGAGACAGTGCCGCGGCTATATCCGTCAATTCGGCCGGGGGCGCGTTATTTTCATTCACTGGCAGTGTTGCATAAGGTGAAAACACTTGATCCGTCAATTTTTACCAAATCCGGAATCATGGTGGGGCTTGGTGAAACGGATGAAGAAGTCGGTCAATTGATGGATGATTTGCGTAGCGCAGAGGTTGATTTCATGACCATTGGCCAATATTTGCAGCCAACGCCAAAACATGCCGAAGTGGTACGGTTTGTGACCCCGGATATATTTACGCAATATAGCAAAACCGGCCGGGCCAAAGGATTTTTATTGATTTCGGCAACACCGTTGACCAGATCCAGCTATCATGCTGATCAGGATTTTGCTGATTTGCAGGCGGCACGCCGGGCCATGTTGCAAGCCAAATGACGGTGCATGCGGAAAGACGGGTCATTCATCACCGCCCGCAAGATTTATATCAGCTTGTTGCCAATGTGCGTGCCTATCCCGAATTTCTGCCATGGTGTTTGGCGGCGCGTATCCGCCATGAAACCGACCATGATTTGGAAGCTGATCTGATTATCGGGTTCAATATGTTTCGGGAACGATTCACATCCCATGTAAAGCTGGATCCAGACGCATTGGAAATAAATGTCGCCTATGCTGAAGGGCCGTTTAAATATTTACGCAACCAATGGGTGTTTCATCCACATCCAGATGGGTGTGAAATTGAATTTTACGTTGATTTTGAATTTAATTCCCGGCTTTTACAGTCGGTGATCGAAACATTATTTACCGAGGCGGTAAAACGCATGGTGCGGGCATTTGAAACACGGGCAGATACCCTCTATGGCCCGGATAATCGTTAAGTAAGCGTCAATCACTAAGCTAACGCATCCGCAATCATCATTAATGCTGTACGAACAGCTTGTTGCCGTACCATATGTCGGTCGCCAGAAAAAATATGCATGGCGTGGGTTTGTGGCGCATCACGGCGCTGACAGGCAAAATGCACCAGTCCAACCGGTTTGTCT
>JAYOVO010000004.1:3175-35611 GCA_038151495.1 Alphaproteobacteria bacterium
GGCCACCACCACCGGGGCCAGCAATGCCGGTTACAGATAATGCCAAACCAGCCATCGGTGCGGCGATTAACGTGCCGTCAACCATGGCACGCGCGGTTTGTTCGGATACAGCGCCATATTGTTCCAGTGTGGCGTTGCTAACCCGCAAGATATCGATTTTGGCTTGATTGCTATAGGTCACAAACCCCCGATCGAGTGCCGCCGATGATCCAGAAATATCGGTAAGCGCGGCGGCAATCATCCCACCGGTGCAGGATTCTGCCAGCGCGATCATAACGGTTTTTTGCCGGGCTTTATCGATGATGTTTTCGGCCAATTGTGTGATGTCTTGATGGGCATGGCTCATAGCGCATACCCCATGGCGACGGCACCAAGCCATAAAACCAATGCGGCCAAAATGCCCGCCACCAGATCATCTGCCATAACGCCAATACCGCCGGTAAATTTTTCGGCATGACCAACCGGGCCAATTTTGCTGATATCAAAAAACCTAAAAAGCAGAAACGCCGCGATATACCAGGTGACGTCAAGCGGGATGATGACCAAAGGAATCCATTGGCCAGCGACCTCATCAATAATGACTTCTGAGGCATCTTTTTTGCCCGTGCGCTGGCCATAGCGTTCAGCGGCAAAGATTCCCAAAATCGAAATGGCTAAAATGGCGGCAACCAGCACGCCAAGGCTGAAGCTGGCAATCAAATAGCCGGTGCCAAGCGCAACAAATGACCCAATTGTACCCGGGGCTGGCCGAAGATGCCCGATAGGGCCAAGCGTTGCCAAATTACAAAGCAATATGTCGGCGAACTTGGTCATTATGGCGCTGTGGGTGCAGGTGAATATTGATCTTCATTATCTGGCAAAATGACAGCGGCTGTTGCTTGTGCCGCGATACCTTCACCCCGTCCGGTAAAGCCCAGCTTTTCCGAGGTCGTGGCCTTCACCGCAATGCGGCCAAGCGGCAGATTTGTTATATTTGCAATGCGCGCCCGCATTTTATCGCGTAATGGGCCAATTTTTGGCGTCTCGCAAATGATGGTCAGATCAAGATTCATGATTTGCCCGCCCCGTGCATACACCCGGTCTGCTGCAAATTTCAGAAACAAAGAACTGTCGGCCGCCCGCCATTTTGGATCAGACGGCGGAAAATGATGTCCGATATCGCCATCAGCCAGCGCCCCGAAAATCGCGTCGCAAATCGCATGTAAAGCAACATCACCATCAGAATGTGCCAGCATGCCACGGTCGCTATCAACGCTGAGGCCAGCCAGCATAATCGGCCCCGGCGTATCGGCAAATTTATGTACATCAAAGCCATTTCCAATGCGTATATCCGGCATGTCATGTCCTGCTGTCAAAAGGGTGCCGTCGGCGTCGTTACAGTAAGCTTTTAGCATAGCGTAATCTTGCGGGTGCGTCAGCTTTAGCAGTTGGTGTGTACCGTCAACTGTCGCGATGGCATGGCCAGCGGCAAGCGCTAAACCACAATCATCAGTAAATGTCGGGTCATCAGCGTAATGTTTATGAAGATCTGTGATCGCCTCGCGCCAGAATAGCTGCGGCGTTTGCAGCGCCCGCATGGGTGCGCGGTCAATGATACGATCTATATGCTGTTGTGCATTAACGCATGACAATGTGTCGGCAAGTGGCAGGGCGGGGGCGACCCCGGCAACGGCGTCATTGATGGTTGCCAGCATGGTGCTAAGCAAGCGCGCTGGCAATAACGGCCGGGCGGCATCATGGATCGCAACAAAACGGGCGGCTGGGTCAATCTCTGCGGCCGTCTGCAGACCGGCATAGACTGATTGCTGACGGGTTGCCCCGCCTTGAATAACATGACAATTATTTTCGCCAAATTGTGATCTGACACGATCCAGATTATGCGCCGACGTCACAATAATGATGGTTTTGACGCGGGGATGTGCCTGAAATATATCAACCGAGTGTGCCAGCACTGTTTTGCCTGCCAGCGGCCAGAATTGTTTTTCCAGCCAAAATTGCTTTTCCTGATTATGATCTGATCCTGGCTGATTGGCGTCATCATTTGGCGGTAATCCGGCACGACTGCCACTACCAGCGGCCACAATAATGGCGGTGCAATCAGCTGTTTCAGTGTCATGCGCGGCAGATGTCATCATGGGTTGAGTTATGGTCAATGCTGATGCATTTGTCCAATTGATATTTTGTATCGGCCAGTTCGCCTGTGGCTTGTGTCTAGGGTCCTATGTCTGCTTGCCATATTAACGGGCTTAAATGATGGATTTTTGAGCATTTACTGCCTATTATATGGGCGTTGATCGTGCGCGGTGCAGATCATCTTTGCGTATAATAAGGATGTAAATCTGTATGGCACAACACAGCCCGATAAATCCGCCGCTGGTTGTCGCTGGGATCACACTGCCGCATGCCGCCATATTGGCGCCTATGTCAGGGGTGACGGATCTGCCTTTCAGACGCGCTGTGCGGCGCTGTGGTGGCGGATTGGTGGTAACCGAAATGGTAGCCAGTGCGGCCGTGTTGCAACAGGTACGCGGTGAAATGCGCAAGCTGAAAACTGCCGCCCTTGAAGAAGCTCCCCTATCAATTCAACTGGCTGGCTGGGATCCCCAGATTATGGCCGAAGCCGCAAAATTATGTGAAGGGCTGGGGGCCAGTTTTATAGATATCAATATGGGCTGTCCGGCCAAAAAGGTAACAGGCAAATTATCCGGATCGGCCCTGATGCGCGACCCGCAACTAGCCGCGTCAATCATGCAGGCGGTGAAATCAGCCGTTCGCGTGCCAGTGACGTTAAAAATGCGGCTTGGGTGGGACGATGCTAGCCTGAACGCCGCGGAATTTGGACGGATTGCCGAAGATGCTGGTCTGTCTATGCTGGCGGTTCATGGCCGGACGCGCTGTCAGATGTATAATGGCGAGGCTGACTGGCATAAAATTGCCGCGGTTGTTGATGCTGTGTCTATTCCGGTGATTGCGAATGGTGATATCCGGTGTACGGATTCAGCGATGCAGGCGATGGCGGCGAGTGGCGCGGCAGGTGTGATGGTTGGAAGAGGCGCTCAAGGGCGGCCATGGCTGTTGGCGCAGATTGGTGATGTTTTGGCTGGCCGTAAAATGCGCCCCGCGCCATCAATCCGCGCCAGGCATGAACTTATGCGGGCGCATCTTGATGATATGATTACACATTATGGGTCGGCGGCTATGCGATTGGCGCGTAAACATATTGCTTGGTATGCTTATGGCTTGCCGGGGGCGGCAGAATTGCGCGATATCGCCAATAACACCACAGACGCGGAAACGGTATTTGCCGCGGTTGATCAGTTTTTTCATAAGCTCTATGCCGAGGCGCAGGCCGCATGATGACGAAATCTGCATCATCAACTAGCGCGGCGCTGATGGCGGCGGATGAAAGCTCTGATTTAACAGAGTCGCAGATTTTCGCGGCTTTGCCTAATCCGGTCTTTGTGTTGGATTTGGAAAATAGATTTATTTATCTCAATCAGGCCGCGGAAATTTTTTTCCAATCTAGCCGGATGATTTTGTTGGGGACAGCACTGACCAGCATTATTCCGGCTGATTCAAATTTCCTGTCTATGGTGCGCCGCGCCCGGGCACAATCAATATCAGTTGGTGATCAGGGGGTTGAACTGGCCGGCCCTAAAATAGGGCTAAAGCTGATCAATGTACAAATCACCCCTTTTGGTGACCGGGAACCGCGTCTTTTGATATCTATTCAAGAACGGGCATTGGCCGAAAGGCTGCGCGGCCAGTCATTATTCCGCGGGGCGGCCAGATCGATTGCGGCAATGGCGGCACTGTTGGCCCACGAGGTCAAAAACCCGTTGGCTGGCATCAAAGGTGCCGCGCAATTGCTAGAGGCGGATCTTGATAGTGATGGACAAAACCTCACCCGTATGATTGTCGAAGAAAGTGATCGTGTGGCGGCACTTTTGGATCGAATGGAGGGGTTTGCCGGTGGTGCCAATCTGGTGTTGGCGCCGCTGAATATTCACGAAATTTTGGATCATTGCCTGAATTTGGCGCAAGCTTCCTATGGCGCGCATATGAAAATAAGACGGTCTTATGACCCGTCTTTGCCTTTGGTTAATGGCCACCGTGATTTGCTGATTCAAGCATTTATAAATATAATTAAAAATGCCTCTGAAGCTACTGATATGAATGGTGAAATTGTTATAAAAACATCCTATTCTCAGGGGCGTAGATTGACATTTTCCACGGTAGATGGTGGCAGTTATGCACCGGTTCAGGTTGAAGTTATGGACAATGGCCGCGGGATCAGCGAGGAATTGCGCGACCATATTTTTGATCCTTTTGTTTCGGGCCGATCTGGGGGAAGCGGTCTTGGTTTGACCATGGTGGCGAGCGTCATTGCTGATCATGGTGCGATGATTGATGTTGAATCGGTGCCGGGCCAAACGGTGTTTCGGATGAATTTTCCAGTGGCGCCAGATTTTGACCAAGCCAAAGACGAGGCAAGGTGATGAGCGATAAACCGCCAGTTATTCTTGTTGCCGAGGATGATAAGTCAGTCCGGTTGGTTGTCCAGCAAGCTTTGGCCCGTCAGGGATATGTTGTGCAGTCCAGTGGTAATGCCGCTGGGCTGTGGAAATTGATTGAATCTGGACGCGGCGATGTATTGATTACGGATGTCGCCTTGCCTGATGGCGATGCGTTGGATTTATTGCCCCGGATTAAAGAACGCCGTCCAGATTTGCCGGTGATCGTGATGAGCGCGCGGTCCACATTGTTAACCGCTGTGAAAACCCAGCAAATTGGTGTGTTTGAATATCTGCCAAAGCCATTTGAATTACGCAGTCTGATCGAGGTTACAGATCGTGCGTTAAAGACAAATGACAATACACCGGCACCTGCGGCCAGCCCAAAATTTGAGGAGGGTGGGCCAATTATTGGCCGGTCGCGTCCAATGCAGGATGTGTTTAAAGCGATGGCACGGGTGGTTAATACTGACCTGACCGTGCTGATTAGCGGCGATAGTGGCACTGGAAAAGAATTGGTGGCACGGGCGCTTCATGACTTGGGCAGCCGCCGTGACCGTCCATTTGTTGCTGTTAATCTGGCCGCTTTGCCCCATGAATTTGTTGAGTCTGAGCTATTTGGCCGGTTAGCCCCAATCTCTGGCGAGGCAGACACCGCCACGCCAAAATTTCAGCCCGGTAAATTTGAGATGGCCGATGGCGGGACGTTGTTTCTGGACGAAATCGGCGATATGCCAGCCGAAGCCCAAACCCGGCTGTTACGCGTTTTGCAAGATGGGGAATATGTGTCGATTGCGGGAAATGGCACGGTGCGGGCCAATGTACGGATTATCGCCGCAACCAATCGCAATTTGCATCATTTGATGCAGCAAGGCCTGTTTCGTGAAGATTTGTTTTATCGACTGAATGTGGTGCCGTTAAGATTGCCACCATTGCGAGAACGAAGCGAGGATATCGCGCCTTTGGTTACACATTTTTTAGCGCAAGGTCGTGCCGATGGTTTGCCGGTTAAAAGCTTTGCGCCCGATGCCATTAAAAGATTAAAGAGCTGGCATTGGCCGGGCAATGTCCGTGAACTTGAAAATCTGGTGCGCAGATTAGCCGTGTTACATGATGATACCATTATCTCTGCTGACGCTGTCGAAGCAGAATTATCTGCTGATGTGCCAAAAAATACGGTACAGGCAGATAGTTTGTCGCTATCTGTTGAAACACATATCAAGCGTTATTTTGACGCGCTGAATGGTGATATGCCGCCGCCTGGTCTTTATGGGCGTGTTTTGCGTGAGGTCGAAGAACCGTTAATTGTTGCCACCTTGGCCATCACCCGCGGTAACCAGTTGCGGGCCGCTGATATTCTTGGATTGAATCGCAATACTTTACGAAAAAAAATCAAAGAGTTAAAAATTAAGGCTGGTCGGTAAGATGCGCGGTGAAACATCTCAATCTCAGTCTCTTATCAGCCAGCTCAAAGGGTGGGTTGGCGGCGATCGGCTGGCGTATCTTTTGATATTGTTCACTTTGGCGATGGGGGCCATCACGGCCTATGTGTTGGCCAGCGTCGATTATGTATCTGGTGATACTGATTTTCTGGTGCCGTTGCTTGGCATTGATATTTTGGCACTGGCGGTTCTGGCTTTGTTGGTGGGGCGCCAATTTTGGCGGCTGTGGGTTGAACGCCGACGCCGCCTAGCCGGGCATCAGCTTCATTGGCGACTTGCCATATTGTTTGGTGGGTTAACCACCTTGCCAGCGATTATTGTGACCCTGTTTGCCCTGTTTGTTGTCGATTATTCGTTGCGCGGTTGGTTTGCCGATCGGATTTCAACGGCGGTTAATGAATCTGTGACCGTGGCCGAATCATATTTTGATGAACATGCACGTTCGATTTCTGGCGAGTCACTGGCCATGGCCAATGACATCAATCGTGAAGCCTACCGCCTGTCTGGCAATCGTAATTTAATGGATCGTTATCTGTCTGATCAGGCAAATTTGCGCAACCTGTCCGATGCGATCATCTTTGACAGCACCGGTCAGGTTCTGGCGAAATCGCGTTTTGCCTTTGCCATCACATTTGCCAATTTGAAAAATGCATGGCTTGAACAGGCACGCGGCGGCGAAGTCGTCATTTTGCGTGCTGATGAAACAAATAAATTGCGCGCAATCATCAAGCTCAACAGTTTTGTTGATGCCTATCTTCTTGTTGGTCGGTTTATTGATATCAAAGTGTTGCAGGCCATGGATAGTACCCGGTTGGCGGCTTTGGATTACCAACAATTAGGCTTTAAACAGCTTGATCTTCAGGTGAGTTTTGCCGCGCTATTTGGTTTTATTTTGCTGTTATTGCTGATTGCCGCCTTGTGGTTTGGGCTGAATTTGGCGACCGCGATTGTGGGGCCGCTTGGGGCGGTGATACAAGTGGCCGAACAGGTGCGCGGCGGTAATTTGTCTCAGCGTGTCCCAGACAATCTCAAAGTTGAGGAAATTGCCCAGCTTGGCGGATCCTTTAACCGAATGCTAGATGAACTGGCGCGCAGTCGCCAACAGCTGGTACAAGCCAATTTACAACTGGATCAAAGGCGTGAATTTACCGAGGCGGTTTTGGGCGGTGTATCTTCGGGCGTGATTGGGCTTGATGCAGATGGCAAGGTGACCTTGCCAAATGCGTCGGCGCGGGCGTTGCTTGGTAAGACAGACCAAGAATTAATCGGCTATAATTTTGTTGATGTTGTACCAGAATTTTCTGGGCTGATGAGCATGACGAATGAAGCAACGCGCCGTTTTGCTGAAGATCAGATTACCCTTGTGCGCGATACCCGACGGACGATTTTGCGTGCGCGGGTGGTTAGTGAACGCATTGAAGGTCGGATTATTGGTTTTGTCGTGACATTTGATGATGTCACCGATTTATTGAGCGCGCAACGCAAAGCCGCGTGGTCAGATATTGCCCGGCGCATTGCGCATGAAATCAAAAATCCGCTGACCCCTATTCAACTTGCATCAGACCGGTTGCGGAAAAAATTCAAGCCAAAATCAGCCGCTGATTCGGAACGTTTTGAAGAATATGTCGATATCATTACGCGGCAAGTTGACGATATTGGCCGTATGGTTGATGAATTTTCAGCATTTGCACGTATGCCGCAACCGGTGATGGAGGCGGGATCGCTTTATGATCTGGTGGCGGGTCAAATAAAGCTTTTTGAGTCCAAAAAGCTCAAAATTTCGCTCGAAGTTGATAATGGTCAAAGTGACTATGTGATCATTTGCGATTCTGGGTTATTGCGTCAGGCGGTAACAAATCTATTGCAGAACGCGCGGGAAAGTGTGCTCGAACATCATGTGAAATCACCACATATCAGATTGTTGTTGGAGGAGACTGATGAAGACACAATTTTAACAGTGAATGATAATGGGCCGGGATTTCCTGATATGGACATCGCACAGCTTTTAGAACCTTATGTAACAACGCGGCAAAAGGGCACCGGGCTTGGGCTTGCCATTGTCAGTAAAATCATGGATGACCATGCTGGGCGCATGCAACTTGGCGCGGCAGATGGGGGTGGTGCTAGCGTCAAACTGTCTTTTAAACGCCCACAACCGGGCAAGGCATAGACCATGGCGACAGATATTTTAATTGTCGATGACGAACGTGATATTCGGTCCTTGATCAGCATGACGCTTGAAGATGAAGGCTATGCGACAAAACAGGCGGCTGGTGCCGCTGAAGCACGGAATTTGTTGCTGTCAGAACCACCAAAATTGGCCATTTTGGATATCTGGATGCGTGATTCTGATATGGATGGGCTGGAATTGCTGGAATGGTCGAAATCTATCTATCCAGATTTGCCAATTTTGATGATTTCTGGACATGGCACCATCGAAACCGCGGTTCAAGCGATCCGCAATGGCGCTTATGATTTTATCGAAAAACCATTTAAAGAAGAACGGCTGTTGATGATGGTGGCGCGGGCGCTTGAAAGCGCAAAATTAACGCGTGAAAACACCGAATTAAAGGCGCGAATGATCGATGGTGCGGCCCCAGAATTGATTGGCAAATCACCGGTGATGCGTGGCATCCGTCAATCGATCGACAAAATTGCCCCAACCGCTAGCCGGGTGCTTGTCAATGGGCCAAGTGGCAGTGGTAAAGAATTGGCCGCACGCTGCATTCACAATAAATCAGACCGAAAAGACGAACGTTTTGTTGTCGCAAATTGCGCGCGGCTGGCATCTGAACGGGTGGATGCGGAATTATTTGGTTCAGAAAGTTTGCAAAGCCACCGCCGGGTCGTCGGGCTTTTTGAACAGGCGCACAAAGGCACGTTATATTTTGACGAAATATGCGATTTGCCACTGGAAACCCAGGGAAAAATCGTACGGGCGGTGAATGAACAACGATTCCGCCGGGTGGGCGGCAATACTGAAGTGGTGGTTGATGTGCGGGTCATTTCTGCTTCAAGCCGCGACCTTGCCGCCGAAATCAGCGCCGGTCGATTGCGCGAAGATTTGTATTATCGGCTTGGGGTGGTGCCATTGGCCATGCCGCCTTTGGTACAGCGCCGCGAGGATATTCCGCTTCTTGCCAAGCATTTTACCGCATTGGTGGCAAAACGGCTGGGGGTCTTGCCGTTTAAATTGAGCGATGAGGTTTTGGCAGCCATGCAGGGTTATGGCTGGCCGGGCAATGTTCGGCAGATACATAATGTCATTGAAACCATGCTTATTTTGGCCCCAGCTGACCGCAATGAGCCAATTGATCTAGATTTGCTGCCAGCAGAAATACACAATGTGGTGCGGTCTGGGGACGAGTCTGAAATGGATACGCTGATGGGGTTGCCATTGCGTGGTGCGCGCGAAGAATTTGAACGTGCCTATCTGGTCACGCAATTGCATAGATTTGACGGCAATGTTTCGCGCGTGGCAACTTTTATCGGTATGGAGCGTTCCGCACTACACCGCAAATTAAAAGCACTGAATATCGCCTCGGATTATCAGGAAGGGGAGCGTACCGAATGAAAATCGTAATATGTGGCGCCGGACTTGTCGGCAGTGCCATCGCCTCACACCTGTCCGAAGAACATAATGACGTCACGGTTATTGACGCTTCGGCAGAAAATATTCAGCGCATCACTGATCACTATGACGTGCATGGTGTTGTTGGTGTGGCATCGCACCCAGACCGGCTGGCAGAAGCAGGCGTGCGGGATGCCGAGCTTTTGATTGCTGTTACCGAGTCAGATGAAATCAATATGGTGGCCTGTCAGATCAGCCATACGATTTTTAATACCCCAGTTAAAATTGCGCGGATTCGCAGTAAAGCCTATCTCGATCCAGCCTATGCGGCTTTGTATGGTAACGGCAATTTACCAATCGATCATATCATTTCACCGGAAGCCGAAGTATCAGCGTCAATCAGCAATCAATTGCGCGTGCCAGGTGCATTTGACGTCAAAAATTTATGTGACGGCAAAATGAATCTTGTCGGGGTGCTATGTACCGCTGATAGCCCCACGGTTGGTACACCGTTGCGGCATTTGACCAGCCTGTTTCCAGATTTGGCGATGACCGTGTTGGCAATCATTCGCGATGGTGCGGTTATTCTGCCGCGATCTGGTGCAGAAGCCATGCAGATCGGCGATCGTGTATATTTTGTATGTGATAGCGCCCACCTAGAGCGTGCCATGGCCAGCTTTGGTCATGAAGAGGATGAGGCCCGTTCGGTGGTTATCGCCGGTGGCGGCAGTATCGGCATGATGTTGTCACGTGAAATTGAAACGCATTTTTCTAACACCCATAATCAAATCATTGAACTTGACCCGGTCCGCGCCCGTCAATTGGCGCAGGAGCTGGAAAATACCGATATCATCAATGGTGACGCGCTTGACAGTGCTATTCTGCGCGAGGCAGGCGTTCATACAACCGAAACTTTTGTTGCGGTGACTGAAGATGACGAAGTCAATATTTTGTCAGCTTTGTTGGCCAAAAGAACCGGGGCCAAACATGCGGTGGCGCTGGTGAATATTCCGGGCTTTATTCCGCTTGTCGGTACGCTTGGTGTTGACGCGGTGATTAACCCATCACAAATCACCGTTTCATCTATTCTCGAACATGTGCGGCGTGGCCGGATTCGCGATGTGCATCCGATTGTTGAGGACCTTGGCGAAGTGCTAGAAGCAGAGGCTTTGCCGTCATCTTTGCTTGTTGGCAAGCCGTTAAGAACAGCAAAAATTCCAAAAGGGGTAGCCATCGGCGGCATTTTGCGTGATGGTACTGTAATGGCTGTACGCGGCGACACGGTAATTGAAGCCGGTGATACAGTGATTATTTTTGTTGTGCGTGGCAAAATTGCGCAGGTTGAAAAATTATTGTCAGTACGGCTTGATTTTTTCTAGACAAGGTCTGGGAGACGCCTGTCTGGGTTAGGCGTGCCGTAGTGATAAGCGGGGAGGACAAAATGGCCAGTGATAAGAGCCGTAATCTACAAGAAGTGTTTTTAAACAACGTCAGGAAATCGCATGTAGCTGTTACTGTGTTTCTGGTAAATGGCGTTAAATTACAAGGCATTATCACTTGGTTTGATAATTTTTCAATCCTGCTTAAACGTGACCAGCATGTCCAGCTTGTCTACAAGCATGCGATCTCTACAATCATGCCAGTCTCATCAGTTCAGCTTCAAGAATTTGATGAAGAGGATTTTGCCGAAGACGGTGAGTGATATGACCGGGGCTGAATCGATAAGGCTGCCTGCGGTTAATGACGCGTTGCGTCCGCTTGTTGCTGATTATCTCAAAGCCGCTTCAGACATGTTCATTTTGCCAAAATTTGGTAATTTGCAGAGTGCTGATATTGGCATTAAAACCGGGCCTTATGACCTTGTTACGGTGGCGGATAAGGATGCTGAATCGTGGCTGGCGCCCCGGTTACAGGATTTACAGGCCGGACATTGTATTGGTGAAGAGGCGGTCGCTGAAACACCCGAATTAAGGCAATTTGCTGGCGATGGATACGCGTGGTCAATCGATCCAATCGATGGCACAAATAATTTTGTAAATGGCGTCGCTGATTTTTGTAGCATGGTGGCATTGATGTGGAATGGCGTGCCACTGCAATGCTGGATATGGCTACCAGTCAAACAGACATTGTATTACGCGGCGGCTGGGTCTGGTGCTTTTTGTTATCGCGATACAGCCACGACAGCGTTGCAGATCAGCCAAGCGCCGGTTGACCCGCTTGTCATGCGCGGGTCTGGCAATACAAAAGGCCTTGAAGAACCCTATAAAAGCGCGGTGCTAACCCGTATGCGCACAATCGCGGGGCGGCATTATATCGGCAGTGCAGGTGTGTTGGCGACCCGGATCGCCGAAGGGGAAGATGATTTTTTAATGCATGGCCGGGCCACGCCGTGGGACCATGCGCCTGTTGATTTGTTATGCCGTGAAGCTGGCGGTCATGCCGCCATGGTCACAGGCGCGAAACCATTTAACGCGGTTGATGATGGCCCAATTATGGCGGCATCTAGCCTTGTTGGCTGGCAAGAACTTCACCGTCATGTATGGATTTAAAAGACGATAGCAAATCGATTAGGCGTCTATTCGCGTTTGGCTGACTTTGCCTCCTGCCATAGTTTTTCCATATCGTCCAGTGTTGCGTCTGATAATGATTTATTATTTAAATCAATTTGTTGCTCTATATAGTTAAACCTTTGCTCAAATTTTTTGTTACAGCCAATCAAAGCCGTTTCTGGATCAACGCCAGCCTTGCGCGCCAAATTGACCGCGACAAATAACAGATCGCCAACCTCATCTGCCAGCCGTTGCTTATTTTGTGGTGTGGATTCAAGTTCAGCGGTGAGTTCGGCGGCTTCTTCATGCATTTTATCAATAATTTGCGCAACATCAGGCCAGTCAAACCCAACACTGGCGGCTCGTTTTTGCAATTTTACAGCCCGTTGCATCGGCGGCATGCCAACCGGAATATCGGCCAAAATGCCATTTTGGCCTTTGGCGGCGCGTTCGGCTTTTTTGATGTCTTCCCACAATTGTCGTTGCTGGTCGACATCAGGTGTTTTGTCATCACCAAACACATGTGGGTGGCGATTGATCATTTTATCGGAAATTGATCTGGCAACATCGGCAAGCGTAAAACTGCCTTCTTCTTCGGCGATACGGGCATGAAACACAACTTGCAACAGCAAATCGCCAAGTTCATCACATAAAGCGGCGCGATCGCCGCTTTCAATCGCATCGGCGACTTCATAAGCCTCTTCGATGGTGTAGGGCGCAATGCTAGCAAAATCTTGTTTTACATCCCACGGACACCCGGTGTCTGGGTCGCGTAACTTTGCCATAATGGAGATGATGTTTTGAAGTTGTTCGACTGTATCTGACATGGCGGTGATGCTAGCAAAACTGACAGCTACTGGAAACGAAATTCAGCCAGCAGGGTGTGTGGGTAAATGGCAAACCTGTTATCTGGCAAACGGCATCTCTATCTATTGAAAGCGAATGCTAAATTGGTGTAAAGAAAGCAGACATAAGCGTGATGGTGCGCCAAGCCAAACGCCGCTTCATCAGCATGAACAGGATCGTGAAACCGATGACACAGACAGACACCCAAAACAATGTCGCCAAACCGGGGATTTTTGGCCGGGTCCGCGCGTGGTTTTTTACCGGCTTGCTTGTCACCGCGCCGGTATTGCTAACGGTCTACATCACTTGGGCGGCGATTAAACTGATTGATTCTCAGGTCAGCAAGCTTTTGCCCGGATTTGAGACATCTATTTTGGGCAATGTACCGGGTGTCGGGTTGGTGATTGGTGCGGTTCTGATCACTTTGATTGGGGCCATTGCGGCTGGGTTTTTAGGGCGCTACATCATCCGGCTTGGTGAAGCGATTTTAAATAGAATGCCCGTTGTCCGGTCAATTTATGGTGCCACCAAACAAATTTTAGAAACGGTTATTTCGACGCAATCTGATGCATTTCGTGAAGTTGTTTTGGTCGAATATCCACGCAAAAAATTGTGGGTGATCGGCTTTGTGACTGGCAATACAAAAGGCGAAGTTGCGGGCCGCATTGCATCTCCTATGGTCAATGTATTTGTGCCAACAACACCGAATCCAACATCTGGATTTTTATTATTTTGTCCACGCGAAGATGTTATTTTTCTTAAAATGACCGTTGAAGAGGCGGTCAAACTGGTGGTGTCTGGCGGTATTGTGACCCCGCCTGATCGCAGTCAGTCCGCAACGCCGGCAACGCCTGTAGCGGCAAAAAATAATGCCAGTAAAAAACTGGTTACAAAAAAACGGGCTACGAAAAAGGCCGCCGCCAAAAAGGCTGTTGCCAAAAAGACTGTTGCCAAAAAAACTGGCACCAAAACAAAACAAGCGTAAAAACAGGCATAATTTAACAGTCATAGATTTTCGGACATAATTTTTTTGGGCGGGCCGCGGGCTTAGCCAGCCGCCAGAAATTTTACCGCACTGTCACGCTCAAACAGGCTGAGCAATAAATTGATATGATTTGTGTTGTTAGCCGCCAACATTGATTGTGCTTGCCCGCGTGCCGTTACCAGCAAGTCACGATGCGCGGCAAGGTCGGCCAATATAAATTCGGGTACCCCGGATTGGCGCTGGCCCAAAAATTCACCGGGGCCACGCAAATTTAAATCTTCTTCCGCAATCACAAACCCATCATTTGTGTCCCGCATCACCGACAATCTTTTGCTGGCGGTCTCGCTCAATGGCGGCTGATAAACAAGCAGACAACTGCTTTGGGTTGTGCTACGGCCCACTCGGCCACGCAGCTGGTGCAGTTGAGCCAAACCGAACCGTTCTGCATGTTCAATAACAATGATGCTTGCCTCGGGTACATCAACCCCGACTTCAACAACGGTTGTGGCGACAAGAAGCTGGGCCTGTCCAGTTCTAAATTCCTGCATTGCCGCGTCACGTTCTGCGGCTTTCATTTTGCCATGCGCCAAGGCAACGCCGATACCGGGCAAAGCATGGCCAAGGTCGGTAAAACGATCTTCTGCGGCGGCAATGTCCAATTTATCTGACTCATCGACAAGAGGGCAAATCCAATAGGCGCGTCTGCCGTCATGCAAGGCCCGCCGTAGCCCATCGACAACCTCGTTAATCCGGTCTTTGGCAATGGCTCTGGTATCAATTGGCAGGCGGCCAACAGGTTTTTCATCAAGCCGCGAATGGTCAAGATCGCCATAAGCTGTCATGGCCAGGCTTCGCGGGATGGGGGTGGCTGTCATGACCATCACATCGACATCACGCCCTTTTTCGCCAAGCAAAATGCGCTGGCGCACGCCGAATCTATGCTGTTCATCGATCACGGCCAGTCCAAGATCGTGAAAGATGGCTGTGTCAGATAACAGGGCGTGTGTGCCAACGACCAGCGAAATAGTGCCATCTGCCATCGCGGCTAAGGTGTCTTTGCGGCTTCGAGGGGGATTGTTCTGATTAATTTGCGGGCCATGATCGGCGGCAGGGGCGCTGGCACGACCTTGACCCAAAAGCAAGCCAACATCCATGTGTAACGGGCGTAACAGGGCGCTGAGACTGGCATGATGCTGGCGTGCCAGCACTTCGGTCGGGGCCAGAAGCGCCGCTTGCGCGCCGGTTTCGGCAACGGTGAGCATGGCCACCAGCGCCACCAGCGTTTTGCCAGACCCAACATCGCCCTGTAGCATCCGAAGCATGCGTTTTGGTGCCGCCTGATCAGCGGTAATTTCGTTTATGGCATGTTGTTGCGCGGTGGTCATCGCAAATGGCAACCCCGCCTTTAATGCCGCAACAAGCTCGCCCGGCGGCGCAAAGCAACGGCCGGGCGCAGTATCGCTAGCTTGCTGGCGCACCATTGTTAGCGCCAGTTGGTTGGCAAGCAATTCATCAAAAGCAAGGCGGGCGCGGGCTGGGCTGGTTGGCAAAATATCGGCTTCGGATTGCGGCGTGTGGACGGCGCGCATAGCATCAGCAAAATTTGGCCAGTTATGTTCGGCCATGATCGGGGCTGGGATCCATTCTGGCAGGTCAGGCAGGCGCGTAAGTGCATCCCCGATTGTGCGCCGCAACATCTTTGGGGTCAGTCCAGCTGTTAATGGGTAGACAGGTTCCAATAGGGGCATGGTGTCGCTTTGTTCTGGTGCGACGATATGATCGGGGTGCGCCATCTGAACGCGCCCTTGAAATAATTCGACACGTCCACTGACAATGCGGCGTTCACCAACTGGCAATTGTTTGGCGATATAGTCGTTATGCGCATGAAAAAACACCAATTCCAGCTCGCCAGTGTCATTTTGGCAAAACACCCGGTAGGGACGGCGTGTGCCGCGTGGTGGGCGGTCATGCTTGATAACCAAAATTTCAATGGTGGCAATAGCGCCATCAACTACCGCGTTCAGCGCCGGGCGTTGCCGCCTGTCAATAAGGCCGATGGGCAGGTGCCGCAATACATCAATCACATAGCTACCAACACGTTTTTCAAGAACAGCGGCAAGCTTTGCGCCAACGCCGGATAGGCTTGTTGTAGCGGCGAATAATTGAAAGATTTCTGGCGGTCTTTTTGGGTGCACTTGGTTGGCTTTCGCGTCGGCTATGGGGTTGTAGTATGTGATGCCCATTGCATTACAGGCTAGCAAATATTGGCCTTGATATGCCAAAAAATCTATCACTGACCAAAATGTGAACAAAACTGTTTTCTAGCCATATCGCTAGGCAGGCTTGCTGGTTTCTGCTATCAGATGCTCATCATAAACCCTATCCATTCTCACAGCTGCCAAGGATTATTGTGATGTCGTCATCATCATCAACACCGCCGCCTGTTATGTCGGATCGGGCGCGGCGGCTGGTTTATCAGTCAAGCTATACAGGCATGAAAGAAACTGACCTTTTGCTTGGGCATTTTGCCAAAACTCATCTGGCAGATTTGTGTGATGCGGATTTGACTGATTTTGAAAATCTGCTGGCCGCTGGTGACCAGCGGATATATGCATGGGTCACGGGAAATGAACCGGTGCCTGATGCGTATGACACCGCTGTATTTAAATTAATAAAAGACTTTAAAGACAACAAATAACTTATGAAATTTGTTCATAATATTTTAAATTCTGGAGATGTTTGGGGCGCGCCTGATGGGGCGCTTTCTTTGGTGCTGGCAGATGCGGCCAACGCACAAGCACCGGTCATTTTTGTGGCACGCGATGATGCAAGATTGGCGTCTGTTGAGGCTGGGTTAAGATGCATCAATCCAATGCTTGATGTGTGGGTTTTACCAGCGTGGGATTGTTTGCCGTTTGACCGGCTGTCACCGCAAGGTGGGTTAGTTGGACGGCGTATTGAAACGCTGGCACGCTTATGTGCTGGCGAGGCGCCATCTATTTTGCTGACCACAATCAACGCAATGGTGCAAAAGCTTCCGCCAGCTGACTATTTTACCGATAGTTCTCTGGTGATCACCCCGGCTAGCGCGCACAGCCCAGCCAGCCTTGCTGAATTTTTGTCCAATCACGCCTATTTGCGAACCGACACGGTTCGTGAAACAGGTGAATTTGCTATTCGCGGGGGTATTGTTGACGTCTTTCCGCCGGGCCATAGCGATCCGGTACGTTTAGATTTTTTCGGTGATGAAATTGAAACAATGCGTGTTTTTGATGCCGCCACACAACGAAGCACTGGGCGGCTTGACCGGTTGATTTTACGACCCGTTGCTGAATTTATGTTGACCGAAGCCAGCATCAGCCGCTTTCGCACCGGCTATTTACAGGCATTTGGGGGCAGTGCCAGTCGTGATGCGCTGTATGAATCAGTATCGGCAGGCCGGATGCATCCGGGGATTGAACATTGGTTGCCCTTATTTCATGACCACCTTGCAACACTGGCGGACTATTGCCCGGGCTGGCCAGTATTTTTGGATCATGAAGGCGATGCCGCATATGCCGCGCGGCAGGCCCAGATTCAGGATTTTTTCGAAGCCCGTAACCAGCATGATAAAGATGATGAAACCGCGCCCTATCGCCCACTTTCGCCGGATCAGCTATATCTGAGTGATGAACACATCCAAACCGTGCTTTTGGGGCCGTCGACTAGGCGGTTTTTCGCGTTTTCAGCCCCGGAAACAGCCGGGCCAGGTGAGTCCATACAAGGAAATTCTGACGCTGGGGGGCGGGCAGGCATCCGGTTGGCGACATCAGGCGCGGCAAGTGCCATTACCGACTGTGTGGCGGCAATTACATCTGAACGACAGGGGCAAAACCGGCCGGTATTACTGGCCTGTAGTTCAGCTGGGGCGGCTAGTCGCCTGACTGATTTGCTGGAACATCAAATCGGTGCTGGCGTGGTGCAACCTGTCTCGGCATTGACTGAGGTGAAACATGCTGGCGTGTATATCACGCAATGGCCATTGGAAACCGGGTTTCAAACTGATCACATTCTGGTATTTGCCGAGCCCGACATCTTTGGCCAACGGCTGTCACGCCCACAATCAAAACGGGGCCGTGGTGATGATTTTTTGCGTGAAGTCAGCGCGCTTGAAACGGGTGATTTGGTTGTGCATGCCGAACATGGGATTGGCCGCTATGAAGGGCTGGTCATCATCAACAGTGCGGGCGGCGATCATGATTGCCTGCATCTGGTATATGCGGGCGGTGACAAGCTGTATCTGCCGGTTGAAAATATCGAGCTGCTTAGCCGCTATGGTAGCGGTGACAGTGACTCGCAGCTTGACCGGCTTGGCGGTGCGGCATGGCAGGCACGGGTTGCCCGTATCAAGGGGCGGGTTCGGATTATGGCCGAACAATTGATTAAAATTGCGGCATCTCGGCAACGCGCTAAAGCTGAACCTCTGATTGCCGAAGACGGCAGTTTCGCTGAATTTTGCGGTCGATTTGCGTTTACCGAAACAGATGACCAATTGCATGCCATAGCCGATGTTGTTGATGATCTTGCCTCTGGCAAGGCGAGCGACAGGCTTATTTGTGGTGATGTGGGGTTTGGCAAAACCGAAGTCGCATTGCGCGCCGCATTTATTGCGGCGATGGCTGGCTATCAGGTGGCAGTGGTGGCACCGACAACATTGCTTGCCCGCCAGCATGGCAAGGTGTTTATCGAGCGATTTAACGGGTTTCCGGTAAAAATTGGCGTACTGTCCCGCATGACACCAACGCAACAGGCAAAAGACATCCGCGATGGCATTGCTTCTGGTGATATACAGATTGCCATTGGTACACATGCGCTTTTAGCCAAAACCATTAGCTTTAATCACCTCGGTTTGCTGATCATTGATGAAGAACAGCATTTTGGCGTTGGTCAAAAAGAGCGTCTAAAAGAACTGCGGGGGGATATTCATGTGCTGACATTATCGGCGACACCGATTCCGCGCACCTTGCAAATGGCCTTGTCTGGGGTACGTGAGATGTCGCTTATCGCGACCCCGCCGGTTGATCGGTTGGCTGTACGTACCTTTGTCGGCCCGTGGGACGGGGTGGTTTTGCGTGAAGCTATTCAACGCGAAATGTTCCGCGGCGGCCAGATTTTTGTTGTGTGTCCGCGTATTGATGACATGCAACGTGTTTATGACCGGGTCACGGCGCTGGTGCCAGACGCGCGGATATTATCAGCACACGGGCGAATGGCGCCAAATGAGCTGGATACCGTGATGACACGTTTTGCTGATGGCGAGGCTGATATTTTGCTGTCTACCAATATTGTTGAGTCAGGCATTGATATCCCATCAGCCAATACGATGATTATTCATCGGGCAGATATGTTTGGCCTGTCACAATTATATCAATTGCGTGGCCGGGTCGGACGGGGCCGCCAGCGTGCCTATGCCTATTTGACATCTGATCCAAAACGGCTGTTAAGCCCACAAGCCCGTCGCCGTCTGGAAGTGATGCAAACGCTTGATACATTGGGCGCCGGATTTACCTTGGCATCATATGATATGGATATTCGCGGTGCTGGGAATTTGCTTGGTGATGAACAATCAGGCCATGTGCGCGAGGTAGGGGTTGAATTGTATCAGGAAATGCTGCGTCAAGCGGTTGATGCGGCAAAATCTGGAAAGCCAGGTGACGATGATACATCTGCCGAAACGGTCTGGACACCGCAAATTAATCTTGGCATTGAGGTGCGTATCCCAGAAACCTATGTGCCTGATCTGAATGTGCGTTTGTCTGTTTATCGCCGCATTGGTGATCTTGCAGACCCACAGGCCATTGATCAGATGATTGCTGAACTTGTTGACCGATTTGGCCCTTTGCCAGACTCACTGCGTAACCTGTTTGCATTTATTGAACTAAAACAGCTTTGTCGCAGTGCCAATGTCGAAAAAATTGATGCTGGCCCCAAAGGCATATCTCTATCCTTCCGTGATGATCAATTTGCCCGTCCAGAACAGCTGATCGGCTGGATTGCCGGGCAGGGTGGGCGTGTGCAATTGCGCCCTGACCACCGGTTGTTTGTCAAATCCTCTTTGGAAAAGCCAGATATGCAAGTGCCAGCATGCCGCGAGGTCATTCAGCAATTGATCAGCTTGCTTTAGGCCAAATTATGTCTGTATGTGGTGGGCGTTAAGCTGTTGCCGCATCAATGACAGGCAGAAAATGTTCAGACAAATGCGCTCCAGCAACAGCATATTGTTCGTTAAAAATAAAATAGGGAACGCCGTCGAGCTGAAGTTGACGTGCCATAAACAAATCTTGTTCAAGTTGGCGATGTATTGCGGTGCTATGAACTGTGTCTAAATCAATATCAACGCCTGACTGGTCAATGATGCCAGCTATGATATCTGGGTCGCCAATATCCTTGCCATCAATGAAATAGGCCTGATAGAACGCCTCGCTTAACTTTTCCACGTTACTTTGCGCTGATAACAACACATGGTGGACACCGCGACTATCTGGTGTGCGGGTGATTTTGTCGAAATTAAAGGCAATGCCGCTGTCCAGCCCGGCGGCGGCAATGCGCCCATAAACAGCGGCGGCGGCACTGCCAAACTTATTATGTAAATAGGCTTGCCGATCCATGCCCTCGGCTGGCATGCCGGGGTTCAGCAAAAACCCCCGCCAGATATATTTGGGCGTCACATCGCTTCGTGCCGCAAAGGCCGCATCAAGCCGTTTTTTGCCAATGTAACACCACGGACAGATGATATCGGCGTAAATCTCGACATTGACGGTTTTGCTGGGTGTTGACATACGGGCCGTGCAGTTGTTTGTGACATAAAAGGGGTTGGAAAAATATCGAAACCTATTCGCATCTTTTTGGCAAGGCGCAGTAGCAAAAAATTAAGCGACCAGTTCATGTTTATGATCAGATGTTGTAAAACAGCAAAACAGCATCTCGCATGAGAGGCCTAGCAAGGTGGTGCCAATGGATGCAATCACAGATTATGAAACATCGTCTGGCATGGCCACGGACAGCATATTGGCGGCACGTGATGCCTTGTTGGCGCAAAAGTCGCTGACTGTCGCGGTTCTTGATGAAAGCGCTGTTCCCGATATGGGCGTGTCCCCCTTTATACGCAGGGACGATGGTCTGTATATTTATACCAGCCATTTAGCTGGCCATGTTCAGGCATTGTTGGCGCAAAAACGTGCCAGTTTTATCATCACGCTTGATGAAGCCGACACTGTAAATATCTGGGCGCGGCATCGGCTAAAATTTGCTGGTGCTGTTACCGAAGTGCCGCGCGATGCAACAGATTTTTCGGGCCTTTGTGATGATTTTACCGCGGTGCATGGCAACACCATGCCGTTAATTAAAAATTTTACCGATTTCCATATGTTGCGCATCACCCCAGAAAACGGCGTGCTGGTCTTGGGATTTGCGAAAGCGTTTCTTGTAAAAGGTGCCAGCTTTGACATTGTGGCGCATCTGTCGCGCGGCTGACATCATGTGTAATGGGCAACAGCAACAGTCATATCCAGTGTTGTGGAGTTTTAGGCGCTGTCCTTATGCCATGCGCGCCCGTCTGGCGATCAATGCCAGCCAATGCCGGGTTCATTTGCGCGAAATCCGGCTACGCGATAAGCCGAAAGAATTTATTTCTGCGTCACCAAAGGCAACGGTACCAGTCTTGGTGCTACCAGATGGGCATGTGATTGATGAAAGCCGCGATATTATGATTTGGGCCTTGCAACAATCCGACCCACGGGGCTGGTTACGACTTTGGCATGCTGACCCAGCGTTTTGTGATGATTTTCTTGACCGTTTGGATGGGCCGTTTAAACAACAGCTCGACCGCTATAAATATGCCAGTCGGTTTGAACCAGCTATCGGGCAACAAAGCCGCCAAGACGCTTGTGTGTTTTTGGCAGAGATTAATCAATTTCTAGAATCCAAGGCAAGCTATCTATCTGGTGCAGATTTTGGTGTTTTAGATGCCGCGACCTTGCCCTTTGTGCGCCAGTTTCGCGGCGTTGACGAAATCTGGTTCGACTCGCAACCTTGGCCGCATCTGCACCGTTGGCTTGGCATGTTTTTAAACTCAGCAGATTTTGGGGCAGTCATGCAGAAATATCAGCCATGGCAGGCTGGTGACCGCGTGATTTTATTTCCCGCATAAGTGGGCAGGTGTATCTTTTGCGTGATGATTGGCATGGCGGCTTTGTCATAAATCCGTAACAAAACAGCGTTAGACGTAGGGGATGAATGACCAAACAGCAGTGATGAAATCGATACGGCAAAACAAGCCCATTGATTGTGGTGCGGTTTTGCTGGAACAGGTGCCGCGGCTATCAGCCTATCCAGCGCTAATAAGACAATTTTTCGTATTTGCCTTGCAAAAGCTTGTCTGTGAAGACCGTATCAATGCGTTTTTGATCGACAACGCAATGACCCGGGATTTTGCCTTTATCGATCAAGTTTTTCAGCATCTCAAAATTGACTATAGAGCTGACGGCAGAGACATCGAAAATATCCCGTCAAAAGGCCGGGTGATCATTGTGGCTAACCATCCGCTTGGCGGATTGGATGGGTTGGCGTTACTTCGGCTGGTATCGAATGTGCGGCGCGATGTGCGCATTGTTGTGAATGAATTATTGCTTCATATCAGCCAATTAAACAATCTGTCATTGCCAGTTGATGTGATCGGTGGAAAAACCAAAAAGGCTGATATTTTTCGGGTCAGACAGGCGCTGAATAACGATGAAGCGGTGATCATATTTCCCGCTGGTGAAGTGTCTCGTGCAGGGGCAAAAGGCATCCGTGACAGACACTGGTTGCCCGGTTTTATCCAGCTTGCCAAAGCCACCAGATCGCCGGTTTTGCCCATCCATATCAAGGCCCGAAATTCTGCTTTATTTTATGCGATTTCGCGCATCAGCCAGCCATTATCGATGCTGATGTTGCCGCGGGAAATGCTGGGGTTTAAAGGCAAGATTTCATTTACCATAGGCCAAGCGATTGCCCCAGGTGTGATCGAAGGATTGCCATTATCCCGCAAAAAACAGGCCAAGCTTGTAAGCGACCATCTGCGGCGCATAGGGTCAGGCAAAACGCCGCTATTTGCAACTCAGATGCAACTCATTGAAAAATGTGACCGGCATGCCATTCAGGCTGAATTAGATCAAGCGGAAATATTAGGGCAAACAGCTGATAACAAAACAATTTTCTTGTTTGATAGTAGGGATCAATCAGTCGTTTTGGAAGAAATAGGGCGGCTGCGTGAACGTACGTTTCGTTTCGTAGGTGAGGGCACTGGACAGTGCAAAGATTTAGACGATTTTGACCACTATTATCGTCACCTTATTTTGTGGGACGAAAGCGCCTGTGAAATTGTTGGTGCTTATCGGCTGGGTGAAATCTGGAAATGGCCGCACCGCGATCACCGTTTGCTCTATAGTTCGACATTGTTCGATTATAACGAAGACGCGGCAGAGTTATTTACCGCCGGGCTTGAACTTGGCCGCAGTTTTGTCCAGCCTGAATATTGGGGCAAACGCAGTCTGGATTATTTATGGCAGGGGATCGGTGCCTATTTGGCGCGGCATCCACAGGTGAAATACCTCTTTGGGCCAGTGTCACTATCGCAAAATTTGCCGAAAAAAGCGCGCGACCTGCTTGTCTGTCACTATGGCCATTATTATTCAGACCCGCAAAAACTTGCTGATGCCAAAACCCCATATGTTTGCGATGCTGACACCGAATTTTTATATGCCGGGCAAGGCAGTGATGATGATCGTGAAACGGCGTTTACGGCGTTAAAATCACAGCTTGCCTTTCTGGGTATAAAAATTCCAACACTCTATAAACAATATACTGACTTATGTCTGGCTGGCGGCACCCGGTTTTGCGGCTTTAATATTGATGAAAATTTTGGGCATTGTGTTGATGGTCTTGTTGTGGTCGATCTTGATCAGGTCAAACCAAAAAAACGTAGCCGCTATATTGAACGGCATAACATGGCCCAGCCTGTTAGCCCGGTTCCATAGATCATCTGTAACAGTGATGTTTGCTGGCATGGTATTTGCATCTCACCTTCTGGACGTTTTGAAGGAGGCGTAGATGTCAAAAAAACCTGATACTGATGTGATGGTCGGGGTGGTCGAGGCCGCAATCCGAATTTTGATGGATCATGGCTTTACCCGGGACGAGGCACTGCAACTGATGCTGAGCCAAATTGCCGTACAGGTCAGCCCAGAGATTATGCGTCTTGGTGTTACTTTAAGTGAAAATCACCATGAAGATTTTGCCAAGGCGGAATGGCGCGGCGGGGAAGACGCCGTTCAACAAAATATTGGTTCTGTTGAATACGCTTTGGGGCCGCTATAAAGATCACTGATTAATCAGCAAGCACCCGCACAATGCCAGCATCTGGGTCAACCTCTAGCTGTTGCCCTGTGGTGATGAGCGTGGTGATGTCGCCATCTTCAAACCGGTCACACATGGTGATGTTGGCAAGTGCCGCACCTTGCACCAAAATCGTATTGGCCTGATTAAATAAAATAGCTTTTGGCACAATGCCCCGTGCCGCCATTTCATGCAACATCCAAGCTGTCGCCACACCGCCTTTAGCCGTGTTGAGAACTAAAATTTTATCCTTGTAAGATTGGCCAGCCAGTTTGTGTTGTGGCCGAGAAAACACGCCCTTGATTCGGTCAAGGTCATAGCGTGCTGAAAAATTATCATCGGCAACAAGGGCGATGCCAGTGACCTTTGGGCCAACACCCATATGGCATTTTAATTCTCTAATCATTGGATAACCCCCTCAATGGCTGACGCAACACAATTTTCCATGCTGGCAAGTGCTGGTTTATATCCATAACCGCCCAAAATATTGACAATTTTTGCTGAATTGCTGAGCAACCGTACCCACCCATTTGCCTCGCCGATTTCGCGGGCATATTGGTTATAAAAACAGGTGCCTTCCAAAATAGTGCCGCCAGCCGCCTCGATCTGCGCGGTAAATCCCATGCGGCGTGCATCCCCGATAACTTGCGGGGCAGTACATACAATCACTGGCACTTTAAAGGTTACGCCGCGGCACAAAGCGGCCAATTGCTGCATTTCAACGATAGATAGTTGAGGGGCGGCAAATACGACCACGTCAAGCGCATCGCCGCGACCACTAAATCCCCCACCAAGCTGTTCTATATCATCGGCTGTTATTGTTTCGGCGCGGCATTTATCACCGCCGCAATCAGCTAAATTTTGTGCTTCTGGCGTGATTCCAACAAGATGGAATAATGGTGTTGACCCATAGCTGGCCATTGCCGCACCAAAATGTTTGATTTCATCAGATGTCGGGATGTAGTCCAGCCCTTCTACAACGGGCACTTCCCAATAGCTTCCAGATTTTTTTCCGATAACGGCACCTAAAATGCCCCAGTCTGTTAGGTTTTTTGGCTGTGCGGTGACGCGAAAGCGGCGGGTGGCGCGGCGCAAGCTGTTAAGATGCAAGCCATAGCGCGGTGTGCGCCCGGTCAGGCCAGCGGCGAGGGCAGATGGCCCGCCTTCAAAATTTGATCGCGCACCGCACACACTGTTGGCATAGATCACCACACCAGTATCGCCAAAGGCAAGATGGTCGCCGCGTACAGGCGGCATGATTGTCTGGTAATTGATGCAAGTATTGGTCATCATAATGCCGATGGCCTCGCATGCGGCGATAAAGCGGCGTTCTAGTGATGCCATGTCTTCGGTCTGGCCAAGCGGTTGATAATAGGCAAGGTCAACGCCGCGTGGATCAGTGATCATTGGTATGACGACCTGACTGCCACTGCGCGCCAAATCTTCGACAAAGGCAACGCCAGCTTCGCCAACTGATTCCGGATCCGCCATCATATGCGCTTGACTAACCGGCACCATGTCAACCGCGTCAAAAAATGACCCCACTTGGATTTGATGATTGATCGCCCATTGTTTGGCCGGGCCACAATCGCCGTGGCGCATGGCGCGTTCTTCGTCATTAAGTTTCATAATCACTCTCTTCATACCAATTTGTTTCAGATTAGCGTGATCACGATGTGTGTCATCAGTAAAAGTCTATTTGCCTGCAATCAATCGCTTTTCAGCGCTGGTCCGCTTGAAAAATTTTGCCATAGCGCCCACCTAGGATACGGAATGATAAGGGACAATGGATGGCGGAGACAATGGATGGCAGGCCATTGTTGAGATCGGAAAAAATAATGTTAACAGTTTATTATGACGGTAAATGTGGGTTGTGCCGCCGGGAAATCGAATATTACAAACGGGTGGCACCGGCTGATCGATTTGTATGGCTTGATATCGCAACTGATCCAGCAAGTTTGGCCGATCTTGATATTTCGCAAGCTGACGCATTGCGGCGGCTTCATGCCCGGGATGCGTCTGGTGTCGTATATGTTGGCGTGGCCGCTTTTATCGCTATTTGGCAAGGTTTGAATTATTGGCGCTATCTGGCAATGATCGTCAACCTGCCATTTCTGAAACCATTGGCGGCTTTTACCTATGATCGGTTTGCTGATTACCGCTTTTCACGTCTCACCCATTGCCAACTCGCGGCCAGAACCGCCAAATAATATTTTTGGCCTGATGCCAGGTTGATGTGGCGGGAGGGGGCTTAGATCATCTGCAAGGCTTGGTCGAGCCATTGCCAGTTGCTCGATCTGTCTTCATTACGTGCAAAATACACCCGGCGGGTAAATTCTGGGGCCGTTGCCAATATATACAAGCTGTTTTCGTCAAGATGCTGTTTGACAAGCCGATAGGGCAAATAGGCGGACCCGCCATTTTGCAGAAGATAGTGCAAGCCCCAGATTGGGTTGTTAAAGCTGATATTAGCAACCCCAGCATGGGCATAGGCGGTGGCATGCTGGCGTCCAAAATCGGTGCCGGATTCAATGAAAATATAGCCCGGGTCAAATTCTAATGGGGTATTCGGGTCCGGTGACACCAAAACCAAACGATCTGGTGCAAGTTCAATGACCGACTGGTTTGATTTTACGTCTGCTGCATGGCTTAGACCTATGTCAACCAGACCGGAATCAAGCCAATTTGAGATTTGCGCTGAATTGCCAGCCCATAGGCTGACCGCAATATCAGGTCGTAGCTTGCATATGTTGGCAAACAGAATGTCTCCTAAACCAGTCCACAAAGAATGGTGAACGCCAAAATTACAAATCAGCCTGACATTATCGGGAAGGGCAATTTCTTGGCGTGCCTGACGCCATAAATCAGACATGGCCTCGGCATAGCGTTTTAGCCGAAGCCCCGATGCGGTAATGCTGACACCTGATCGATGGCGATGCAGCAATGTATGCCCCAAATCATCTTCAAGTGCCTGTAACCGGGCGGTGATGGTTGACTGGGTAACGTTTAGTTTTTCCGAGGCGCGTGACAAGCTGCCAGTTTCGATGATGGTTAAAAATGTTTGCAATGCCGATAGTTTCATCACAGATTCCTTAAATCGAATTATTCGATATGATAATGCATAATAATTCATTTTTCAAATAGGCCGCGCTATGGCATTTGTGATGGTGGAGAGGGCATAGATGACCAACGCGCCGGAACATTCTGAACAGCATCGCACCGCATTTATTTCGGCAATGCGCGGTGTTGGTGCCAGTGTCACCGTTGTGACAACAAATGGGAAAGCCGGGCGGCGCGGGGCCACGGTATCGGCATTTTGTTCGGTATCAGCTGACCCGCCAACAATTTTGGTATGTCTGAATGGATCGAGTGGGATCGCCGATGCGGTGGCTGAAAATGGCCGATTCAACGTCAATATTTTGCGTGCTGACCAAGAGGCGATTGCCCGGCGTTTTGCTGGCCATGATGATGGCCATGTGACTGACCGTTTTGATAATATTGATTGCGATGCGTCTGATATCCCAGAAATCACAGGTTCGATGATATTGTGTTGCGAGACACAATCCTTGGTGCCATCAACAAGTCACACCATTGTGATTGCGCGTGTATATACGGTGAAACACCCCCATCTTGCACCGCTAGCCTATCTTAACGGTGATTTTCACCAGCTTGTGCGAACAAAAGCCAATAGTGAATGAGGTGGCAATGTCGGATCTTGTGAATTATCAGATGCTGATTAATGGGCAGTGGGTAGACGCGGCAGACGGTGGCTGTTTTGAAAGCATTAACCCCAGCACTGGCAAGGCATGGGCATCTGTGCCAGAGGCCACCGCCGATGATGTTGATTCTGCGGTAAAAGCCGCTGACCGCGCGATGTATGAGGGGCCGTGGGCGCGCATGACGCCAACAGAGCGCGGAAAATGTCTGCGGACACTGGCTGATTTGCTGGCAGATAAGTCAGAAGATTTGGGGCGTATTGAAACGCGTGATACCGGCAAGATGTTTACCGAAACGCGCTGGCAAGCAAAATATATCGCTGAATTTTTTCATTTTTATGCGGGGGCGGCAGATAAAATTGATGGCAAAACATTGCCAATTGATAAGCCTGACATGTTTGTGTTTACCGACCGTGAACCAGTTGGTGTTGTGGCCGCGGTTGTGCCGTGGAATTCACAATTATTTCTAAGCGCTGTCAAAATTGGCCCGGCGCTGGCGGCTGGTAATGCCATTGTGCTAAAGGCGTCTGAATATGGATCGGCGTCAATGCTGGAATTTGGCAAATTGATCAAACGGGCAGGTATTCCAGATGGTGTGGTCAATATCATTACTGGGCATGGAGATCCCTGTGGCAAAACCTTGACATCACATCCATTGGTTGCGCGTGTTTCATTTACTGGCGGTCCAGCTTCGGCTGCGCATGTGATCAGAAACACCGCCGAAAATTTTGCTGAAATTTCGCTGGAGCTTGGTGGTAAATCACCCTTTATTGTTTTTGATGACGCTGATTTAGAAAGCGCTGTCAACGGGTCGGTTGCTGGCATTTTTGCCGCGGCTGGACAAAGCTGTGTTGCTGGGTCGCGGCTGTATCTTCATGACAAGATCGCCGATGAATTTTTGCACCGTATGGTTGAAATTGCCAAATCGATAAATATTGGTGACCCGCAAGATGAATCGACCCAGATGGGGCCACTTTGCACCCCTGCGCAAATGGCACATATTGAATCACAGGTGGCTTTGGCGAAATCTGAAGGCGGGCGTATTTTAACTGGCGGTCAGCGTGTTGCAGGCCGAGATGGGTTGTATTTTGAACCCACCATTATTGAATGTCCACGCCAAGACATGACCATTGTTGATACTGAATTATTTGGCCCGGTGTTAAGCGTGTTGCGGTTTACGGACGAAGACGAAGTTGTCGCCCATGCCAATGCGTCGCAACATGGGTTGGCGGCTGGTATTTTTACACGTGATAGCGCGCGTTCGGTGCGGATGGCGCGGCGCATACGGGCGGGCATTATTTGGGTGAATACATACCGGGTAATATCGCCAATTGCCGAATTTGGCGGTATGAAAACATCTGGCTATGGTCGTGAAAGCGGGATGCAAGCCGTGTATGACTATACCAGACCGAAAACCGTGTGGATGAATCTCAGCACAACGCCAATCGCCAACCCATTTCAACCGCGTTGATTTTTTTGTAAAGGACGGATCATGCCAGCAGAAATCAGAAGAACGATTACCCATATCCAACATACGCATAATGAGGGGGGAAAGCCACTTGCCGAACCTACTTTGCTGGTTGCCGCAGTGGCCATCATTCGTAACCCATGGTTTGGACGTGGTTTTGTTGAAAATCTAAAGCCAGAAATCCGCGACCTTGGGCCAGAACTTGGCAAATTGCTGACAGATATGGTTCTGGCTGTCACTGGCGATAAGCTAGAAGGATATGGCAAAGCGTCGGTTGTGGGGATTGGCGGTGAAATTGAACATGCGCAGGCATTGACGCATACCGTCTGGTTCGGCAACCAATATCGTGATGCGGTTGACGCCAAAACCTATCTTGCATTTGCAAATTTGCGTGGTGCGGCTGGCTGTCCTTTGGTGATACCGCTTATGGATAAACATGACGCTGGGCGGCGTTCGCATTATCAGACCATTCACCTTAACATTCCGGATGCGCCAGCTGATGATGAAATTGTCATGGCCCTTGGGGCATCTGTTGGTGGTCATCCGCATCATCGTATTGGTGACCGTTATGAAGATTTAAAGGAGATGGGGCACGATGTCGACAATCCAGCCGGGGTATGAAATCGCCCCTGATGGCACCGCTTTTGATGTCTTGCACAAGGCTGATGCACCGGTAGTGGTGCTGATCCATGGGTTGGGTCTATGTCGGCATATGTGGCGTGACCATATTGCCGATTTTGCCGCCGATTATCAGGTGGTGAGCTATGACTTGTTAGGCCATGGTGATAGCGCCGCGCCAACGGCGCCAACTGATTTATCACTGTATGCAAGGCAATTACGCGGCCTGCTCGACCATTTACAAATAGACAAGGCAGCGGTTGTAGGGTTTTCGATTGGCGGCATGATCAATCGCCGATTTGCCCTTGATTATGCTGATCGTTTGTCGGCACTGGCCATTTTGAATTCGCCGCATGATCGCGGTGATGAAGCGCAAGCTTTGGTTGAAGCGCGGGCCGCAGCGGTGCGATCAGAAGGGGCGATGGCCACTATGGAAGCCGCGCTTGAACGCTGGTTTACCGATGATTATCGAACATCACACCCAGATTTTATGGAAACGGTGCGGGCATGGCGCCGCCAAGTCGACGCCCAAAGTTATGCCGAAGCGGCATGGGTGTTGGCAACTGGCGTGAAAGAACTGACCCGCCCAACCACGCCGGTCAATGTGCCAACGATTGTGATCACCAGCGAAAATGATAGTGGCAGCACGCCTGATATGGCCGCAACAATTGCTGGCGAAATTGATCAGGCTGAGATCTGCATTGTGCCTGAACTGAAACATTTAGGCCTGATGGAACAGCCGCAATCATTTACCGCGCCAGTCATTGATTTTTTCAGAAAGCTTCCCCTATGAACGCAAAAACAACAAAAACATTGTCGGGCGGTCAAGCCGCTGTCGAGGCGTTGCGCAATGAAAAAACTGAATATGTATTTGGTTTGATTGGTTCTGCAACAATGGAAATGTTTGATGCGTTGTATGATGCAGATGATATTAAATTTATTGGCATTCATGATGAACGTACCGGCACACATATGGCCGATGGCTATGCCCGGGCAAGCGGCAAGGCTGGAGTTGTTCTGGCCGGGCAAAATGGCCCGGGTGCAACCAATTTGGTCACTGGCTTGGCACAGGCGAAAGCGGCATATTCGCCGGTGGTATCAATTGCCGGGGCGCTGTCTTCGGGGCATGTGTACCGCGATGCATTTCAGGAAGTCGATCAACAGGCGCTATTTGCCCCGATCACCAAGAAAACATGGACGGTACCGTCAACTGATCGGGTGCCAGAAATTTTCCGTGAAGCTTTTCGAACGGCTCTGGCGCCGCGCCGTGGGCCAGTTCAGGTCAATTTGCCGCGTGATGTGTTGTCTGGGCAGGCTGAATTTGATCGCGAACCGCAACCTCAACACTATCGGAATATGAGCCTGCCACAGGCTGGCAATGAACAAATTGAACAGGCCGCCGCGCTTTTGGCGGCGGCTGACCGACCGGTGATTGTTGCTGGCGGCGGCATTAAAAATACAAATGGCGACAATGCCGCGATTGCGCTGGCTGAAAGTTTGAATGCGCCGATTGTGACATCCCCCGGGCATGGTGATGCGATACCATTTGGACATCCATTAAATGCTGGGCAGATGGGGCCGCGTGGCAATGCGGTGGCGTCGCGTTTGGTAAAGGAAGCTGACGTTATTTTGGCGCTTGGAACGCGGCTTGGGTTTAATTCAACCTTTTATAGCTACGATAACATCAATCGGGACGCCGCTATAATCCAGATTGAAATAGAGCCAACTGCGATTGGCAGATTTTTTCCGGTTGCGCTAGGAATTTGGGGCGATGCGCCGGCAACGGCGACAGCGCTTGCCGCGGCGCTAGCAAAAATCGCGAGGCGGGCCACCGCCGATGCTTGGACGGCCAGTTACAAGGATGAACGGGCGGCCTTTCTGGCCAAGCGTGATCAAGATGCTGTCGAGACTGACCCGATACAGCCATCTGGTCTGTTTAAAGCGTTTCGTATGGTGTTTCCAGATAATGCCGCGGTTACATTTGACGCTGGCACATTATGTTTGCAAGGCACTGATGCGCTTTGTTATGGCGGCCCCAAAAGCCTGTTTTCACCGCTGGATTTTGGCCTTGTTGGCTTTTCCTTTGCCTGCGGACTGGGCGTTAAGTTAGCCGTGCCAGAACGGCCAGTGATCAGCCTGATGGGTGATGGTGGGTTTGGTATGACGGTTTCAGAACTTAGCACCGCCGTTGATTACAATATTAACACCGTTACCGTGGTGATGAATAATGGCTGTTGGGGCGCTGAAAAAGCCTATCAGCGTGATTTCTTTAATGGCCGCTATATGGGGGCTGATGTATCCAGCCCGCCATTTG
>JAYOVO010000005.1:0-31241 GCA_038151495.1 Alphaproteobacteria bacterium
CGATGGTCCAATTGCAAAAAATCTGGCAGCGACAAAAAAAATCATCTTGACAAATGACACAAAATAGGATATTTCCTATTATACACTGCAAATATTTCCATTCACTTTTTGGTTTAGGATAATGGCGAGCCATAGCCCTGAGGCTGATGCCGCGCCGTGGCGCGCGCTATTTTTTGAAATGCTTCGCAAAACTGGCAATGTCAGCGCCGCCGCGCGGCATGCCGGGCGGGCGCGGGCGCAATTATATCGCTTGCGCAAACAGGATACGGTGTTTGCCGCATTGTGGGATGACGCGCTGGAAGAGGCTGCTGACTTGCTGGAGCTTGAAGCGTTGCGGCGGGCGATGGATGGCACTGAAGAGGGGCGTTATTTCCGCGGCGAGATGATTGGCACGATCACCCGCTATTCAGATAGTTTGCTGATGTTTCTACTTAAAGCACGGCGGCCATTGGTGTTTGGCACTAGTCAGGCCCGCCGACTTACATCTGCTAATGACGAGGACAGTCTTGACGCCTTGCGCCGCGAGCTTGAGACCAAAATGGCACGCCTTATGGCGGCGCATGACGACAGCTGAGCGCCAGCGGTTTATCGGCTCTTTGGCGGCTGAAGAAATTGAAATTTTACTGGCTGATTGGCCGTTATGGGCGCGCCGCAAACAACTGCCTCCGGCGGGGAATTGGCGGGTCTGGCTGTTGCTTGCCGGGCGTGGTTTTGGCAAAACCCGCACCGGCAGTGAATGGGTGCGCAGTCTCGCCAACAATGCTGGGCGCGTTCATGGTATGGCTGGGCAGATCGGGCTGGTTGGCGACACCTTTGATGATGTCAGGCATGTGATGGTCGAAGGGTCAGCTGGCATTCTTGCCAACAGTCCAAAATGGGCACGGCCAGACTGGCAGCCGTCACAGCGCCGACTGATCTGGCCAAACGGGGTGACCGCGCGCTGTTTTTCAGCCGATGACCCAGAACAGCTTCGCGGGCCAGAATTTGAATTTGTATGGGCCGACGAAATTGCCAAATGGCGGCATCAGGCGGCGTGGGACAATTTGATGCTGGCACTGCGAATTGGCGACGCACCGCGGGCGCTGGCAACGACAACGCCGCGGCCGTTGCGCTGGCTTGCCGATTTGGCCGAGGCTGATGACACCGCGCTGGTGCAGGGACGTACTTTTAAAATTCAGTTGAATTTGTCGCCGTCCTATCTGGCCGCTATGCACGCACGCTACGGCAGGGGCTGGCTGGCACGGCAAGAACTTGATGCGGTGTTGAGTCTGGCCGCACCTGGTGCGCTATTTCAGCGGGAAACGCTGGCGGCGATCCGCCGTGATGCCCCGCCACGTAGAGATTTTGTGCGGGTGGTGATTGCGGCGGATGACTGGCAGGCGGCGGCGGCTGAGGCATTGGCAAGCAAATGGGCCGGCCAATTGCCGCGACGGGCGGCGGAAATTGCGCGGTTATTGCGCGGCTAGTTCTGGCGGTGCGCGGCAAATTTTGCCGCTTCGGACAGGGCGTCAAGAAGCGCCGGGTTGGCGCTGTTCTGGGCGGCAATGCGCCCGAGTGCGCGGTCGGCGGCTTGCGCATAATGCACCGCTTCGGCAACACTGCGGTCAATCGCATCATAACGCTGTAAAATAGCGCAGGCCGTTTCAAAATCACCATCAGCAAATGCCCCGTCACCAATGGTTCTTTGCCAGAATTGGCGTTCGGTATCGGTGCCATCACCATAGGCAATAATCAATGGCAGGGTGATTTTTTGGTCAAGAAAATCATCACCGCTATTTTTGCCCATATCGTCCGATGACAGGCTGTAATCCATGGCATCATCCATAATCTGAAATGCCATACCAAGTTGCAGGCCATACTCATGTGCGGCCTCTATGATGGCGGCGTTGGCCCCGGCCACTTCGGCACCAGATGCGGCGGCGGCGGCAAATAAAATGGCGGTTTTATTGCGGATCACATCTAGATAATCTTCCGCTGACGTATCTGGTGCGCCCGCGATTGTCATTTGTTTAATCTCGCCTTCGGTGATCCGCGCTGACGCATGGCTTAACTGTCCTAACACGGACAAATTGCCAGTTTCGACCATCAGTTCAAACGCCCGCGCAAATAAAAAATCTCCCACCAATACAGACGCATCATTGCCCCATAGGGCGTTGGCCGTATCGCGGCCCCGGCGCAATTTTGATTCGTCAATCACATCATCATGCAACAATGTGGCCGAATGGATAAATTCGACCGCGGTGGCCAAACCAATGGCATGTGGGCTGCCGCCAGCTAAACCGGCCCCAGCCAGCGTTAATAATGGCCGCAATCTCTTGCCGCCAGCCGCAATCAAATGACCCGCCAGTTCTGGCACCAGCGGCACATCGCTGGCCATCCGCGCGATAATCCGCGCATTCACCTGTTCCATATCTGTGGCCAGCAACGCCACCAACGGCGCCAGCGATGGCGCGGCCTGTGGTGTGTCTGTCGATGTGGCGGTCATCAAATTTTGTCTCTTGCTATTCAATGTAACGTGATGATCATGATGCCATGAACAAGTGATGAGACATACCTGCCAGCGGCAAATCCAGCAAGCAAAAACCGGCATTTTGGCCATGCGGTATTTTCCCGCTTGGCGCTATAAACGCTTGGTGAATGATCCCGCCTGCGGCATAATTTTGCCCGATGGTGACTTTGTTACGAACCACAAATCTTGTGCGCTTGTCATTTGTGCAGGCGCTATTGCGCGATTCAGGGATCGAGGCCCAGGTGTTTGACAGCAATATTTCAGCATTAGAAGCCGGGATCGGCGCGTTTCCACGCCGTCTGATGGTTGATGAGGCGCGCCTGCTTGCGGCAAAAACCATTCTGGCGGATGCTGGTGAATTATATGATGATTGATCCGCCCCAGCCAATTTTGCCTGATCTGCTTGATGGGGTAGAGGTCACGCATGATCATTTGCTTGCTGAACAGGTGCAGATCACCCAGCCAAAAACCGGCTACCGGGTGGGAAGCGACGCGGTGCTGGCGGCGGCCAGTTTGACCGCCGCGCGGGGCCGGGTGCTGGATCTTGGTGCTGGTGTTGGCGGGATCAGCCTGTGTATTGCCAAGCGGCTTGATGGGGTGCAAATCACCGCTGTCGAGATTGACCCGGTGACCGCGGCATTGGCCCGACATAACGTTGCGGTCAATGGCATGGGCCAGCAGGTGCGCGTGGTTAACGCCGATATTACCGCCATGCCAGCGGTGATGGCGGACAGTTTTGACCATGTGATCAGCAACCCGCCCTATCATCACAAAGCTGGCACCCGGCCGCGTCATGCCGCGCGGGCCATGGCGCATATGGGCGCCGATACAGATTTGCATGATTGGGTCAAAGCCGCGGTATGGGCGGCCAAACCGCGGGGCCGGATCAGCTTTATTTGCCGGGCTGACCGGGCGGCAGAATTGATCGGGCTGTTTGATCGGGCTGGGGCTGGCGAAACGTTGCTATTTCCTTTGTGGTCGCGGCCGATGAGCCCGGCCAGCCGGGTAATTATACAGGTGCGCAAAGCGGTGCGCGGGCCGGGGGCTATTTTGCCCGGGCTGATTGTGCATAATGATGATGGTGGCTTTACCGAAGCGGCCCAGCATATTATGAAGGGGGGCGGGCTATATATGGTGCATCCGGCGCGTGCGAAGTGATGCCCGATCAGCCCAGTCATACAGGGAAAGGTGAATAATGGGCCTTATGTCCACTTTATTATTTTGGCGTCGCAAATCACCCATCGTGCCAGTGGTGCGGTTAAGCGGGGTGATCGCCGCGCGGCAGTCGCTGGGGCGGCGCGGCCTGTCACTTGAAGCGGTCGAACCGCAATTAAAACGGGCCTTTTCAGTCAAACAGGCAAAGGCAGTGGTGTTGCTGATCAATTCGCCGGGCGGATCGCCAGTGCAATCGGCTCAGATTGGCAATCGCATCCGCCAGCTCGCGGCACAGACCGACATACCGGTGATTGCTTTTTGCGAGGATGTCGCGGCAAGTGGCGGCTATTGGCTGGCGGCGGCGGCTGATGAAATTTTTGCCAATCCAGCATCTGTTGTGGGATCAATTGGCGTTTTATGGGCTGGATTTGGGTTTGACAAATTGCTTGACCGGGTCGGGGTTGACCGGCGGGTTTATACCGCAGGTGACGCCAAATTAACGCTGGATCCGTTTCAGCCTGAACGCGATGAAGATGTGGCACGGCTGAAATCGCTACAGACTGATATTCATGACCAGTTCATTGCCCATATTGAATCGCGCCGTGGGTCGCGGCTGAAAGGGGATCGCAAAGATTTGTTCAGCGGCGCATTCTGGACCGGACAACGTGCGCTTGATCTTGGGCTGGTAGATGGGCTTGGCGATTATCGTCAGGTCATTGCCGGGCGGTTTGGTGAAAAAACTGAATTTCTGATGATTGAACCAAAGCGTAAATTGCTATCGCTTGGTGGCGGGGGTGTGTCCGCCCAGCTTGCCAGTTCGGTTCTTGGCGATGTTGCCGCACATGCTGTTGAGCGTGCCTATTTTGCACGATATGGCCTATGATCCCGTCACTTCCAAAATTGCTTGGTCTGATCGCCATTATCTGGGTGGTATGGACAGTTTTCCGCATTTACGAAACGCGGCAAGCGGCAATCCGCGCGCAACAGACCAAAGATGGTGATGAGTCACGCCATGATGCACCGCATGACGCGGCTGGACGAGATAGGTCTGACGCCGATCATTCGGTTGACTTGCGCGAATGTAAAATCTGTGGGGCGTGGGTCAGTGGAGAGAATTGTGGGCGGGAAAACTGCCCCTATTAAGGCGGGTTCGACTTGCTTTTCACTGGCATTTGCGGCTAGGTTGCGGCGATGGTTTTGAAACATAATTCCCCCAGATAAGGTGACGGGCTATCGCCACCGGTCAGGCCAAGATGACACGTACTGATTTTCAATCTATCATCCTGAATTTACAGAATTATTGGGCCCAGCAAGGGGCCGTGATCCTGCAGCCCTATGATATGGAGGTCGGTGCTGGCACCTTTCATCCGGCAACGACATTGCGCGCGCTGGGGCCGGATGCGGTATGGCGCGCCGCCTATGTACAGCCATCACGCCGCCCGGCTGATGGGCGCTATGGTGATAATCCAAACCGGTTGCAGCATTATTATCAATTTCAGGTGATATTTAAACCGTCGCCGGCAGATTCGCAGGCGCTCTATCTTGGGTCGCTAAAGGCCATTGGTTTGGACCCCGATGCGCATGATATTCGGTTTGTCGAGGATGATTGGGAGTCGCCAACGCTGGGGGCATGGGGGCTTGGCTGGGAAGTGTGGTGCGATGGCATGGAAGTGTCGCAATTTACCTATTTCCAGCAAGTTGGCGGCATTGAATGCCAGCCGGTGCCACTTGAATTGACCTATGGCCTGGAACGGCTGGCGATGTTTATTCAGGGCGTGGACAATGTGTATGACCTCGATTGGGACGGCGTGCCAGCAAGCGAAGGCGGCAAAGTCTATGGCGATATTTTTAAACGCGCCGAAGTTGAATTTTCCGGTTGGAATTTTGAACATGCCGACACCGATATGCTGTTGCAGCATTTTCGGGATGCAGAAGCTGAATGTGGCCGCTTGTTAAGCTTGGACAAACCATTGGCGTTGCCTGCTTATGACCAATGTATGAAAGCCAGCCATTATTTTAATATGCTTGATGCGCGCGGGGTGATTTCCGTTACCGAACGTGCCGCTTATATCGGGCGGGTGCGGGCGCTGGCACGCGGGTGTTGTGAAGCCTGGATTGGGGCAGATGAGGCGGTATCGCATGGCTGATTTGCTGATTGAACTTGTCGGCGAAGAAATCCCGGCAAGAATGCAAACCATGGCGGCGCAACATTTCGCCACCGCCGTAAAAACCGCGCTTGATGATTTGGGGGTTTGGACAGATGCGGCCAGCATAGATGGCTTGTGTGGGCCGCGACATTTGGCCGTTTATGCACGCGGCATTGCGGTATCTCAGCCTGATCGTATGATTGAAAAACGCGGCCCGCGTGTTGATGCGCCAGAGGCGGCGATTGCCGGATTTGTGGCATCTGCCGGGGTGCCGCGTGAGGCGTTGATCGAAGAGGACACGCCAAAGGGCCGGTTTTTCTTTGCCCGTAATCATGTGACAGGCGCTGATACAAAGTCTCTGCTTGGCGATGTTGTCACGTCTATTTTGACAGAATTTCCATGGCCAAAAAGCCAAAGATGGGGGCGCGGCAGTTTCCGTTGGGTGCGCCCATTGCACCGGATCAATATCCTATTTGATGGTGATGCATTGGCTGGCAGTTTTGATCTTGGTGGCGGCGACGCGTTGACATTTGGTACGACAAGTTGCGGACATTATTTTGAATCGCCCGGTGATATCAGCCTTGAAGGCGTTGGATCGGTTGATGATTTCAAACAGCGCCTTGCGCTTGCGCATGTGATTATTGATCAATCGGATCGGCGCGCCGCCATTATTGATGGGGCCAGGTCACTTGCCAAAAGCGTTGATTGCACGGTGAATGAAGCCCAGCTTGGTGGCTATATTCAGGATATTGCCGGGCTTGTCGAATCTCCGACAGCCCTGCTTGGTCAAATTGAAGACCGGTTTATGAAATTGCCGCCGGAACTATTGCAAGCGACTATCGCGACCCATCAGAAATATATCACATTGCAGGATCTATCTGGCAATTTCTCGCCCTATTTTATTGTTGTGTCTAACCGCCAAGCTGACCCCAAACGGGATCAGGTGATTATGGCAGGCAACCAGCGTGTGTTGCGGGCGCGGCTTGCTGATGCTGAATTTTTCTGGCAACAGGATCAAAAACAGCGGCTAGAATCCTATGTGGCAGAATTACAGGCGGTCACTTTTTACGAAGGATTAGGCGATCTTCATGCCAAGGCGGTGCGCCTTGAAAAGCTTGCCACGGTTTTGGCACCTTATATTGCGGGATGCGATGCCCAGCAAGCCGGGCGTGCCGGGGTGCTTGCCAAGGCTGATTTGGTGACAGGCATGGTTGGCGAGTTTCCAGAACTGCAGGGTATTATCGGGGGGTATTACGCCCGTCACGATGGCGAAGCAGACAGTGTTGCCAGCGCCATTGCCACCCATTACCGTCCGCAAGGCCCAACAGATGACGTGCCGGAAACACCAACGGCCAAGGCGGTGGCACTGGCCGATAAAATTGATACGCTTGTTGGATTTTTTGGCATTGGTGCAAAGCCAACTGGATCAAAAGACCCGTTTGCGTTGCGCCGCGCCGCGCTTGGGGTGATCCGCATTATCCTCGATGCTGAACTGTCATTGCCACTGGCAACGCTTTTGCAAAAGGCCGCGGAAAATTACCAGTTTGACGCTGTTGATGAGGACATCTTGCCATTTATCCGCGATCGTCTGCGGGTGTATTTGCGTGATCAGAATATGCGGCATGATGTGGTGGCGGCGGCCCTTGCCGATTCATCTGGTGATGATCTATGCCGCATGGCGGATGAAGCCCGATCACTGGCTGGCTTTTTGGCAGATGGTGAAGGCGCTGGCCTGATGGCCGGGTGGCGGCGTGTGAGCAGTATGCTGTCAGCCGAAGAAAAAAAGGCCAAAAAGTCGTTTCCGGCAACCACTGATCCGGCGCTGTTTAACGATATTGAACAGCGCTTGCATACGGCCTTGGCCGCGGTGCCTGACAGCGATGTTGATTTTGCTTCGAAATTAACGGCGCTTGGTCAATTACGGTTGCCAATTGATGCGTTTTTTGATGGCATTGTGGTGAATGATGATGACCCGGCCATTCGCCTGAATCGTCTTGGCTTATTGGCGGTCATCCGTGAAAAAATGTTAATGGTAGCGGATTTTTCAAAAATAGAAGGCTAGAAGTGACATGACAAAATGGGTGTATAATTTCGGCAAGTTAGGCACCGATGGTGAATCGTCAATGCGCAACCTATTAGGTGGGAAGGGCGCGAATTTAGCTGAAATGAGTGGCATTGGTTTGCCAGTGCCGCCAGGCTTTACCATCAGCACTGACGTATGCACCTATTTTTATGATCACAACCATACTTACCCAGATACGCTTGACGCCGAAGTCCGCGCCGCCATTGCCAAAATAGAGGCGGAAACTGGCAGTGCGTTTGCTGATCCAAAAAACCCATTGCTTGTGTCTGTGCGGTCCGGGGCGCGGGCGTCGATGCCCGGCATGATGGATACAGTTTTGAATCTGGGCTTGAATGACGAGACCGCGGCTGGTTTGGCTAAACACGCCAATGACAGTCGGTTTGCCTATGACAGCTATCGCCGTTTCATTCAGATGTATGGCGATGTTGTGATGGATGTTGATCATGGGCTGTTTGAAGATGCGCTCGAAGATATGAAGCGCGAGCGCGGCCTGATCAATGATACAGATTTGACTGGCGATGACATGATGGCACTTGTCGCGATCTATAAAGATATCGTTATGGATGAAATGGACACGCCGTTTCCGCAAGACCCATGGGAACAATTATGGGGGGCGATTGGGGCTGTATTCACCAGTTGGACAAACACAAGGGCGGCAACCTATCGGCGGCTGAATAACATTCCGGCCGCTTGGGGTACCGCGGTAAATGTACAAGCCATGGTGTTTGGCAATATGGGAGATGATTGTGCGACCGGTGTTGCCTTTACCCGTGACCCGTCAACTGGTGAAAATAGTTTTTACGGCGAATTTCTGATCAACGCGCAGGGCGAGGATGTTGTGGCGGGCATTCGCACGCCTCTACCGCTGACCATAAAAGAACGTGAAAAATCCGGCAGTAGCGCCGCGTCATTGCAAGAAGCCATGCCAGATGTATTTGCGCAGTTAGATGATGTCAGGTCGCGGCTTGAAGCGCATTACCGCGATATGCAGGATTTGGAATTCACGGTTCAGCAGGGCACGCTATATATGCTGCAGACGCGAAGTGGGAAACGCACCGCCGAGGCGGCCTTGCGGATGGCTGTTGAGATGGCTGAAGAAAATTTGATCAGCCGGGACGAGGCACTGTGCCGGATTGATGCGAATGCACTTGACCAGTTGCTTCACCCAACACTTGATCCAAAAGCTGAAAAAACATGTTTAACGCGGGGTCTGCCCGCCTCGCCCGGGGCGGCCTGCGGCAAGATTGTGTTGAGTGCTGATCGCGCCGAAGAAATGGCGGCGGCTGGTGAAACGGTCATTCTGGTGCGGCTGGAAACAAGCCCAGAAGATATCCATGGCATGCATGCCGCCGCCGGTATTCTGACCGCGCGTGGTGGAATGACCAGCCATGCCGCGGTGGTCGCACGCGGTATGGGGCGGGCGTGTGTCTGCGGTGCGGGTGATGTGCGATTTGATGAAGTGAGCGGCAAAATTTTCATTCAGGATCAGGTGCTGACCGAAGGTGATTTGATCACCATTGATGGTGCCACGGGTGATGTTTATGCCGGTGCCGTTGATACCATTCAGCCGAAAATGTCTGGGGCATTTGGCACCATTATGAAATGGGCAGACGAACGGCGGCGGCTTGGCGTACGCGCGAACGCCGAAACCACAACAGATGCCCAAGTGGCACTTGATTTTGGCGCCGAGGGTATTGGCCTGTGCCGCACCGAACATATGTTTTTCGATGCGGATCGGATCATTGCCATGCGGCAGATGATTATGGCCAATGACACCGAAGGCCGTGAAGCGGCGTTGGCAAAATTATTGCCGATGCAACGCAAAGATTTTGAATCGTTATTTAGCATTATGGCAGGACGGCCCGTTACCATACGTTTGCTTGATCCACCCTTGCATGAATTTTTGCCGCATTCGGCGGATGAATTGGCGGAAGTGGCAAAGGTATCTGGGGTGACTGTCGAAACCGCACGCCAGCGGGCGGTCAAATTGTCCGAATCGAATCCAATGCTTGGACATCGGGGGTGTCGATTGGCCATCACCTATCCAGAAATTTGCCGGATGCAGGCGCGGGCCATTTTTGAGGCGGCTTGTGCGGTTGCCCAGAAAACAGGTGACGTGCCATCACCAGAAATTATGGTGCCATTGGCCGCAACAGCACGTGAAATCAGCCTGTGCAAACAGGAAATAGATGCGGCGGCAACGGCGGTGATGGCTGAAACTGGTGTGTCTATATCTTATCTTGTTGGCACTATGGTTGAATTGCCACGTTCGTCCATCTGTGCTGCAGAGCTGGCTGAAGAAGCCGAATTTTTCTCATTCGGCACCAATGATATGACGCAAACAGCATTGGGAATCAGCCGCGATGATGCCGGATCATTTTTGCATCATTATGCGGACGCCGATATTTACCCGGTTGACCCCTTTGTCTCAATTGACCGTGATGGCGTTGGGTTTCTCGTCGATATGGGGGTAAAGCGGGGCCGATCAACCCGGCCAGACATCAAATTAGGTATTTGCGGCGAACATGGCGGTGACGCCGATTCGATCTGTTTCTTCGAAGAGGTCGGCCTTGATTATGTGTCCTGTTCACCATTCCGGGTGCCAGCGGCGCGGTTGGCGGCGGCGCAAGCGGCGATCAAAAATTCAGCCTAATGCCGCATGCTGAAACAGATTTGCTGATTTAAAATGACACAATAAATACATAATAAAAAAGCCGGCGAAATGCCGGCTTTGTGACTGCTTGCTTTTGTAGCTGGGCGTTATTTTACGCCAAGGCCAGCAAAACGTTTGTTAAATCGTGCAACCTGACCACCTGAATCAACGATACGGTGCTGGCCTGTCCATGCTGGATGGGTTTTTGGGTCGATATCGAGCTTTAGCACGTCGCCGGGCTTGCCCCATGTAGACCGTGTTTTGCGCTCACTGCCATCGGTCATCACAAGTGTGATTTCATGATAATCTGGGTGCGTATCTTTTTTCATGCCCGTCTCCGAATTTGGCCCGCTTCAGCGTTATAGCCATGCGTGATGTCATCTCAAACGCTGTGCGGCGGAAATCGGTCTCGCCATACAACAGCGCTGGTGGTATATCCTCTCTGGCGATGATTAGCAAGCCCCCAGTCAGGAAAATATGCCAACGTCAACAGACGCGGTTTTGAGGCCACAGACATTTGATGCAAGATGATCACCAACAGTCAAAAGCCATAACCCAGAAAACCTCGCCAGCTCGGGATTATTCCAGCGGTGATTTGTTGCGGGCATTTTGGCCCTATTTGCGTCCACATAAAGGGCGGATTTTGGCGGCTGTTTTGGCGCTGGTCTTGGTGGCTGCTGCGCTTTTATGCATGGGAAGGGGCCTTGCCTATCTTGTCGATGAAGGCCTTGGTAAAGGGGATCCGGCCTTGCTCGACCGCGCGGTGCTGGCAACAGCGCTGATTGCGGTGGTACTTGCCTTTGGCAGCTTTTTGCGCACCACAATGGTCAATAAAATCGGTGAATTGGTGCTAGCTGATATCCGCCGTGCGGTGTTCAGCCATGTGATGAATTTGTCAGCTAACTGGTTTGAAAATAACCGGACAGGTGACGTGCTGGCCCGCATAACAACCGACACAACCGTTGTTCAAACGGTGATGACATCAACACTATCGATGGCGGCACGCAATCTATTGCTGTTGATTGGCGGGGTGGTGATGGTGGTGTTATCAAGCCCTAAAATGTCACTGGTGGTGATGGTGGTTGTGCCGCTGGTGGTGTTGCCGCTGATCATTTTAGGTCGGCGCTTGCGCGTCACCTCGCGTCTGGCACAAGACCGGCTTGCCGATGTGGCGGTTGAGGCCGAAGAAACGGTTAACGCCATTCATACGGTTCAAGCTTTCGGGCGGGAACAGCATATGCGGGAAAAATTTGACCATGCGGTGCAGGACAGTCTTGATGCCGGTCTGGCGCGGGTCAAGCTTCGCGGGGTGCTAAGCGGTATATTAATTTTTCTGGTATTCAGCGGGATCAGCGTCATTCTATGGATTGGTGGTCAGGATTTGATGGCAGGCCGGATCAGTCCGGGCGATTTGTCTTCTTTTATTTTTTATGCCTTTTTGGTGGCAAGCTCGACTGGATTTTTATCGGAACTTGCGGGTGATCTGCAACGTGCGGCAGGTGCGGCAGAACGTATTGCCCATCTTCTAGATACGCAGGCGGTGATGCCGCAACCAACCACGCCGCAACCGCTTGATCTTTACAGCCCGGTGGCCTGCCAATTTGATCATGTTGATTTTGCCTATCCGTCATCACAAGGCAGACCAGCTGTTGCTGATTTAAATTTCACCATTGCGGCTGGTGAACGTGTAGCGATTGTTGGGCCAAGTGGTGCAGGCAAATCAACGCTGTTTCATCTTTTGTTACGGTTTCATGATCCGGTGGCTGGCCGTATATCGATAGCTGGTGTTGACATACGCGATGTGGCGATTGCTGAACTGCGCGGGCATATCGGTCTGGTGCCACAGGACGCGGCTTTGTTTTCATCAACGGTGCGTGAAAATATTGCCTTTGGCCGCCCTGACGCCAGCCATGATATGATTGTCGATGCGGCGCGAAAAGCCCAAGCCGACACATTCATTTCTGCCCTTGATGGGGGGTATGATGCCTTGGTTGGTGAAAAGGGGGTGCGTCTTTCTGGTGGCCAGCGTCAACGCATTGCAATTGCCCGTGCTATTTTACGGAATCCGCGTTTGTTACTGCTTGATGAGGCGACAAGCGCGCTGGATGCACAATCTGAAGCCGCGGTGCAAAATGCCCTTGAAAATCTAATGAAAAACCGTACCAGTCTGGTCATCGCACATCGTCTGGCAACCGTCGTTCAGGCCGATCGTATTTTACTGATGGACCGCGGCCGCATACAGGCGATTGGCACGCATGAGACGCTCATGGTTGAATCGGCATTATATCGAACCTTAGCCGAATTACAGTTTTCTCTGCCAAAAAGCTGAACGGTCATTTGGCATGGAAATGGCCAGTAAGCGCGTGAACCCGGTTTGCATCAGCCGCACCAAAGACACCATCTACGGTCGGCCGTGGGTCTGGATCAACTGTACCAATGACCACGGCATTCCAGATATGTTGCGGGGCGTTGTCGATGCTGAAAACAAGCCGGGCGCTTGGGTCTGAAAAACTGTTTTTTGACATTGCTTCAAGGTCGAAATCGAGCTGGCCAATAAACTGGTTATTTTGGTTGCTGGTTAGCGCCATCGCGCGGATATGCCCTTGATTGGCATCAAAATCAAACTGGATCAACCCATCACCTGTATAGGGTATTGGCGCACAATCTGTGCCGCAAAAATAATCAATTTGAATGGCAATTGGTTGTACAAATGATCCAGTACCTATCCAGAAAAGCGAGTCTGCTGGGCTTGAGATCGTGAGCAAATGATTATCGGCAAGCGCATGTCTTCTAAACCGTATGTTAGGATTTTGGCCAGTATCATCTGATTGCAATTGTTCTGGCGTCGTGTCAGGCAGAAAAGTGTGCCAGATTCCAAGCGTGTGATCGGCAAATAGTTGGATTTCCTTGGTGGCTAGTAGGTCACTTTTGTTTGGCTCAGCAGTCCGATTGGTACCGCTAGATAACGCGCGATCAGCCAAATTTGCCACATTGGTGCGATCTAGCGCCATATGTGAATCGTCTAGATTCAATGGCTGGTTTTGCGTTGCCAGAATCAATGGTCTGTGACCAACGTGTGGCATGCCATAGCGATAATCAATTGTTTCATGAATCGGAACACAAGCCGCCAGCATCCATGATGCCGCCACCAACACCCCGTTTGGAAGTAGCTTTGAGACACGCCACCCAAATGACATGACAGCTCTTTACCTTATGCGATTGATGTACAACCCCGCATAAGTTTATGATGAAGCCATGAACCATACAACCGATCATCGCCATTTGTCATAAGGTATGATGATCTGATCGGTTTATTTGGCCGCAACGCGCTGGGTGATTTTCAATTCAATACGGCGGTTTAGACGACGGTCAGCCGCAGTGTCACCGCTTGCCAAAGGCTGAAATTCACCATAACCAGTCGCGGCCAATCTTTCGGCTGGCACGCCTTGCATCACCAGAAATCTCACCACGGATAACGCGCGTTCGGTCGATAAATCCCAGTTATCAGTATAGCGCCCGGCGCGTACCGGCAGATTATCGGTATGGCCGTCAACTTGCAGCACCCAGTTGATATCATCCGGGATTTTTGCGGCGATATCTGCGAGTGCCACGGCCAGTTGGGCAAGTTGGCTTTGCCCAGTGGCGCCAATATCAGCCTGACCGGGAGCAAACAAAACTTCTGACTGGAAGACAAACCGATCCCCGACAATCTGAACATCGTCGCGGCCTTTCAAAACATCGCGCAAGCGTCCAAAAAATTCTGATCGAAATTGTTGCAATTCCTGAACACGGCTGGCCAGTGCGTTATTTAGCGATCTGCCAAGATTGGCAATGGCCACTTTATCTTCTTCAGCTTGCCGGTCTTTTTCTGCCAGCAAGGCTGTTAATTCTTCAATCCGCTGGCGAAGTCCCGCCAACACCAGCGTCATTTGTGCAACTTCGGCTTTTGACGCGGTTGTTTCCGCCTCGAGATCGCGCATTGTTTGTTGTTGTGTGCGGTTGCGCGCTTCGGTGAGGGCGAGTTGCCCTTCGACCATTTGCAATGCCCGCAAACGTTCATCAAGGGCGTCTCTAGCGGCTGTCAGGGCGGCTTCTGTTTCGGCTTGTTTGGCATTAAGGGCGGTTAATTCACTGTTTCTGGTGCCAAGTGTTGCCTGTACCGCCGCTAGTTGTGCGGCCAGGGTGCTTCTGTCGGTTTCGCTGGTTTCAAGCTGGATTTGCAATTGTGCGAGATCCGCCGCCAGATCAGCGCTGGCACGCCGTTCGATATTCAGTAATTCGCTCAAGGATGCCAATTGTTGGCGCATTTCACCAAGGGTGGCGTCCTGACCAGACACGCGGTAAGCCAAATTGGCCTGAATAAGCACAAACACCATCAACACAAAGATGATGACCATAAGCAAGGTGGCCAGCGCATCGACAAAGCCGGGCCAGGTAAAATTTTCACTGCGGCGGGTGTTGCCAAGCCGTGCAAGCGCCATGCTTATTTGCCCCGCTTGGCGATTGAAGAGGTGCCAATCAAGGCGGCGATTGATTGCGACAGACCCTTTAACTCAGCGGTCAGAATTTCAGTCTGATGCGCGCGGTCGGTACGCATATCATCGGCAAGCTGTTGTAAATTGGCGTTGAGTTCGGCCAGCTGTTCGCGAATTCGGCGATCATCAGCGCTGGCCTCGTTCAGCGTTGCCATTGTGCTGTTCAATTTGGACATTTGTTCCACAATTTTTGTCCGGTTGGTTTCACCCTCGGCGATAGATTGCGACAATGACAATAATGCCCGTGCGGCTTCTTCGCTCATGCCATGGGCAAGGGCCCCATGCGCCCCGCCGGCTGTATTGCTGTCATTAAATCTGGCAAAGGCTGATAGCCAGTCTTCTAATTCGTTAAAGAACCGACCCATGGCTTGGCCAAGCTGAAGATCAAGAAATCCCAGGATAAGAGACCCGGCAAGACCAAAAAGTGATGAAGAAAATGCCGTTGCCATGCCGGAAAGTGGCGCGTCTAATCCAGATCGCAATTGCGACATCATTTCCTGAAAATTGGCGCTGTTGGCATCAAGCGAGTTGATCACCAGACTGACAGCACCAATTGTTTGTAACAGCCCCCAAAAGGTGCCAAGAAGCCCCAAAAACACCAACAGGCCAATCATATAGCGGGAAATTTCACGCCCCTCATCAAGCCTGGCGGCAACACCATCAAGGACTGACCGTAATGACAATGCCGATAATTGCGCGTCATGACGGGAATCAGCCAGCATGGCGTAAACAGTGGCCAGCAAAACCGGCCGTTTTTCAGGCGTGTCCAGCGAACCGGTTTTCTGGATCGACAGCAACCAATTGCGTTCGGGTGTTAAGCGCAGTATTTGCCGGATCACATAAAGAATGCCCAGCCCAAGCGTTGCCAAAATCACGCTATTTAACGCCGGGTTGCCCATAAACGCGCTTTGCAATGGGGCAAATAGCAGGGCGCAAATCGTACCGACAAACGCTAAAAACAACATCATACGGAATAAAAAACGTTTGGGGTCAGTGCGCATGATCGACTCTCCACAATCTTTGCCAGCCAAATTTCTGCCAAATCGCTGGGACATCCTGAACGGATTGTCTAATGCGTCTCTATGGCTTTTTTATGGTCTAGCGCTAAAGAATGGCAGGATTATGAAGATTGGCAAGCCCTTGCGGTGCCTATTTTACGTCATTGTAGTGATCGACGGTGCAAAACCCCGCTGGCATTTAGGCATGATCAGCGGTGGTCGCATTCAGGCATTTCAGCAATTCTGCGTGGATTGACGGATTGGCGGCGACAATATCGCCGCTATCAAGGGCGCGATCACGCGAGGCAAAATCAGACACAAAACCGCCAGCTTCGCGCACCAGCAGGATACCTGCGGCAATATCCCATGAATTGAGACCACGTTCCCAAAATCCATCATAGCGGCCAGCGGCAACATAGGCCAAATCAAGCGCGGCTGATCCAAACCGCCGGACACCAGCACTGACCGCCATAATCTTTTGAAGTTCTTTGCCAAATTTGGCATGCCCGGCCGCATCACCATGTCCCAGAAAGGGAATGCCGGTGGCAAATAAAGAATCCGCCATATGGCGCCGTCCAGAAACCCGCAACCGGCGGTCATTGACAAAGGCGCCCTGACCAGCTTCGGCAAAGAAATATTCATGACGCACCGGATCAAACACCAAGGCCGCAGTGATTTTACCTTTGTCTTTTACCGCGATTGAAATGGCAAAATGTGGGATGCCGTGTAGAAAATTTGTGGTGCCGTCAAGCGGGTCAACAATCCAAACTGGGGCGTCTGGGTCGGCGCCGTCAACATGGCCGCTTTCCTCCATGACGAACCCCCAATCTGGCCGGGCTTTTTGCAATTCTGATTTGATCACACGTTCGGCATTGGTATCTGCTCGCGAGACAAAATCTGCTGGGCCTTTGCGGCTGACTTGCAGATTTTCAACCTCGCCAAAGTCGCGCAACATACCACGGCTGGCGGCGGTGGCCGCTTTATGCATCACATTGATTAGGGCTGAACGGGTGGCCATGCGGGGATATCCTAACGGGTCGGGATCAGATTAGTTTTTTGCACGCTCGACATAGCTGGCGTCTTCTGGCCGCACAACGATTCTCGTACCTGTTTCAATATGTGGTGGCACCATCACGCGGACACCATTTTCCAGAATAGCTGGCTTGTAGGATGATGACGCTGTCTGGCCTTTGACAACAGCATCAGCCTCAACAACTTCCATCACCACGGTATCAGGCAAATCAATTGAAATGGGATCACCTTCATAGCTTGACATGTTGATCACCATGCCATCTTGCAAAAATGCAGCGCGGTCGCCAACCATGTCTGAAGTAATGCTAATTTGTTCAAATGTCTCGGCATGCATAAAGACCAATTGGTCACCATCTGCATATAAAAATGTACATTCATTTTCATCGAGAATAACGCGCTCGACCGTTTCAGATGACCGAAATCGTTCGTTCAATTTTGTGCCATCGCGGATATCACGAAGCTCAATCTGGGCAAAAGCCCCGCCCTTGCCCGGCTTCACATGTGACACTTTAACCGCTGTCCATAACCGCCCGTTATGTTCAATCACATTGCCGGGTTTGACAGCATTACCATTGAGTTTCATTTGACCATTCCTTGTATCAGTAACCAACCGCGGCACTTCATACCGCTAATCGGCACAGAGCGCTACAGATAGTTGCGCATCGCTGCGGCGGTATCCAGCATGCGGCACGAAAAGCCCCATTCATTGTCATACCATGACAGCACCCGGACAAACCGTTTATTGGCAACATTGGTTTGTGTCAAATCGACAACCGAAGAATGGGGATCATGGTTGAAATCAATCGAAACTAGTGGGCGTTCGTTGATTCCCAATACGCCTTTTAACGCGCCGTTTGCGGCGTCGCGGAACGCCTGATTGATGTCATCAAGGCTGGTATCACGGCTGGTTGTCACCACAAGGTCAACAACCGATACATTTGCCGTTGGCACACGTATGGCCGATCCATTCATTTTGCCAACAAGCGCTGGCAAAACTTCGCCAACCGCAGATGTCGCACCAGTTGATGTCGGTATCATTGACATCGCCGCGGCGCGTGCCCGGCGCATGTCTTTATGGCTTGAATCAAGTGTTGGCTGGTCGCCGGTATAGGCATGAATTGTGGTCATATAACCGGCTTCAATGCCAACAGTATCGGCCAGCACCTTGGCCACCGGGGCCAAACAATTTGTCGTACAGGATGCGTTTGAAACAACATCGGCTTTGGCATGCAAATCATTGTGGTTTACGCCGTAAACAACCGTCATATCGGCCTGTTTGCAAGGTGCCGATACCAGCACTTTTTTTGCACCCGCGGCAAGATGCCCTGCCGACCCATCGCGGCTGTTAAATTTGCCTGAACATTCAAGAACAATATCAACATTATGCGCGGCATGCGGAATTTTTGACGGGTCGCGCTCGTGGGTGATCGGAATTTTGCCATAGCCAATATCAATCCAGTCTTCGCCGCTTGTCACGGGGCTGGTTGCGCGGCCATGAATGGAATCAAATTCATAAAGATGCGCGGCGATGTCGGCAGACCCGGGCGTGTTGATCAGAACAATTTCCATGTCATCACGCTTCATTTCCTGTAACGCCCGCATGGTCAGGCGTCCAATCCGGCCAAATCCGCTAATTGCCAATCGTAAAGTCACCAGTATTGCTCCTGTTTGTTATTTTTTTATCTAGATATCTGCAACTGGCTGTCTAGCCAAGCCGCTGACGTACCGCCGCCACAACTGCGTCTTCGGTGATACCAAAATGCGCATAAAGATCATTGATCGGGGCAGAGGCGCCAAAGCCATTCATGCCGATAAAGCCATCTGTTGGGCCAAGCATCCAGTCCCATGATTGTTGCATTGCGGCTTCGATAACGATCCGCGGTGCAGACCCCAAAATACCATTTTGATAAGCGGCATCTTGCGACCGGAATAATTCCATACAAGGCATAGATACCACGGTTGCGGCGATGCCATCTTTAAACAGGCTGTCACGCGCTGCTAGCGCAATGCCAACCTCTGACCCAGAGGCAATTAACGTCACCTGCCGATCGGCGTCATCCCCAGCAACGATATATCCGCCAAAAGCAGTTTTGTTTTCGGTCATGTCGCCCTGTCTGAATTGCGCCATGCCTTGCCGGCTTAGTGCCAGAATAGAAGGGGTGTTGGCGGCCTCAATGGCACATTGCCAGGCTTCGGCTGTTTCCACCGCATCGCCGGGCCGGAACACCAGCAAATTTGGAATCACCCGTAAAGCCGCCAGATGTTCGACCGGCTGGTGCGTGGGGCCGTCTTCACCCAAACCGATTGAATCATGTGTCATCACATAGATCGCACGCTGTCCCATCAGCGCTGACAGGCGGATTGATGGCCGACAATAATCGGTAAATACCATAAATGTGCCACCATAAGGAATCGCCCCACCATGAAGGGCAATGCCGTTCATGGCGGCCGCCATGCCATGTTCGCGTACACCATAATGAATATAAGTGCCGCTGTAATTGTCGCGGTCAAAAATACTGTGATCGCCAACCTTTGTATTATTCGAACCGGTCAGGTCAGCCGAACCACCAAACAAAGTCGGGCAGGCCGGTAAAATCGCTTCAAGTGTTTTTTGGCTGGCAACGCGGGTCGCGAGCTTTTGCGGGTCAGCCGCCAGTGTGGTTTTCCAATCAAGGATGGCTGGGGCAAGCTCATCTGGCACATCGCCGCGCATGGCCGCATCAAACAATGCCGCCTTTGGATGCGAGTCATGCTGTTTTTGCCAGACAGCGCGGGTGCTATCGCCTTGTGTGCCAACCGCGCGCCACTGGGCCAATATGTCGGCCGGGATTTCAAACGCCGCATGTGGCCAATCAAGCGCCGCACGTGCCGCTTCAATTTCAGCGTCGCCAAGTGGGGCGCCATGAACACCAGATGTGCCTTGTTTGGCTGGCGATCCAAATCCAATCACCGTTTTGCAACGAATCAGGCTTGGCCGGTTATCGGCCTTGGCGGCGGTGATGGCCGCAGATACCGCATCCATATCATGCCCGTCACAGGCCAATACCTGCCATCCATATGATTCAAACCGTCCAGTGATATTGTCAGACACGGTCAAATCGGTACGGCCATCAATTGAAATGCCGTTATCGTCAAACAACACAATCAGGCGTGACAGCCCCATGTGGCCAGCCATTGATGCCGCTTCATGGCTAATGCCTTCCATTAAACAGCCATCACCAGCGATCACATAGGTGTGGTGGTCAACGAGATCATCGCCGAAATTAGCTGCCAAATGGCGTTCTGCCATGGCCATCCCAACGGCGTTGGCAATCCCTTGGCCAAGCGGGCCGGTTGTGGTTTCAATGCCGCTTGCATGTCCAAATTCAGGATGTCCAGCAGTGCGTGCGCCAAGCTGTCTGAAATTACGAATTTCATCAATGGTCATATCGGCATAGCCGGTCAGATACAGCAATGCGTAAAGCAACATCGACCCATGTCCGGCGGACAACACAAACCGGTCCCGGTCTGCCCAGTTTGGCGCGCTGGCGGAAAATTTAAGATGATCGGAAAATAACGCGGTGGCGGCGTCTGCCATGCCCATGGGCATACCCGGATGGCCGGAATTTGCAGCTTGCACCGCGTCCATTGTCAACGCCCGAATGGCGTTTGACATGCGTTGTTTATCATGTGGATTTGGCATGCGGGTCTCCGGCGGGCGCGGCACGCTCAGGTGCGCCTAAACAATCTTGGGGTGTGGTGTGTCGCAATTTGCCCAGTTTCGACTGTTTCGTCAATGCACCATAGCCGGGTGGTTCATATGTGTTTTTGCGCCCGGTCACCTAGATCAATTTTTTTTAGGGTTTATTTCGATTCTGATTTGAGGCAAGCTTTGCTGTGTAACGCTTTATGATCAAGAGAAAAAATTGCGCCGAACGATCTTGCATTTGACGGTAAAATGCTTGTCACAGAGTGAGTTTTCGTCGCCGTTAAAAGTGGAATAAACATAGAATGAACCGGTTGCAAAATGCGCAGAAACAGCTCGCCGAGTCGCTGGCAGCATTGGAATCGGCGGTTGAGCAAGCGCAAAATTCAACCGCCCTTGCCGCGGCTGGCAATGGTGCTGACACTGCCAATGCCGACAGGTCTGATGCGCCGACGCACTCGGCGCACCCGGCACCAGCCATTGACATAGGCAAGCTGTCACAAGACCTCACGGCGATTGAGGCGGATTTGGAAACAGCCATGAAGATGATCGCCAATCTAACGGCGTCTGGTCTGTCATCAGGCCGAGATAAAGACAGCCTGTAGAACCGCATCGTGAACTGAGAACAAGCCTGGGAATTAGGCCCGGACTAAACCCGGGCAGATAATTTGGCATAGGGCCGGATAAGGAGACACCGCATGAGCCATTCTGTTGTAACCATCAGATTAAATGGTAACCCCTACCAGATTGGATGCGGTGCTGGTGAAGAGGCGCATGTCAGCAAGCTTGGCGAAGAAGTTGAGTCAATTATGCAATCGCTGGTCGCGTCGGTTGGGCAGATTGGCGAAGCCCGATTATTGGCGATGGTTGCGCTTATTCTGGCTGATCGGGCCGCTGGCCAGACAGCAAACGCGCCAAAAGATAGCGAAATGGCCACCACAGCCGCAGATCAAGACGCCGCAGCCGAGGCGCTTGAAATGGCCGCGGCGCGCATCACAACACTTGCAACCCGTCTGACAAAACCTTAAATACAGAATCAGGCGACGACTGGGTTTTCGCGTTTGGTTTTTTAATCCCTGGGGCCATAATTTTTCTCTCGGGAGCTGCCTCTGGCTGGGCCGTGGTCTGGTTATAGCGGCGCCCACCTGCAAAGCAGGTCACAGAGGATATCTATACTGACGGTTTACATGGTCGTCGCCGTCTTAACTTAGGCATTGCCGGGCCCGACGCTCTGGCCCACTGCTTTGATCGAACAGGTTGTATCGAGTGTCCGACATATCCGTTCCCCCGCCACATATCGACGACCCCGCTGGTGCAAAGGCGCAAATGCGCAAACAAGCGGCTAAAATACGCCAACAGGAAGCCGATCATCATCCAGATGCCGCGGAAAAATTGGCGGGACATTGCCAGTTGCTGTTAGACAGGTTTGGCCGTGGGGTTTATGCGGCCTATTTGCCAATCCGAAGCGAAATTTCCCCATTGCCATTGATTGCGGCCTTGCATGATGCTGGTCAACCAACAGCCATGCCGGTGACGCCAGCAGAAGGGCATCCCCTAAGTTTCCGGCCATGGGCGGTTGGTGATGCGCTTGAAGACGGGCCGTATGGCACGCGCCAGCCACCAGCACGCGGCACGCCAGTTCTGCCAGATGTGATTTTGGCACCACTTCTGGCGTTTGATTCAGCCGGGTGGCGTCTTGGATATGGTGGTGGGTTTTATGATCGTACCATTGCCGATTTTGCCGCCCGCGGTCACAAGGCCAGGGTGATTGGGCTGGCATATGACGGCCAAAAACTGGACAAGGTTCCTGTTGGCCCCTATGACATGCCTTTGGACGCGGTGCTATGCCCGTCAGGCCTGCACCGTCCACAACGTTGAATGTTTGGGGCTGACCCCACGCCGAGGAGCCAGTGATGATCCGTGTTTTGTTTCTAGGTGACATTGTTGGCCGCGCGGCCCGTCACGAGGTGATTGAGCAGGTGCCTGCCTTGCGCAAAGAACACGCGTTGGATTTTCTCGTGGTGAATTGTGAAAACGCGGCTGGCGGATTTGGTGTGACCCCGAAAATTTGTGACGCGTTGTTTGATGCCGGGGTGGATGTGCTGACGACTGGCAATCATGTGTGGGACAAGCCGGAAATTATCCCCTACATCGACACACAACCGCGCCTGCTTCGGCCATTAAATATGCCCGAGGCAACGCCCGGCAATGGCGTGGTGACGCATACCAATGAAGCTGGCAAGCGTTTGACTGTGGTTAATGTGATGACCAATTTGTTTATGGCGGCGAATGACCCGGTTTTCGCCGCGCTTGACGGTGCGTTGGTGCGCCATAAATTAGGACGCGACGCTGATTTTATTCTGATCGATGCCCATGGCGAGGCAACATCGGAAAAAATGGCACTTGGGCATATGGTTGATGGGCGCGCCTCGATGCTGGTGGGCACGCATACGCATGTGCCAACGGCCGATCATCGTATTTTGCCCGGCGGCACCGCTTATCAGACTGATTCTGGCATGTGCGGTGATTATGATAGCGTCATTGGCATGAATAAAGAGGCCGCAACAGACAGGTTCACTGGCCGCGGCAACAGCCGTTTATCGGTGGCGCTTGGCGCGGTGACCCTATGCGGGTTGTTGGTCGAGGCTGATGATACAGGCAAGGCACAAACAGTGCGTCCATTGCGCCGCGGCGGCGAATTGGCCCCGGCCTGAAAATGCCAGCGGAAAATCCGCCTGCTTAGGCTGGCATAAGCCCAGGGCATCTGGTATAGATTTGTGATCATGGCGGGGGTAAACGCCAAAATTATTCGTGAAAACCAAGCAACCATTCCAGTGAAATTCAAAAGATCATGGCAGGCCATTCCAAATTTAAAAATATTATGCACCGCAAAGGTGCACAGGACAAAAAACGCGCCAAAATATTTGGTCGGTTGATTAAAGAATTAACAGTCGCGGCGCGGTCTAGCGCTGATCCAGATTCTAATCCGCGCTTGCGGACGGCGCTGGCGGCGGCGCGGGCCGCGAATATGCCAAAAGATAATATTGAACGTGTGCTGAAACGCGCCGAGGGTGGCGAGGGCGAGGCCTATGACGAGATCCGTTATGAAGGATATGGCCCCGGCGGCACCGCGCTGATTGTGGATGCGATGACCGATAACCGCAACCGCACTGCGTCAGAGGTGCGGGCCGCCTTTAACAAATATGGTGGATCGCTTGGTGAAACAGGTTCGGTCAGCTTTATGTTTGATAAGGTGGGGCAGATTGTCTATGCGCTTGATGTCGCGGATGCAGATACCATGTTTGAAGCGGTGCTAGAGGCTGGTGCCGATAATGTTGAGACTGATGATAATGGTCACGAAATCACCTGCGCGCCGGAAAATTTCAACAATGTGCGCGAAGAACTAGAAGGGCGGTTTGGCGCGCCTGAAGAATCTGGGCTGACATGGAAGCCGCAAAATCTGATCGCGGTTGATGAAGCACAAGCGTCAACCCTGCTGAAACTTCTAGATGTGCTTGATGACAATGATGATGTGCAGAATGTGTCATCAAATTTTGACATTTCTGATGACATCATTGCCAAGCTCACCTGAGTGAGGGGCGGGGTGCGCGTTCTTGGCATTGACCCCGGATTGCGCAGCACTGGTTGGGGTGTTGTCTCGATCAGTCAGGGCCGCTTGCAACATATCGCGAATGGGGCAATCCGTCCGAACCCCCGCCACAGTGATGCCGATCGTTTGACCATGATTTATCAGGGCTTGTCATCAGTGATTGCCGATACACAGCCTGATCGTGCCGCTATTGAAGACATCTTTGTGGCGAAATCGGCGCGTTCTGCCTTGCGTCTGGGTATGGCGCGTGGGGTTGGTATTCTTGCTTGTGGTGCGGCACAAATTGAGGTCAGCGAGATTGCCGCACGCGCGGTGAAAAAGGCTGTTGTTGGCACGGGCACTGCCAGTAAAGAACAAATACAAGACATGGTTGCAAGATTGCTACAGGTGCGCGCGCTTAATGCGGATGCGGCAGATGCCTTGGCGATTGCGATTGCTGCCAGCAATGATGCTGGAAAACCGGCAGGCATCGCGCTAAAGTCGGCGCAGTCCGTGTCCGACGACCCGCTGGCAAAAGCCATCAGTTTGGCGCTGGCCCGCGATGATGCCAAGCATAGGGGCAAAACATGATAGCGCAATTGCGTGGAACCATTGTTCATACCGATACCCAGCTGATTATTATCGACGTGCAGGGGGTCGGCTATGCGGTGCATGTGTCGGGCCGGACACAAGGCCAACTGTCTGCCTTGTCGGGTGAAGTCACCATCTTGACCGAAATGCAGGTGCGTGAAGACAGCATGACATTGTTTGGGTTTGTTGATGCGGCAGAGCGTGATGCCTTTCGGTTATTGATCACGGTTCAGGGTGTTGGTGCCAAAGCGGCGATGGCCATTTTATCGGTGCTTGACCCGAATGCGTTGACCGAGGCGATTGTGGCGGGTGACAAGGCCATGGTCGCGCGGGCAGATGGTGTTGGTCCAAAAATTGCCCAGCGCGTTGTTAATGAACTATCTGAAAAAATTGGAAAAATACCCAGCCTTGGCGGCGGGACTATCGGCGCTGATTTTGCCGGTGCCGCGCCAGATTCAGCGGATGCGGTCATTCAGCAGGATGCGGTTTCGGCATTGGTTAATCTTGGCTATGGCCGGTCAGAGGCGCATGCCGCCGTGGTACGCGCCCAGCGTGCTGGTGCAGATGCAACTGTATCATCATTGATTGCGGCGGCATTGCGGGAGATGGGTACATGACGATGCATGATGAAGATCGTCTGGTGGCTGGCACCAGTCAGGAACGCGGCGACAATGCGTTGCGCCCCACATTGTTGGCCGAATTTATTGGTCAGGGAAATGGGCGGCGCAACCTTGAAACATTTATTCATGCGGCGCGTGATCGCGGTGATGCCATGGATCATGCCCTGCTACACGGGCCGCCCGGGCTGGGAAAAACGACACTCGCCCAGATCATTGCGGCGGAACTTGGTGTCGGGTTTCGGGCTACATCGGGGCCGGTGGTGGCACGGGCCGGTGATTTGGCGGCGCTTCTAACCAATTTGCAACCGCGTGATGTTTTATTCATTGATGAAATTCACCGTCTTGCACCAGCGGTCGAAGAAGTGCTGTATCCAGCGATGGAAGATTTTCAACTTGATCTGATGATTGGTGAAGGGCCGTCGGCACGTTCGGTGCGGATTGATCTGCCACCATTTACGCTGGTCGGGGCGACAACAAGATCGGGTCTGCTGACCACGCCTTTGCGTGATCGGTTTGGCATCCAGATGCGGATGCAGTTCTATGATGCGGATGAATTGGCCCATATTTTGCGCCGTCAAGCTGATAAGCTTGGGTTAAATCTTGCGGCTGATGGTGCCATGGAAATTGCGAGCCGGGCACGCGGGACACCGCGGGTGGCTGGTCGTTTGCTACGGCGGGTTCGTGATATCGCCGCGGTTGAGGGGGCAGATACGGTCTCGGCGGCGGTTGCTGATGCGGCGTTGGTCCGGTTGGAAGTGGATGCACAAGGGCTTGACGCCATGGATCGCCGGTATCTGTCTTGTATGGCAGATTCCTATTCTGGTGGGCCGGTTGGGGTGGAAACATTGGCGGCAGTGTTGTCTGAACAACGTGATGTTCTTGAAGAAGTGATCGAACCCTATTTGATGCAAACCGGGTTGTTAATGCGCACTCCGCGCGGCCGCTGTCTGTCTGCGGCGGGGTGGGGGTATCTTGGTTTGACGCCGCCAGCAGCAGCGATGCGTCAGCTTGATTTGCTCTCGGCGATTGACGATCAGGCCGGGCCTGGCCAGCCCGATCAAAACAAAGGTGATGTGTGACTGAATCATCGCAAAAACAAATACCAACCCATTACCAGCTTGATGGCGTGCTTGACGATGGCAAACATGATTATCATCTGCGCGTGCAATATGAAGATACGGATGCTGGCGGCATTGTCTATCATGCGCAATATCTGGCGTTTGCTGAACGTGCGCGTTCTGCCTGGCTTCGTTGTTTGGACATTGATCAACCGCGTTTGTTGTCAGAAGAAAAACTAGCCTTTGTTGTCCGGCATATCGACATAGATTTTCTTCAGGCGGCGGCACTTGGTGATGTGCTTGGCGTGACCAGCGAGGTTGTGAAAATCGGCGGCGCCCGGGTCACGTTGCGGCAAACCATCACAAATATGCAATTTTGCCTTATTGTTGCCCGACTTGTCGTTGACATAGGGTTCGTAAACTTGCAAACGGCTGGTGCGGCGCGTGCATGTCGTATGCCGCCAGACATCCGCAAGAAGCTTGCTGGTTAGCAGGCAGGGTTTAAATTTGAAGTAAATGTGAGCGGCGGGGTTCGTCGCTAGGACAAGACTGTTTGGGTGAGAACAGAAGGACGAGTAAATGAATTCAGTAGAGATGACGGTTACACATACCAGTTCAGATTTGACAATCTGGGGACTTTTTTTAGCGGCAGACCCCTTTGTCAAATTAGTGATGCTGCTACTGGTTTTGGCGTCTATTTGGTGTTGGGCGATTGTGGTTGAAAAAGTTACCCTGATCCGGCGTGAACGTAAGCTTGCTCAACAATTTGAAGATGCTTTTTGGTCGGGTGGTTCGCTTGACAAATTGTATGATGATACCGGTGCCGATCCGAAAGATGCGCTGTCGGTGGTGTTTGTGGCGGCGATGCGGGAATGGCGGCGGGCCAATTCACGCGGACTTGCCGATACTGAACGCGCCGATCTGCGGGCCTCGCTGGTCAGCCGTATTGACCGTTCAATGACATTCACCATCACGCGTGAAATGGAACGGATGGAGCGAGGTATGAATTTTCTGGCGTCAATCGGATCGGTTTCGCCATTTGTCGGATTGCTTGGCACGGTGTGGGGTATCATGAGTTCGTTTCAGTCAATTGCCGAATCAAAAAATACCAGCCTTGCGGTGGTTGCCCCAGGCATTGCCGAGGCGCTTTTTGCCACAGCCTTGGGGCTGGCAGCGGCGATTCCGGCGGTTGTTGCCTATAATAAATTTGCTGGTGATCTGGAACGATTTGGCGCCCGACTTGAAACATTTGCACAAGAATTCAGCACATTACTGGCACGTCAGCTTGACGAAGGTGGCCAGTAATGGGGGCCAGTGTTAACCGCCAGGTTCGCGGTGCGCGGCACCGCCCCATGGGCGAGATCAATGTCACGCCCTTTGTCGATGTGATGTTGGTTTTGCTGATCGTGTTCATGGTCACCGCGCCATTATTGACGGTGGGTGTCGAGGTGGATTTGCCGAAAACCGAGGCAGGCCAGATCAATGCAGATGCCGCACCGCTGGTGGTTTCGATCAAGGCCGATGGCGCGCTGTATTTGCAAGAAGCTGAGATCGATAGCGAGGCATTGATCCCGCGGTTGCAAGCGGTGTCTGATGCAAACCCCGACATCCGCATTTTTGTGCGCGGTGATGCATCTGTTTCTTACGGCGATGTATTGGGGGTCATGGGACGGATACAAGCGGCTGGCTTTAGCAAAGTGGCATTGGTCGCAAAACTTCCCGAGATGCAATAGATCACAAAATGCGAATGGCATAAACCGATGAACCCACGTTCATTTTACATTTCAATCGGACTGCATCTTGGCGTCGTTCTGTTGGCGATTGTTGGATTGCCGTCTTTGAACCGGCCACTTCCAGAAGACCAGCCACTGGTGACCCTGGAAATGGTGCAAACGGTGCCGACAACCAATGTAAATGAGGGCGGCGAGGTCAATACCGCAAAAGAAGAACAACAAGCAGCCAAGCGTAAACAGCCGGCCCCACCGCCGCCGCCGCCAAAACCTGCACCATCAGTACCTGATACGCCGTCCAAACCAACCCCGCGGGCGCCCGATCCGACGGCTGAAATCATTCCGGAAAAACCGCAAAATAAGCCAAAGCTTGCCGAGGCCCAGCCGCCCGCGCCGCCAAAATCAAAGCCACAGCAGTCAGCGGCTGAAAAAATGCCAACAAAATTGCCAAAAGCACCGCCAAAACGTGCCAATAAAATGGCCCAGCAAAATGAATTGGCCAAAAAACGAACTGACGCGCTGACCGGGGTCATGCAGAATCTGGCCAAGGCCAAGGCGGTGAACGAAGATGCAGAAAAAAAACGGCGGGAACAAGAACGTAAGATTGCAGCAGATAAGCTGAACGATAGCGTAAGCGCCGCCGCTGGCGATGTCTTAAAGGCACCAGAAAAGCCTGTCATTGGGCCGCTTGGGCTTTCAGATATTGATCGGTTGCGCGCGCATTTGTCCAAATGCTGGGATCCACCGATTGGCGCGGCTGGCAGTGACACCCTCATTGTTGACATAATTGTGTCGTTAGATCGTGATGGGCGTGTGTTAAGCGCCAAGGTGGATAACAAACTTCGGTTTAACACAGATCGGATTTTTAAGGTTGCGGCAGAAGAGGCGATCCGGGCAACGCGCGAATGTTCTCCTTTGCCATTGCCACCAGAAAAATACGAACAGTGGAAAAGCTTTGTGTTTGTGTTTGACCCGAGATTTCTGTCGCGGTGACAAATCATTTATTGGGTGGCAAGATCAACTAGTGAGGCATTGCCGTGAACATAGGATGCAGATAGAAGTGCAGATAGAAGGTAAGTGATGAAAATGCCAACAGTTTTACAGCCAATTTTTTCCCGGTGCCTTGTCATTGTTATGTTTCTGGCGGCTGGTTTGGCCCTCGTCAGTGCTGATGATGCCACTGCGCAATTGCGCATTGAAATCACCGAAGGTCAGGTGGCGCCAACGCCGATTGCTATTGCTGAATTTACTGGCCCAGATGGTAATGTGACCGAGGTTGGCCGCCAATTAACACAAATTATTTCTGATGATTTGGAAAGTTCTGGCCTGTTCCGGCCGGTGGACAGTGCGGCCTTTATCGACCCACCAAAAGCCCCGTCGGTAAAACCAAATTTTGCCAATTGGTCACCGCTTGGGGTCAAGGGATTGTTGGTTGGTTCGGCCTATATTGATGATGCTGGTATGTTACAGGTGGAATTTGTGCTGTGGGATGTGGTGATCCAGCGTAACATCACTGCTGGCGGCGGCAATGCCGACCAGTCCGGGTTGCGGCGTTTGGCCCACCAAATTGCCGATTTTGTTTATGAGGAATTTACCGGCGATAGCGGTTATTTTGATACACAAGTTGTTTATGTTGCCGAATCTGGCACCCAAAGTCGGCGGCTGAAACGTCTGGCCATTATGGACCAAGACGGCCACAACCACCGCTATTTAACCTCTGGTCTTGATTTGGTTTTAACGCCCCGATTTTCCCCGACCGCCAATGAAATCGCCTATTTAAATTATTTTAATGATGAACCGAATGTGTATCTTTTTGAAGTTGCCACTGGCCGAACTGAACGGCTTGGATCATTCCCCGGCATGACATTTGCGCCGCGTTTTGGCCCTGATGGGGACAAGCTGATTATGAGCCTTGCACAAGATGGCTTGACCGATATTTACGAAATGGACATGCGCACCCAATCGATCAACCAGCTGACAAAATCGGCATCGATTGATACCTCGCCGTCTTATTCCCCGGATGGCAAGCGTATTGTATTTAACTCTGATCGCGGGGGTGCCCAACAGCTGTATGTGATGGATGCCGATGGCAGCAATGTCCGGCGGATCAGCTATGGTGATGGTCGCTATGCAACGCCGGTTTGGTCGCCGCGCGGTGATATTATTGCCTTTACCAAAATGGCAAATGGACGGTTTTATATTGGTGTGATGAATGTTGATGGCAGTGGCGAACGATTGCTGGCAGACGGGTTTCTAGTCGAGGGGCCAACCTGGGCGCCAAATGGCCGGGTGTTGATGTATTTTAAACAAGAACCGTTTGACGCCAATGGATCGGGTGGTGACACACATGTTTATCGAATTGATATCACTGGGTTTAATGAGCGTCGTATCGTAACCCCTTCAGATGCGTCTGATCCAGCTTGGTCACCCTTGCTCCGCTAGTTTTTAACAAGGTTTGACCTGATGTGATTAGGGCTGGAACTGGCAAAAAACAGGTGAATTGGTAAAAAAAGCCAGAAAATCGTTGTTTTTCATCAAAAATGTATACTTTTTTGTTTCAAAAATGTAGGTTTTATATTATGTGTCGTTGTGATGGATGGTCGTATGTTCGGTCGCCACTGAAATTCGCGCGGAAATAGAGTTTCTTTAGTCAGGGTTTGGTAGGTAAACCCGAGGGCTTTATTTCAGCATAACAGAACCACGGTTCACTTTTAAAACTGGGAGCATCATGATGTTTCAACGCATACTTGCGGTTGTCGCCGTAACTTTTCTACTCGCCGCTTGTGAAACGGCATCACAGGTCAGTGGCGACAGCGCTTCGACAAGTGCGTCGAACACTGCTTCGTCTTCAGCTGC
>JAYOVO010000006.1:0-29655 GCA_038151495.1 Alphaproteobacteria bacterium
CGTCCCGCCTCAATATCGTCAAAGGCAAATTCAAATTTGCCAAATGATGTATCCAAAATCACCAGCCCGGCGTCACTTATGCCGCCAAGCCTGCCATTAAACCGGCGGCGCCCATCCTGCATCAGGCGCAAGGTAATCTTTGCCAGTTCACCTTGAAACCGTTCATAATCAGTCAAGCGCGTCAATGGACGGTCGATGCCGGGTGAACTGACCTCTAGCACATAGGCGCTGGAAATCGGATCTTCAACATCAAGTAGGGCTGACACATGGCGGCTGATCATCTGACAATCTTCAACCGTCATGTCCCGATCCTCTTTTGGCTCGGCCATGATCTGTAATTGATTACGGCCAGCCTGCCCGCCGGAATACAGCACCCGCACCAACGAAAATCCCAATTCTTCGATGGCCGCTTCAATGATCTGACTAATCTTGGTCTCGACCAATAGATACCCTTTTCATCTTCCCGCCATTCGGTATGGATATGATGGCCCTAACCGAAAAACGCGCGCATTTTGCGCTAATCTTGTTACAACAAATCGCAATAAAAAAGTGGGCCAGCGGCCCACCATCAAAATACGACAGTCATGTTGGCACTTGTATAGCCGCTCTCGGCCGATAATGCAAGCCTTCTAACGGGGGCCGCCTGTGTTACCCGCGCCGTTCAAAAATAAACCATGAGGGCTGACGCGACGCTTGTTCTGCCTTGGCCATATAGCGGGTTGCTGGCAGGTGCGGTGGTCGCTGGCGCCAATCATCTGGGCGGCGTGCTGTCCAACAAAATTGCGGATGCGACATAGCCGTCTGTAAAAGCCAGCCTTTGGCAGTCGGATCATCGCTTGCCAACACCAATTGGCCACTGGGCCGGATTAATTGCGCCAAAACATCCATCATTTCCGGCTGTAAAATGCGCCGCGCCGCATGACGTTTTTTTGGCCATGGGTCAGGAAACATAATGAAGACTTGGGACACACCAGCAACAGGCAAAGCTGGCAAAATCAGCCGCACATCATCATCCCAAATCCGAATGTTTGATAACTGACGTGTTTGCATATGACGAAGCAAACTAGCCACACCATTCACAAAGGGTTCAGCGCCAATGAAATTAACCGCCGGGTTGGCTTCGGCAAGACCAGCTAGCTGCTCGCCGCCGCCAAATCCAATTTCCAGCGCCAGATCAGCTTGGTGGCTGGCGGCCTGCCCAAATTGTGCAGCTAGCGGCCGCGTTGCATCAAATCGCAAATCTGGCAACATATCAGTCAACAAGGCTTGCATGCCGCGGCGCAACGGACGGCCTTTACGGCGCCCGTAAAACCGTGGGCTGGTCGGGTCACTTGTCTGCATTATACCTTGCCCAAACGATGGGAGATGAATTTAAGCGTGTCGCGGCCTAGGCCAGTGCTGATTGCAGCGCGTCAACCAAATTGGTGGCTTCCCAACTAAAGCTACCTGGGCCTGCTTCACCAGCGGTACGGCCAAAATGGCCATAAGCCGCAGATGGCGCATAGATCGGGGCGTTCAATGACAAATGCTGACGGATCCCGCGCGGCGTCAAATTCATGGATTGCGCCAGCGCATCTTGCAATCTGGCATCATCAATCGTGCCGGTGCCATGCGTATTCGCATAAAGCGACACTGGTTCAGCAACGCCGATGGCATAGGCCAGTTGGATGGTGCATTTTTCAGCCAACCCAGCGGCCACAACATTTTTCGCCAGATAGCGACAGGCATAGGCGGCTGACCGGTCGACCTTTGTCGGATCTTTCCCAGAAAACGCCCCGCCACCATGCGGTGCGGCACCGCCATAGGTGTCAACAATGATTTTACGTCCTGTCAGACCGGCATCTCCATCCGGGCCACCGATGACAAATTGACCGGTTGGATTGACCAGCAAATCATCTGCGCCCACCATCCAGCCATCTGGCATCACATCGGCAATCACCGGCGTTACAAGGTCGCGGATATCGCGCTGTGAGGCGGCCTCGTCATGCTGTGTTGATAGCACAATTTTATGCGCCCCTGTTGGCCGTCCCTGATCATCATAAATCAGACTGATCTGACTTTTCGAATCCGGCCCAAGGATTGAATCAGCATCGCTTTTGCGGATTTCAGCAAGCCGTTTTAAAATTTGATGCGAATAATGAATCGCCGCTGGCATCAAGACATCTGTTTCGCGGCAAGCATAGCCAAACATCAGGCCTTGGTCTCCGGCGCCTTCATCTTTGTTATCGCCCGAATCAACCCCCATCGCGATATCAGCAGATTGCTCATGTAAATAATTTTGAAACTCAAAATGCGCGTGGTGGAATTTATCCTGCTCATAGCCGATATCTTTTACCGCTGCACGCACCGCCGGTTCAATCGCCGCCATTATGCTGGGCAGATTATCTTTGCTGGCACGCACTTCGCCGCCCAAAATCACCCGGTTGGTGGTGGCAAATGTTTCGCAAGCAACGCGGGCTTCTGGTTCAGCCGCTAAAAACAAATCAAGCACTGTGTCGGAAACACGGTCACATAATTTATCTGGATGCCCCTCAGAAACAGATTCGGATGTAAAAATATAGCTCATTATTTTGCCTCAAAGCCTTATTCGCAAATTGATCATGTTAAGCGTGCGTATGCACCTTATTAGTTCTTATGTTTTTAACGCCTTTGGTTTTTCGCGCCGATATAAACCCCACGCGACGCCGAACACACCCAAACACAGGGCAAAAAATCCGGCGTTGCCAAAGCGGGCAAATACAGGAGCAGTCAATACAGAAGGAATCGCAATGTCAAGATAGGCACGTTCACCAAGCGGAATGCTGCCAAGCTGCCGCCCAAGCCCATCAAAAGCAGCGCTGATACCGGTATTGGCAACACGCAATAGCGGTATGCCTTCTTCTACCGCGCGCAGTTGTGACTGATAGAGATGTTGCCACGGGCCAATCGTTGCACCGAACCATGCATCATTTGTCACATTCACCATCAAATCAGGACGCCGTTGCGGGGCAACCACATGACCGGCGAAAATCACTTCATAACAGATTAGGGTCTGCACCTGCCCAATGCCGGGTACAGCTATTAAATGATTTTGTGTACCGGCAACAAAATCGGCTGGGCCAGCAATAATGTCCAGAAACGGTATCCATGACCGAAACGGCACATATTCTCCAAATGGCACCAAATGACGCTTGTCATAAACCCCGCGCAAACCGGCCTGATGATCAAACAAAAAAACCGAATTAAGCGGCCTGTTATCCCCGTCAAACCGGGGTATGCCGGTAAGCAAAAATCCACCCGGATGCATCGCCGCCTGCACCGTATCGGCAAGCAACAGCCGATTTTGGCTCGGCAAACCAGCAAAAGCTGTTTCCGGCCAAATCACAATATCTGGTTTGTTTACGCCAGCCTGAGATAAATTAATCAGATCAGCAAGATGCGCCGGGCGTTTCTGGCGGTTCCATTTATCTTGTTGTGGCACCGCCGGTTGAACAAGTCTTGCTATGGGCGCAGTGGCTGTTGGCTCTGCTGGCTGGCGATCTAACCGCGCGATGCCCCACCCCGTACCAAGAACCGGCAACACCAGTAAAATCAATGCCAACCGCCGCGCTGATAATAACCATAACACTGGTGCAATCACGCATCCAAAAGCCAATAAGGTAAGCCCATAAATACCCATAACACTGGCCATCTGCAGACTGCCAAGATGAACGGCAAAAACGCTTCCCATAAGGCTCCAGGGAAACCCTGAAGCAACAAAACTACGGGTCCATTCAATAAGGGCAAATGCCGCAAGCAAACACAAGGCACGTACCAAGGCAGACGCATGCGGCATCCAGCTTGCCGCCGCCGCAACCGCCCAAAAAATCGCCAATATAACTGCCAGCGCCAGCGCCACAAATGGGGTTAGAAACCATAATGCGGGCGCGCTGACAATCAACGCATGCGATACCCAAAATGTTGACGCCAAAAACCAGCCAAAACCAGCCGCGCCAAAAATACCAGCCGCTTCAACGCGGCTATTGGCATGAATCACCCGCCAAACCGGCAGGCCCAGAAAACACAAAGCTGGCACGATGAAAAAGGGGGGTAATGCTAGACTGGCCGCTGCACCAGCCATGACATCGATCAAAACCCCAAAAAATCGATATTTAGTCCTGATCTTGTTTAGCAACTGCACGCGGCAATCCCCGAATTTTCAGCAGCGTGATTCGGCGTGGGTCACCGTCAAGGATTTCAAACTGAATGCCCGCCCGGTGGCGCACCACTTCACCGCGACTTGGCACTCGGCCAGCCAGCGCAAACACCAGACCGCCAACCGTATCCACCTCGTCACGTTCATCATCATCAAGCAATTCCCCAACCACGGCTTCAAGATCTTCGACTTCGAGTCTCGCATCGGCAATGGCCGTGCCGTCATCCTTTATTTCAAAACGCGGCGTTGTGGTCTTGTCATGTTCATCTTCGATTTCACCAACGATCTGCTCGACAAGGTCCTCGATCGTGATCAGGCCGTCAACGCCACCAAATTCATCAACAACAAGGGCTAAATGCCGCCGCCGCAACCGCATTTCATGCAATAAATCAAGAAGTCTGATTGCAGGCGAAATAAATAATGCTGGGCGCAATAATTGATCAATGGACGGGGTGTTACCAGCTGGTAGGTGAGCAAATAAATCTTTGATATGAATAATGCCAACCGCATCATCAAGCGTGTCACGATATACCGGTACCCGGCTGTGATTGGCGGCGCTCATCTGTTGAATGATATCATCAAAACTATCATTCAAGGACACCGCAAATATATCGGCCCGCGGGATCATCACATCAACAGCTGTCAGATCACGAAGGCTCAGAAAATTCTGTAATAACGCGCCTTCGTGACTGTCAAAGCTGGCTTTATCACCAACTGATTCTTGCAGTAATTCAGTCAGCTCCTCGCGCCGCGAGGCCGGGCGTGCCAAGGCCGGAAACAATTTACCAAGCAAAGCCGCCATTAGTTATCAACCTCCAGTTGCGTATCTTGATAAGGGTTGGCGATACCAATATTCGCCAAAAATTTTATTTCAAGTGACTCCATGGTTTCTGCCATATCATCGTCAATATGATCATAGCCAAACAGATGCAGCATCCCGTGTACAAACAAATGCATAAGATGATCTGCCACCGGTATCTGCAAAGACTCTGCTTCACGCGTCACCGTTTCAGCAGCAATCACAATGTCGCCAAGAAGGGCAGGTGCGCCCGATTCAAGGCGATGGCTGGGCATGTCATATGCCGGAAACGACAGCACATTTGTGGCTTTATCAATCTGGCGATGCTGACGGTTTATCTGCCGCATCTGTAGATCATCACAAAGACACAAACTGACACTTGCAGGGGGGCTGTCATGCGCGGCTAGAATATCATCAAAAATTTTGGGGGCGGTGTGTTGAAAGCTGTTTACCAGCGCATCTGGCCAGATGTTTCTATCAATGCTGGCCTCGATCATCGCGCCAGCTGGACTTTGCCAATCACTATATGAAATATCATCATCACCCGGACTGTCAGGTTCCGATGCAGTATCGCTTGCATGTGTGTCATGAGCCATGACTATGAAAACCAATCCTCTGGGTAGTATTTACGGCAGTTACGTTTTACTATTTGTTCTTATTTTGCGGTTTTTGTCCAGCCTCATAAGCTTGCAAAATGCGCGCCACAACAGGATGTCGCACAACATCTTCACCCGATAAGTGAATAATGCCAACGCCGCGGATATTATCAAGAATGCGCACAGCCTCGGCAAGGCCAGATGGCTGTCCATCAGGCAAATCAATTTGGCTGAGATCACCAGTGATGACCATATGCGAGTCTTGACCAAGTCTGGTGAGTACCATTTTCATTTGTACCGGCGTGGTGTTTTGGGCTTCGTCGATAATGACATGCGCATTGCTGAGGGTACGACCACGCATAAAAGCAAGCGGCGCAATTTCAATTTCACCACTCACCAACATCCGGTCAACTTTATCAGCTGGCATCATATCATACAGCGCGTCATATAAAGGCCGCAGATACGGGTCCACCTTTTCTTTCATATCGCCCGGCAAAAACCCCAGACGTTCGCCAGCTTCAACAGCCGGGCGCGACAGGATAATACGTTCAACCTCGCGTTTTTTCAGCGCTTCTACAGCCCGCGCCACCGCCATATAGGTTTTGCCCGTACCAGCCGGCCCCAGCCCAAATACCACTTCATTTGACCGTAACAATCCAAGGTAATCTTGCTGGCCTTTGGTTTTGGCAACAATTTTCTTTTTCCATGTGTCAATTGTGGCCGCCCCAGCCGTTGGTGCGTCTTGATGGCCATTCATCGCCCAACGCAAGGCGTCATCCACCATGCTTTTATCAAAATCTGTCGCCGCGCCAGCGTGGATTTTTTTATATAAATCTTCAATCACACGGCGTGCTGTTTTTGTCGATTTGGCCGGACCGGTGATTTTTATGCTGTTACCGAATGAATCGAGCGATACATCCAGTGATTTTTCGATATGGGCAAGATAGTGGTTATGTTCACCAGAAAGCAGAGCAAGGATATCATTATCTTCAAAATCCATGCGAATTGACGTCACTTTGTCCGCGTTCACGCTGCCCCCTTGATCGCCAATATTTCACCAGTCATGCTATTTTGCCGTGCGGCGGATAATTTACATGGCACGATTTGCCCGATTTGCGATTCATCGCCAACAAAATTAACCGCCTGCATATAGGGGCTGCGGCCTGCCATTTGCCCGGCCCGTCCACCGGCACGCTCGACAAGAATATCAACCACCTGTCCTTCAGTCGCCTTGTTAAAGGCAAATTGCTGGGCATTCAAAAGCTGTTGCAAGCTCTCTAGCCGTTCGGCCTTTACCTCTTCAGCAACCTGATCTTCACTGGTCGCCGCTGGTGTGCCGGGGCGGGGGCTGTATTTAAAGGAATAGGCAGAAGCATAGCCAACTTGATTCACAAGCTGCAATGTTTCGGCAAAATCACGGTCAGTCTCGCCGGGGAAACCAACGATAAAATCCCCTGACATAGCAATATCAGGCCTGACAGCGCGCAATTTATCAATCACCGCGAGATAGACATCGCTGGTATGACGCCGGTTCATGGCGGCAAGAACATGATTGGATCCAGATTGAATCGGCAAATGCAAATAGGGCATTAATTGCGGCACATCACCATGGGCGCTGATCAATTCGTCATCCATATCAAGCGGATGCGATGTGGTGTAGCGCAAGCGGTCAAGACCCTCAATATCAGCAAGTTCGCGGATCAACCGACCAAGTGTCCAGCTTTTGCCATCCTTTGCCTCACCATGATAGGCGTTTACATTTTGCCCAAGCAACGTTAATTCGCGCGTGCCGCCAGCCACAAGCCGCCGTGCCTCTTCGACAATTGTTGCCACTGGCCGCGAGAATTCAGCACCGCGCGTATACGGCACAACACAAAATGCACAAAATTTGTCGCACCCTTCCTGCACACTTAAAAACGCCGCCGGTCCACGCGGGGCATGTTCGCCAGGCAAAAAGTCAAATTTCACCTCTTCGGGAAAATCCGTATCAATCACCCGGTTACGGGCCATTGGATCGATCTGGCTGACCAATTCTGGCAAGCGATGATAGGTTTGCGGGCCAACAACAATATCAACCCACGGGGCCCGGCGGGTAATTTCTGCACCTTCGGCCTGTGCCACACATCCCGCAACAGCGATTGTCATCTGTCGGCCTTGCTGGTCGCGCGCGCGCTCTTTGAGTTGGCGCAGTCTGCCAAGTTCGGAAAATACTTTTTCCGAGGCTTTTTCCCGGATATGGCAGGTGTTCAAAATCACCATATCGGCCCCTTCAGGCAGATCTGTTGGGGCATATCCAAGCGGTGCTAGAACATCCGACATCCGGTCAGAATCATATACATTCATCTGACAGCCATAGGTTTTGATAAAAAGTTTTTTGGTCACGTGCGATGCATCACATGTTTGCGCTGGTACTTACCTGACTGGTTGTAGCCGCTGGGCAAGGCTTTGGTCAAGGAAAAGCCGAGTCACGCTGGCGTGCCATAATCACCGCATCACATCGATTTTCGCCACGATAATAGTAATCTTTACGAATGCCAGACACATGAAATCCGCACGAATCATAAAGCCGTCTGGCCGCTATGTTATCAGCCGCCACCTCTAATGTAATTTCGGCAACATTGTTTTGTTCGGTCACGTCGATCAGATGCTGTAAAATAATCTGGCCAAATCCGCGGCCCTGCTTGGTTTTTTCTGTACCAATGGCAATAATATCTGCCTGCATAGATGTAATATAGGCCAAACAATAGGCATGAATGGTTGTTGGCATGTCAGGGGCTGGCAATACCGCGCCATAAAAGGCTGGCTTGCCAAGCAATGCACGAAGACCGGCCGCATCAAAGCGCCCATCAAAAAGCTGTGTTTCCAAATCAGCAACAGCCTGACAATCTTCAAGGGTGAGCTGGCGTATTGTCATCAGCCTGATTTTTTCTTTGGCCCAAGCCGGGGATCAGCAAGATAAAGCGGGTGAAGCGGGCCTGTTTGATTTTTCATGATTTGTTCATTTGCCACGCGTGCCACCATGCTGGCACTTGGCATTTCATCAATGTCTGGAACTACGGCGCTGATGCCAGCCATAGTGAGGGCATCTGCAACAGCCATGCGGTCTTTGCCAATAACACGCAGGTCTGATCCAGCGATTTCGGTATCAATCAGATGCGGCAGTTGTTGAATAGATGCCTCAAAAATCGCCCCCATGGGCTGGGCGGTGGCGTCAAATATTTGGGCATAGAGCGGCCCGCGGCGTGTGTCAGCCAGCACCAAACAAGGCGTTGTTGTGTCCGGGGCCACATGGGTGGCGGCATGGGCCAAGGCCTGCAAGCCAGACACCCCGACACCCGTTGCCTGATGCGCCATACAAAACCCCTTGGCCGCCGCCAAGGCAACCCGAATGCCGGTAAATGACCCGGGCCCACATCCCGCCGCGACATGTGTCATCGAATCAAACGTCATGCCCGCTTCCTTTACCGTTTCAATCGACAGGGGGACAATGCCGACAGCGTGACCATGCGCGGCTAGATGCTGGCGCGCGGCGACCACCTCAGCATTGACCATCACCGCGATTGATAATTGGTTTGCGCTGGCCTCAATTGCCAGAATATGCGGGCTTATGGGCGGCAATGTGGTGGCGGGTGGTTTTTTCATCTTGTCTCTTCGCATAGAAGGCGGCATTAATGGTCAGCATCCAGCAAGGTGCGACACCCGCCAAGACGGCAGATATAATAATATAACGACACCAATAGGTTTGCTTACTATTTTGGAACATCGCCATGTTACTATTGCACATTGCTCTACCACAGCTGCTTAGACGCATGAAACCCTGTATTTGCCAGAATTTGGCAAAGATGAAATTGCTTTTCATGATCGCGGTGTATGGGATGACCAGCGGCGCAGCTTTTGCCGCCGATTATGCTACCGTGCTGATGTATCACCGATTTGGTGAAGACAAATATCCAAGTACAAATATCCGCATTGAACAGTTCGAGGCGCATCTCGATATGCTGGGAAATGGCGATTATACCATCTGGCCACTTGGCAAGATTGTGGATCATTTGCAACAGGGTCTGGACCTGCCGGACAAGACCGTCGCCATCACCATTGATGATGCCTATCTATCGGTTTTTAACGAAGCCAGACCGCGGCTGAAAGCCCGCAATTTTCCCTATACTGTATTTGTAGCCACCCAGCCAGTTGATCGCGGTCAAAACGGCTATATGAGTTGGGATCAAATCCGCATATTACAGGATGAAGGCGTGCAAATTGGCAGTCAAACCAGATCGCATCCGCATATGCATGAGATCAGCATAACAGACGCCGAAGATGAATTAAAAATTTCCAATGAACGGTTTCTAGAAGAGATTGGCCAGCGGCCAAAATTATTTGCCTACCCTTTTGGCGAATATAATTTAGATGTCATTGAATTAGTGAAACAAGCCGGGTTTGATGCGGCGTTTGGTCAAAATTCTGGTATTGCCCATGGCTATAACGGGTTTTTCGAATTGCCGCGTTTTGCGATGAATGAACAATATGGAACGATTGATCGATTGCAGTTGGCAATTAACGGCTTGCCGCTGAAAGTTGATCAGATTGTGCCTGAAGATGTTGTGTTGAATGATGACAATAACCCACCAAATTACGGTTTTACATTGGCACCAGATATCGCAAATGACAGACAATTACGCTGTTTTAACAGTGCCTATGGCAAGCTAGAGGTGAATATTCTGGGGCCACGTGCGGAAATACGCTTGCCCGGCCCACTGGCGCAAGGCCGCGCACGGATCAATTGCACCATGCCCGGCGGTGATGGGCGCTGGCGATGGTTTGGGCGCCAGTTTTTAATTCCATAGAGCGTTTTTAATATCGTAAATTCAGTCAGTTATGTTCAACCAACAGGCTATTAACCAAGCTTGGCTTCGGCATATTGATCAAAATTATTTGACGACATCACAGCCAGCAATTTTTTGACATAGGCCTGACCAATTTCGGCATAGCTATCAAGATAAGTTGCCAAGCGACTGGCTTTGACCGCTTCAGTCTGCGGTTTCAGCCGATAACGCGCATCGCGAAACCGTTTGTAATTTTGATGCGTGTTTAAATTATGCATATAAGCCCGCACCGATTCCAACAAGCTGCCAAAGCTACGCACCACCGCGCGTTCATTGCTGGCCGCCAACGGCCGCATGCCTGCCGATTCAGTCCATGCCCATTGGCCAAACAAGGCGTTTCCCTGTTGGGCAAATCGCGATGTACCCCATCCTGATTCAACCGCGGCTTGGGCAAGGGCAAGGGCCACTGGGATGGTATCAACCCGGCGTAACAAACGTTCAGCCAATTCGAAATCGTCGAAATTTTCTGAATCAATGCGGTACAGCACCGCCCATTGGTCCAGCTTATTGCGATCATTGGCCTGTACCGACGCCTTTACCGCTTCGCGGCGCTGTAACAATTCATCATTCGCCGCCAAAATCAACGGCAAGACAAGTTTTATAAAAGATTGTTTTTGCGCATCGCCAGTCAATTCAAAATGTTTTGCCGGAATATGTCTGGCAAATTTTAACGGGATGGTCACCAGATTGACCTGACCTGTGCTGGTTTGGGCTGGCTCTGGTGCCTGTTTTGTTGTGCGGTCAGCCGCCAAATCATCTTCGGCCTTTGGTGCCACTCCGGGCGTCGCAACAGATGTTGATGTGTTTGCCCTATCTGCTTCAACAGATGACACAGACGCAACATCCTGCGGCGGGCGGTCATGAAACCATTGCGGCGGCTTGACGCCAAATCCACCCGGCACAATCAACCCGATCGCCACCATCGACAGCGCTGTCCATAAAATATGCCGGTTTTCAATCCGGCGTAAAAGAAGCATCGACAATGAGAAAACCTTACTCAAACCAGATGTGTTGTCTTAAATTATCGCCTTACATTTCTGCAGCGCGGACTTCTCTTACTTCCGGGATGTAGTGACGCAACATATTTTCAATGCCCATCTTCAACGTCGCGGTCGAACTAGGACAGCCTTGACAGGCCCCACGCATCTGCAAGGTCACGATACCGTCATCAAACCCCTGAAATACGATATCACCGCCATCCATCGCCACCGCCGGACGAACCCGCGTATCAAGAAGCTGTTTAATTTGTTGAACGGTTTCACTATCAGAAGAATCTTGATGCGGGTCTTCGACCGTTGCACCATCTTCCATCACCGGCAGACCTGATGCGTAATGTTCCATGATCCCGGCCAGAATCGCTGGCTTCAGCGCAAACCATTCAAGCGAGTCAGCTTTTGTGACGGCAACAAAATCGGCCCCTAAAAATACATTTGTGACTCCATCGACTTGAAATAACCGACGTGCCAATGGCGATGGCTTGGCCGCATCCATATCGGCAAAATCAGCTGTGCCCTGGGACATTACAGGAACGCCGGGGATAAATTTCAATGTTGCCGGATTTGGTGTGTCCTGAGTTTGAATAAACATGGCTGTTATCTCCTGCCTGTCATTATTGCGCGCACCTGTGTGATCTGACCTGACCGTGGCCCTGTTGATGGTCACTTAAACATGGGATCATGGCCCAACTATGGCAAGGTTTGTACCCTTGATTTATCGCATATTGGCGGGCATCTGGCTAGTGATCGGTGCTGGTTCCCAAAAACCCAACAATATCACGCACCTCGGCCATTAATGGCCGGGCAATGGCCGCGGCACGCGCGGCGCCATCTGCCAAAATCGCATCAATATCAGCCGGGTTTTCCATCAATTCACGCATTTTTTGCCCCATAGGTGACAATTGCGCCACTGCAAGATCGGCCAAAGCTGGTTTGAATTCGGCAAATCCCCGCCCGCCAAACTCCTGTAAAACAGCATCAACATCAAGGTCTGCCAAAGCGGCATAAATCCCGACAAGGTTTTCTGCCTCGGGCCTGCCAGCAAGACCGGCTTTTTCTGACGGCAATGCATCTGCATCGGTTTTGGCTTTGCGAATTTTCTGGGCAATCATATCGGCATCATCAGTCATATTAATCCGCGCATAATCAGACGGGTCAGATTTGCTCATCTTGGCACTGCCATTACGCAAGCTCATCACCCGTGTTGCACTGCCAAAAATTTGTGGTTCAGGAAGCGGAAACACATCTTTTTCATAAAATGAATTAAACGCCTGTGCGATATCACGGGTCAGTTCAAGATGCTGTTTTTGATCTTCGCCAACTGGCACATGTGTGGCCCGATACACCAAAATATCCGCCGCCATCAAATTCGGATAGGCATAAAGCCCAACCGTTGCATTTTCCCGGTTCTTGCCAGCTTTTTCCTTAAATTGTGTCATCCGGTTCAACCAGCCAAGCCGCGCTGTACAGTTGAATATCCATGCCAGTTCAGCATGTTGGGGAACACAAGACTGATTAAACAAGATTGACCGTTCGGTAGAAATGCCAGCAGCGATCAAACTGGCGGCCACTTCGCGCGTGCTTGCCCGCAACATCTCTGGGTCTTGCGGCACGGTGATGGCATGCAAATCAACCACACAATAAATCGATTCAAAGCGATCTTGCAGGGTTACCCAGTTCCGAATCGCGCCAAGATAATTGCCAAGGTGTAAATTACCTGTTGGCTGAATGCCTGAAAAAATACGATTGGTTGGCTTGTTACTTTTTGTGTCAGTCATGATTACCCGTTTTCTGATCACCCGCTTCATTCATGCGTCTTGTTCGTGATCTTCTTGTTGGTGGGTTATCTCTTTTGCGGCGGGTCTGGTCAAGTGTTTCGGTCATTGCTCTGACGCAAAAGACCTGCTGGCACCGCGCCCACAATATACGCTGTCACGGCATAAACCGCACCGCCGCCGCCAACAATCACCGCCAGACCAACCGCCGCTGGCACCGTGACAAACCTGTCCACGCCAAATTGCAAACCTATAATCGCCGCGCCCATAACCGCCGAGGCCAGCATGATTTTACCGCATACAGGCAAGAAGGATGCAGACAAACGATGCTGTCGGGCCAGTAGATAAAGCATAATCGCCGCCGCCACTGTCCCAGAAACAGCCGTTGCCAATGCCAAACCAACATGCCCCAAAATGGGCATCAGCGATAAAGACCCAGCCACATTAATTGCCACCGTGATCAATGAGATTTTTAACACCACAGCTGGTTGGCTGGTGGCGTAAAAAGCCGTTTGCAAAATTTTAACCATGACAAATCCGGGCAGGCCGCACCCATAAGCCGCCAATGCCATTGCGGCCATTTTTGCGTCACTGACAGTAAAAGCGCCATACACAAACAACCCTTTGATGATTGGCAGGCCGCATAGCACCAGCCCAGTCACCGCTGGTATCACAAAAAATCCAGCAAAACCAATCGCCTCGGATAGGCTATTGCGCACCTCGGCAGGCTGACCGGCGGCTTCCGCCGCTGACAATTTTGGTAGCAACGCTGTCCCAAGCGCGATACCAATGACACCAAGCGGCAATTGCGCAACGCGGTCGGCATAATAGAGCCATGAGATGGCACCAACTGGCAGTAATGACGCCAAAATAAGATCAATCAGCAAATTCAGCTGCATCCCGCCAGCACCAGCTGCGGCTGGTAAAAAATTTCGCCACATCTTACGCCCGGCGTCTGATAGACGTGGCCAGATCAAGGCGGGGACGGCATGAAGCCGGGACAATGCCCGATACAGAAACATAAGCTGGGCAAATCCGGCCCCCACCAACGCAATCGCGATTGGCATAGCCCGCAACGAATCTAGATGGCTGGCAACAAACGGGATCATCACCGCCCCGGCAATAAAACAAATATTGGCTATAATGGGGGCCGCCGCACCTGCTTTGAAATGATCATGGGCGTTGGCAATGGCCGCCCAAAGCGCAACAATAGAAATGAGCGGCAGATAGGGCATGGTGATCCGCGCCAGATCGGTGGCGGCGGCCAGTCTGTCTGGGGTGTTCGCAAACCCGGGCGCCAGCAGTAAAATTAAATCTGCCATAAATATTTCGGCAATGATCACCAGCACAGATAAACCAAGAATCAGAAAAATTTGTGCTTCAGCCGCCAGTTTTAATGCTGCCGCTTGCCCATATGTCTCGCGGATGGCGGCATAATTTGGCAAAAAGGCATTGGTCATAGCGCCTTCGGCACTCAACCGGCGAAACATATTTGGTAATTTCAGCGCCACTAAAAACGCATCGGCCGCCGCACCGGCCCCTAGAAAAGTGGCAAAGGCGATATCGCGCACAAACCCCATAATGCGGCTCAATGCCGTCAAACTGCCAATTTGCCGAAATGCCCGGCCCAGCGACAGGCCCGCCATTATGCGGCGGCCTCGTTGGCGCTGTCAAAAATCTGCAACAGACGCTGGCGAATATCTTGCAGACGCCCCTCGTTATGGATTTGCAGTCCGAAAATATCCTTCACGTAAAACACATCAACCACCCGCTCACCATAGGTTGAAACACTGGCTGTTTGGATTTGCAGACCGCGGCTGGCCAGACAGGCGGTGATTTTATGCAGCAGTCCGGGAAAATCACGGCCATTGACCTCTATGACGGTATGGGTTGTGCTGATTTTGTTGGACAGCATAACACGCGATGGCACGGGCAATTGCCGGACACGCAACGGGGTTTGTTCCCAGCGGGCGTCAAGTGCCTTTTCAAGCCGGAATTCACCGCGCAAAGCTTTTTCCAGAATGGCGCGGATTTTCTCAAGTTCTTTTGGTGATTCAATGGCGGCATTATTCATGTCCTGCAGGAAAAACACATCAAGTACAGTGCCATCATGGCAGGTGGTGATCCGCGCCCCGGCAATATTCACACCTGCCGCCGCAACGGCCCCAGCAATGCGTGAAAACAATCCCGGATCATCCGCTGTCAAAATCGTCAATTCAGTCATGCGTTTGGCAGCATCAGGCCGGAAATCAATCAATAGCGGCATATCATCTTGGCGGAATTTCGCACATAATTCAGCGTGCCATACATGGCTGTCGCTATCAAAACCTGTCCAGTAAACAAGCGGAAGCTGATCAACATGCGATTCAAATTCGCTATCGGTCCAGTTGGTCAGCATGGTGCGGGCTTTGCGCTGGGCTTCGTCAGCATTGCCAAGCGCAACGGCCGCCGGGTCTGCACCGCGCAACACCGCGTCACAGCGATGATATAAATCACGCATCAATGCGGCTTTCCACCCATTCCAGATATTTGGCCCGACAGCGCGAATATCAGCCACCGTCAACACCAACAATAATTTCAATCGTTCAGGCGATTGCACAATGGCGGCAAAATCCTGAATGGTCTTAGGATCATTTAAATCATAGCGAAACGCGGTTTTGCTCATCAGCAAATGATGCCTTACCAGCCAGCTTACGGTTTCGGTTTCTTCTGGCGTCAGCCCCAAACGCGGACAGACAAGCAACGCGACTTCTGCGCCTAAAATCGAATGGTCGCCGCCACGACCTTTGGCAATATCATGTAACAAGGTGGCGACGAATAACGCTCGCCGCGATTGAATTTCCGGCATGGCTTCTGTCGCCACCGGTGCCGTGGTTTCTAAATCACCAGCTTCAATGGCCTGTAAAATACCAATTGCCTTTAATGTATGTTCATCGACCGTGTAGCTGTGATACATGTCGAATTGCATCATCGCGACAATGCGCCCGAAATCGGGCAAAAATTTCCCCAAAACACCGCATTCATTCATCAAACGCAACACCCGTTCGGAATTTTTGCTGGCGGTCAGAATATCAAGAAATAATGCGTTTGCTTCCGGGTCTTGACGGATTTTTGCGCCAACTGAAGGCAAGCCTCTTGTCACCCGTTGCAAACTGTGTGGATGCACATCGGCATTATAGGTCTGTGCAATATCGAACAGCTTGAAAATGCGCAACGGGTCATCGCGAAACCGTAAATTTTCACGCAAGCGGACACGACCACTTTCGATATAAAAGGGATCAAGATTTTTGGCACGCAGAAAATCTGGCCGCCAGAAAGTTAGTTGTTTACGGAAATCTGTTTCCATAACCGCGCAAAAGATACGCGTTAAATCACCAACATGCCGGATCGCCAGATAGTAACGTTTCATAAAGCGTTCTACCGCGCGCATACCCACCCGATCAGAAAATCCCAAGCGCGGCGCAATCGCCATTTGCGCATCAAAATCTAGCCGCTCTTCAGCCCGGCCAGCGTGAAAATGCAAATGACAGCGCACCGTCCATAAAAACCGCTGTGCCGATGCAAAGCGCCGGGCCTCGGCATCACGCAACACGCCCTGTGCCAGCACATCCATAATGCCATCCGCCCGGTATGCATATTTGGCAATCCAGAATAGGCTGTGCAAATCCCGCAACCCCCCTTTGCCATCTTTTACATTCGGTTCGACAACATAGCGCGTATCATCAAAACGTTTATGCCGCAAATCACGCTCGGCAAGCTTTTCTTCAACAAAAGTCAGCGGTTTGTTTTTGCTAATTTCGCTTCGCAACGCCTTTGATAATTTTGTCCATAATGCCGCATTGCCGCACACATGACGCATTTCAAGAAAGCTTGTCATAACGGTTTGATCATCGCGCCCAGCCGCGATGGCTTCGGTGATACTGCGTGTCGAATGACCGATCTTCAGCCCCAGATCCCACAGCAGATACAGCATAAACTCAATCGCGGCTTCATGTTTTTTGCTGGTCTTGGCAGGCATCAAAAACATCACATCAATGTCGGAAAATGGGGCCATTTCACCCCGGCCATAGCCGCCAACCGCAATCACCGCGATATCATGACTTTGCGGCATAAGCTTGCCAGCTTCGTCATGTAACAGGGTCAGCAAATCATCAATACAGCGGGCATGCTGGCCCACATAAATCGCACCATCATTGTTGCGGTAAAAATCTTGTTCTATTTTTGTTTTGGCGGCGGCCAAATGCTGGCGCAGTACAGCCAGCAATTTTGCCCGATATGCCGGTGCATCGCCGCGATCGATCGTGGCCAACTCATTGGCAAGGTCTGCATTATCAAACACGGCTGGCAGGGTTTGTTTAACCGCCCATAATGGTTGCAGCCAGCGATGCCATAATGGGCTGTTCGAAAGATCAATTTTGGCTGGTTGGGTTTTTGACAATGTGTCACCCGCTACATGAAACAAAGCTGGTTTATCAACGGCTGTCATCATAGGCCGCTTTTAACCGATAGAGAAGCTCTATTGCGTCACGCGGTGTCAGGTCATCAGGCCGAATGGCCGCAAGTTCAGCCTCAATTGCGGCTGGCAGGACAGATTTTTTCGGCGCTTCTGCATGGTCAAATAACGGCAAGCTTTCAATCAGATCAGCGGCATCAGCGGCGCCATGCTGGCCAGCTTCAAGCTGTGTCAGAATCTGTTCAGCCCGATGCAAAACATTATCTGGCAAGCCGGCAAGCCGTGCCACATGCACCCCATAAGACCGGTCTGCCGCCCCGGCAATGACTTTATGCAAAAACACAATGCTGCCCTGCCATTCACGAACCTCAACCGCATGACAATGAAGCCGATTAAGGACAGTTTGTAGATGCGTCAGTTCGTGATAATGCGTGGCAAACAATGTCCGGCAGGTGCAGACATCATGCAGATGTTCCAATGTCGACCAGGCAATTGCCAGCCCATCATAGGTGGCGGTGCCGCGGCCAATCTCGTCAAGAATAACCAGCGACCGGCGCGTGGCGCGGTTTAATATGGCCGCTGTTTCAACCATTTCCACCATAAAGGTCGAACGGCCACGTGCCAGATCATCCGCCGCACCAACGCGGCTAAATAAACGATCAACAATCCCGATATGGGCCGTTTGTGCCGGCACAAACAATCCTGCCTGCGCCATAATCGCAATATGGGCATTTTGGCGAAGGAACGTGGATTTGCCTGCCATATTTGGCCCGGTCAGCAACCAGATTTGTCCGGCCGCTAAATCACAATCATTTGGCATAAACTGGGATTGTGAATCGAGCATGGTTTCAATCACCGGGTGACGCCCATTGACAATTTTAAAGGCATAATCATCCGACATCACCGGCCGGCAATAGTCAGCCGAAGACGCCAGATCAGCGGCCGCGGTAGCCACATCAATGGCCGCTATGGCCTGTGCCGCATCGCCAATTGCATCGGCAGAATCGACCACCAACTGACATAGTTTGTTAAAAATTTCCAACTCATGCGCCACAGCACGATCCGCGGCGCTGGCCATATCGCGTTCCATTTCGGCAAGTTCTGTCGTGGTAAACCGCACCGCCTGGGCCGTGGTTTGGCGGTGAATAAATAGCGGGCTGTCCATCAATTTACTGGCATGAGCTGTGCGCACATCAATATGATAGCCCAAGACATTATTATGTTTGATTTTCAGCGAGGCGATTCCTGTTTCATCGCTATAGCGGTTCTGCAAAGCGGCGATCAGGCGGCGACTTTCATCGCGAAGCCCACGCAATTCATCAAGCGCAAGATCATATCCCTGGCGGACAAAGCCACCATCGCGGGCAAGCAATGGCAAATCATCTGCCAAGGCGGGTTGTAACCTATTAGCAATTGGCGTTGGATTGTGCATCTGATCAAGAAAAACCGGCAGATCATCAGGCTGACCAACCGTTGCAAAACCAGATGCCAAAACCGTGCGCACCAATGCAACGATAGTGGCGGCGCCATTCAACCCAGCGGCAAGGGCCGCCAAATCACGCGGCCCCCCATGCCCCATCGACAAGCGTGATAAAGCGCGCTGCATATCAGGCTGTACCCGCAATTGCGTGCGTACATCATCACAACATTGGCGGTGGGTACGAAACCAGTCAACCAGATCAAGCCGGGCGTCAATTGCCGCCACATCTGCCAATGGCGCGGCAAGGCGTTCGCCAAGCAACCGGCCACCTGCCGCGGTCAGGGTACGATCTATAGCATGAAGCAAACTGCCACGACGTTCACCGGTCAGGGTGCGGGTTAATTCAAGTGACCGGCGCGTTGCAGCATCAATTTCCAGCAACCCGCTCTCGGTGATCTGGCGCAAGGCCCGCAACCGCGGCATATTGCCAATTTGTGTTGTTTCGATATAGGCAAGCAGGGCGCCAGCGGCTGATACCATCGCCCGATTGAAATCGCCCATACCATCCAGACTGGCAACAGCGTAAAAATCCTGCAGTGCCTGACGAGCACGAGCAGAATCAAACAAGCTTGGTGCTTGTGGTGTTAGACACATGCTGGCCACTGTTTGATCAAATGGCAAATCTCGGTCTTGCGGAAAAATTAGTTCGGCTGGGTCAAGCCGCGCCAACATCGTATCAACCCCATCTTCGGGGCATAGCTGAACGGCAAAATCGCCTGTAGACATATCTGCCCATGCCAGCGCTGTTTGCCCTTCAGCCTGACCAATGGCGGCCAAATAATTATGCGCACGCGGCGGCAATAATTCATCTTCGGTGAGCGTGCCAGGGGTCACCACGCGCACCACTTCGCGTCTCAGTGGCCCTTTTCCACCACGCTGTTTTTGCGTTGCCGGGTCTTCGGTTTGTTCGCAAATCGCAACCCGATGACCGATTTTGATCAACCGTGCCAGATACCCATCAAGCGCATGGACAGGCACCCCGCACATAGGGATATCTTGCCCGTCATTTTTGCCGCGTCTGGTCAGCGCAATCCCCAGCGCGGCGGCGGCGATTTCAGCATCTTCAAAAAACATCTCATAAAAATCACCCATACGATAAAAAAGCAACGCGTCAGGCTGGGTTTCTTTCACCTGTAAATATTGCGCCATCATTGGGGTCGGCGCTTTCACTTTTGGCGGATTTGTTGTAGAAGGGTGTGACATCATGATGTTGTGACATTGCCCGATCTTGACCAACAGGACAAGATTTAACGCAAGTCATTTCCGGGCAGGTTTCAGCTTTATCAACACAACATCGACAACGATATGCGCAGCTGTGCCATACCAAACCAAGGCAATGATAAAGGCCCCGTTATGATAGATAAAAATGATCCGTTAAATGCCGAAGCTCTGGCATTTCACGCCCAAGGGCGGCCCGGCAAATTCGAAATCAATGCAACCAAGCCGCTGACCAGTCAGCGTGATTTATCGCTGGCTTATTCCCCCGGCGTTGCCGCCCCTTGTATGGAAATCGCCGCCAATACAGATGCCGCTTATGATTATACGTCAAAAGGCAATGTCATTGCGGTCATTTCGAATGGCACCGCTGTATTGGGGCTTGGTGATATCGGCGCGGCAGCCGCCAAACCAGTGATGGAAGGCAAGGCAGTTTTGTTCAAGAAATTTGCCGATATTGATGGCATTGATCTGGAACTTGACACCACTGACCCGGAAAAATTTATCGAGACGGTTGCAATGCTGGCGCCCACTTTTGGCGGCGTCAATCTTGAAGACATCAAGGCGCCTGAATGTTTTATCATCGAACAGCAATTGCGCGAACGTATGGATATTCCGGTTTTTCATGATGACCAGCATGGCACCGCGATCATCACCGCCGCTGGTATTATTAACGCATTGCATCTGACTGGCCGCGACCTTGGCGATGTGAAAATTGTCTGTAATGGTGCGGGGGCCGCGTCAATTGCCTGTGTTGAATTGTTAAAAGTGATGGGCGTCAAAGCCAATAATGTCATCCTTTGCGATCGTGCCGGGCCGATTTATAAGGGCCGCAAAGAATCAATGAACCAATGGAAATCAGCCCATGCGGCAGACACAGATGCCCGCAGTCTGGAACAGGCATTGGTGGGTGCTGATATTTTCCTTGGCCTGTCAGTTGCAGATGCCGTCACGAAAAAGATGGTAAAAAGCATGGCCCCACAACCGATTATTTTTGCCATGGCAAACCCAATCCCGGAAATCATGCCCGATGATGTAAAAGCCGTGCGGGATGACGCCATTATCGCCACCGGGCGGTCTGATTTTCCTAATCAGGTGAATAATGTGTTGGGCTTTCCCTATATTTTCCGCGGCGCGCTTGATGTCCGCGCTAGCAAAATCAATGATGAAATGAAAATCGCCGCGGCTTATGCGCTGGCGATGCTGGCACGCGAAGATGTTCCAGATGCCGTGGCAGATGCCTATGGCGGTCAGGTCATGACCTATGGCAAAGACTATATCATCCCAGCGCCTTTTGACCCACGGCTGATTTCTGCGGTGTCATCTGCCGTTGCCAAAGCCGCCATGGAATCTGGTGTGGCGCGGCGCCCAATCAAAGATCTTGATAGCTATCGCCGGAATTTGTCAGCACGGCTAGACCCGACTGCCTCGACGTTGCAGGTGATCCTCGATCGGGTCAGTGCGAATAAAAAGCGTGTGGTCTTTACCGAAGGCGAAGAAGAACGGGTGATCCGTGCCGCACTCGCCTTTCGTAACGCAGGCTATGGCCACCCTATTTTGCTTGGCCGGGAACATCGAATCAAAGAAACAATTCAAAACCTTGGCCTTGATGGGGCCGAAGACCTGCCCATCACCAACGCCAAAATTTCCGAGCATAATGCTGAATATACTGACTTTTTATACAGCAAATTACAGCGTAAAGGCCAGTTGCACCGGGACTGCCAGCGGATGGTCAATCTTGACCGTAATGTGTTTGCCGCCTGTATGGTGAGTTGCGGTCACGCGGATACCTTAGTGACAGGTGTGACCCGCGCCTTTCAACCAAGCCTTGAACATGTCAGGCGGGTGATTGGACCGGCAAAAGACAGCCAATTTATGACCACGTCAGTCATTATTTCACGGGGACGCACGGTATTTATCGGTGATGTAGCGGTGCATGAACAGCCAAATGCCGAACAGCTTGCAAATATTGCCATCACCATGGCCGATAAAGCCCGGCAAATGGGGCATACGCCAAGGGTGGCCATTTTGTCTTATACCAATTTTGGCAACCCTGAATCAAAAACCAACGAAATGGCACGGGCCGCGGTTGCCGCCCTTGAACAACGCCGGGTTGATTTTGAATTTGACGGTGAAATGACCGGTGATATCGCGCTTGATTATGATTTGATGAAGTCGCGCTATCCGTTCTGCCGCCTGTCTGGGCCAGCCAATATTCTGGTGATGCCGGGTCTGCATTCGGCGAATATCGCATTTAAACTGGTTGATCAGCTTGGCAGTGTGTCCGTCATCGGCCCAATGATGCTTGGTGGTGAATTTCCATTTCAAATCGTGCAGATGGGGGCGTCGGTCAATGATATCGTCCAGGCAGCCGCAATCGCCGCCTATGATGCCATTCGCTAGCTGAACGCCAATCAGCCGATAAGTGGTTTGATCAAGTCCTGCAAATCGGCATGAGGCCGCGCACCAATATGTGAAATCACTTCGCCAGCCAGCAGGCTGGCAATTTGGCCGGACATCTGCGCGTCATAGCCATGCGTGCGGCCAAAAAGATACCCGGCGGCAAACAAATCCCCAGCCCCGGTTGTGTCGATCACTGGGCCTTGCGGCATGGCATCCACCAATATTTGCTGGCCAGCATGACAAATCACCGCGCCAAGCGGGCCGCGGGTGATCACCACTTCATCAACAAGGCCGCGCAACATCTGTACCGATGTCGGATGGTCAGTTTCGACAAGGCTGATGGCTTCATCCTCATTGGCAAACAGGATATCCACATGATCTGTCACATAGTGCCGTAAATCAGCCCGGTGCCGGTCAACGCACCATGGGTCAGACAGGCTGAGGGCAATGCGCGCCTGATGTTGCGCCGCCATTTGCGCGGCTTGTGCAAAAATAGCTGGGCCAGCCGGCGCATCAAATAAATAACCTTCCAGATAAATCACCGCAGCATCGGCGGCGGCGGCAAGATTTATGTCTTCTGGTTGAAATTCGATACTCGCGCCTAGAAAGGTGTTCATCGAGCGCGCCGCATCTGGTGTAACCAGAATAATTGACGAGGCAGTTGGCGCGCCATTTTCAGCCGGGGTTGCGGCAAATGTAACGCCAGCAGCGTTGATATCGCGGCAAAATGCGGCGCCAAGTTCATCATCATGAACGCGGCCAACAAACGCCGCCTTGCCGCCAAGTGCCGCCAGCCCAACCGCGGTATTAGCGGCTGATCCGCCCGATATTAATTGCGGAGGCGCAACCGCCGAAATGGCCGCAAGAAGCGATTGAGATGCCGCCGCATCTACCAAATTCATACCGCCTTTTTCAATGGCATGTTGCTGCAGAAAATCATCATCACATTGGCTGAATACATCAATGATCGCATTGCCGACGGCCAGAATATCATATGATTTTTGCGGCATAGTAGTCCTCTATCTTGGTAAAACGCGGCTGACCATAAGCTGAAGCGCGGCGAATAACAAGTCGCCGCTTTACCCTGAAAACAGCCGTTATCGGGGTTCACCTCGCCAGAAAATCTACAAAACAAAAGATGCAATCAAAGATAAATTCAGCTAGATACATGTAACGGTATGTTTCAAATTAGGTTTGCCAAGCTCGTGCATCGCGTTTTTCATCCTTATAATACAATGCTTTTGCTTATGTTTGCGGGGTTGGCCGGGTGTCAGCAACTGCAAGTCCCGGTTGCCCAAAAGACAGATTCATCAAATATCAGTTGGAAAGGGTTAACCATCCAGCGTGATAATCTACCTTCATCAACAACCCCCAACGAAAACATTGCGGACGAAGCTGTCGAACTGAATGCGCCCGATTCGACCATGATCCCAGAATCAGATGTGCCGGTCATGACCGTTGCCCCGCAAGATTTAGACCCGCAGCTTTTTTTAGGTCAGTCACCTGACGAGCTTAAAAACCGCCTTGGGGCGCCATCGATTCTCAGAAAAGAAGGCACTGTAGAAATCTGGCAATATCAATTGTCGGATTGTGTGGTTGATTTCTTTTTTTATGACAAGGCTGGAACGCTGGCCGCCACACATACCGATATGCGTAGCCCGTTTTTGGGAGGCCAGCTTGACCAAGCCGCCTGTAGGCATGCGCTGTACAAAATCAATCAATAAACCGGTGCCATTTCAAAATATGGCCGCCCTATCGTGACAAACACGCCTGCCTTAGGCGGTTTTATCGCGAAACAAACATAAATCGCGAATGACGCAAGCGGCGCAATCTGGTTTGCGGGCTTTACATACATAACGACCATGTAAAATCAGCCAGTGATGCGCCCCTTTTTTCCATTTATCTGGCACCCGGCGCAATAATTCAGCTTCGACAGCATCCGGCGTCTTTCCCGGTGCCATTCTGGTGCGGTTACCAAGCCGGAAAATATGCGTATCCACGGCAATGGTTGGCTGACCAAAGGCTTCATTCAAAACAACATTGGCTGTTTTGCGGCCAACCCCGGGCAAGGCCTCTAACGCGGCACGGTCTGCCGGAACCACGCCATCATGTAGGGTCAGCAACATTTGCGATAATTTATGCAGATTTTTGGCTTTGGTATTAAATAAACCGATGGTGCGGATATGATGGCTGATACCATCAACGCCAAGCGCAACCATTGCCGCCGGTGTGCTGGCCGCGGCGAACAACCCTTTGGTGGCACGGTTCACCCCGATATCGGTGGCCTGCGCCGACAGCACCACCGCTACCAATAATGTATAGGGGTCGGTAAAGTGAAGCTCGGTCTGGGGGTCAGGCTGGCGCTTGGACAAAAGGTCAAAGCAACGATCAATATCGGCAAGCTTCATTTTGGCTGCCATGATCTGGCCCTAGCCTTTCAGCACGTCATGCATGTCGTAAAATCCAGGTGCCGCCGACGCGGCAAATCTGGCGGCCCGCAATGCCCCGCGCGCAAAAATTACCCGGTCATTTGCCCGGTGGGTAATTTCAACACGTTCTGATTCGCCGTAAAAAATGACCGAATGTTCACCCGCCACATCACCACCGCGCAATACCGCAAACCCGATATCCCCTTCGGTTCTTGCACCGGTTTGGCCTTTGCGCACCATATCGGCAACACGATCTAAATCGACCTGCCGGCCGCGGGCGGCGGCTTTGCCAAGTGCCAGCGCAGTACCCGATGGGGCATCAACTTTATGATGGTGATGTGTTTCTAAAATTTCTATATCCCAGCCGGTTGTCAATTGCGCGGCTACCTGTTCGACAAGCTGGGTCAACAACGTCACACCGACCGATGTATTGGCACAATATACAATAGCCGTCTGTTTGGCAGCTTGACGCAACATATCTTCTTGGTCTGGCGTCAGGCCAGTGGTGCCAATCACCATTGCCTTGCCCGTTTCTGCCGCCAGCGCCGCATGATGCATGCTGGCATCCGGCGCGCTGAAATCAATCACCACATCCGCCTCTAAAAACAGGCTTGCCGGATCAACGCCAAGCAACACGCCATTTGATGCCAAACCGGCCAGGTCACCGCAATCTTGTCCGATATGCGGGCTATCTGCCCGGTCCGTTGCGGCAACAAGATGCAAATCATCCGCCTGCGCGATTTCACGGATCAGCATGCCGCCCATACGCCCACCGCCACCGGGAAGGCCAATGTTAATTCTATGTGATGTCATAATGATAATGCCCAGCTGGTCATGTCGGCCAGCATATAAACTGCAATGTGGGTTCGGCAAGCCTTAATTGGCATGGCCCGGTGGATGGGTGGTATGCGGTAACTGGCCTAGTTATCAGCCCAGATACGTTTTACCCGTTCGATAAAACTATCTGATTCGGGGCTGGCATTTCCGGCTTCAGCAAAACTCTGCAACAGGTCTTTTTGTTTTTTTGACAAATTGGTTGGGGTTTCCACCTGTACTTCGACAATCTGGTCACCAACCGTCCCACGCCGCAATGCGGGCATGCCTTTGCCGCGCATTCTAAATTGCCGACCAGACTGGGTGCCAGCTTCAATTGACAAACGTGCAAGCTTTCCTTCGATTGTTGGCACTTCAATTTTATCACCAAGTGCCGCCACCGTCATAGGCACGGGAATTTTCGTATAGAGATTATTGCCATCACGCGTAAAAATCGGGTGCGGTGACACAGTCACAAAAATATAAAGATCGCCAGCTGGGCCGCCGCGTACCCCGGCTTCACCTTTTCCAGACAGCCTAATTCTAGTGCCAGTATCAACACCCGCCGGGATCGACACCGACAAGGTTTTATTGCGTTGGACACGGCCTTCACCGCCACAATTGCGGCAGGGGTCTGATATGATTTGTCCCATGCCCTGACAGGCATGGCAGGTGCGTTCAACAGCAAAAAAACCTTGTTGGGCGCGGACCCGGCCAGACCCGCCGCAGGTGCCACAGGTGCTCGGCTTGGCCCCATCTGCAGCACCGCTTCCTGAACAGCTATCACAGCTTGCCGGTACGGTAATTGAGATATCTTCCTGCAAACCTTTGAACGCATCTTCAAGCGACACTGTCATGTCATAACGAAGATCATTGCCGCCGCTGTTGCGTTGGCGGCCACCACCTGCACCCCCAGAAAATTCAGAAAACATCTGGTCGAATATATCGGCAAATCCACCGCCGCCAAATCCACCGCCACCGCCGAAACCGCCAGCAGACTGGTCAAATGCCGCATGACCCATGCGATCATAAGCAGCGCGTTTTTGTGGATCTTTTAAAACTTCATAGGCTTCACTGGCCTCACGAAACCGCTCTTCCGCCGCGGCATCCCCCTGATTGCGATCTGGATGGTTGGCCATCGCCAGTTTGCGATAAGCGGCTTTTAATGTTTTTTCATCGGCATCTTTAGACACGCCCAGAACATCGTAAAAATCGCGCTTACTCATACTCGCCACATCATTGATAAAGGGAAAAACCGGCGCCCTGTCAGGCGCCGGTGTGAAGGATTATGATTTTGACTTTTTATCGTCGTCGGCATCAACTTCTTCAAATTCAGCATCGACAACCGTCTCGTCACTGTTGTCTGACGCCGCCGAATTTGCATCGGACTGGTCACCTTCGGCGTTATAGGCAGCTTCACCCATTTTCATCATTGATTGAGAAAGAGCCGCTGATTTTTCCGAAATCGCTTCGATATCGTCGCCGGAAAGGGCCTCACGCAACGCTTCGACACCGGCTTCAACTTCGGCTTTTGCCTCTGCATCCGCTTTATCGCCGAGGTCATCAATGGCTTTTTCTGCCCCATGAACCAAGGCTTCAGCCTGATTACGTGTTTCCACGTCAGACCGGCGCTTTTTGTCCGATTCTGCATTGGCTTCAGCTTCTTGAACCATCCGTTCGATATCGGCGTCATCAAGACCACCAGATGCCTGAATACGAATTTCCTGCTCTTTGCCAGTGGCTTTGTCCTTGGCGCTCACCTTAACGATGCCGTTTGCGTCAATATCAAAAGTGACTTCAATTTGCGGCACACCACGTGGGGCTGGCGAAATACCTTCTAGGTTAAATTGGCCAAGATGCTTGTTGTCAGCCGCCATTTCACGTTCGCCCTGATACACCGAAATGGTCACTGCAGACTGGTTGTCATCAGCGGTAGAGAATACCTGGCTTTTCTTGGTTGGAATGGTGGTGTTGCGGTCGATCAATCTGGTAAAGACGCCGCCCAATGTTTCAATGCCAAGCGACAATGGTGTCACATCAAGAAGCAGAACGTCTTTGACATCACCGGTCAATACACCAGCCTGAATCGCCGCACCTGATGCAACGACTTCATCTGGATTCACCCCGCGATGCGGATCAGTACCAAAGAATTCTTTCACCTTTTCAATGATTTTAGGCATGCGGGTCATCCCACCGACAAGAATCACCTCATCGATTTCTGATGCTTTTACCCCGGCATCTTTCAAAGCGGCCTGACATGGTTTCATCGTCCGGGCCACAAGGTCTTCAACAAGCTGTTCCAGCTTGGCCCGGCTAAGCTTGATATTGAGATGTTTCGGGCCAGTTGAATCGGCAGTGATAAACGGCAGATTAACATCGGTCTGAACAGAAGATGACAATTCGATTTTGGCTTTTTCTGCCGCTTCTTTCAGGCGCTGCAATGCCAATTTGTCGCCGCGAAGATCGATGCCATCGCTCGACTTAAATTCATCGGCAAGATATTCAATGATGGCATGGTCAAAATCCTCACCACCAAGGAAGGTATCACCATTGGTTGATTTAACCTCAAATACCCCATCACCAACTTCAAGAATCGACACATCAAAAGTACCGCCGCCAAGGTCATAAACGGCGACCAAGCCAGATTCTTTTCGATCCAGGCCATAAGCAAGCGCCGCTGCTGTTGGTTCGTTGATAATCCGCAAGACTTCAAGTCCGGCGATTTTACCAGCATCTTTGGTGGCCTGACGTTGCGCGTCATTAAAATAGGCCGGTACGGTGATTACCGCTTGGGTGACGGTTTCACCTAAAAAGGCTTCAGCGTCTTCTTTTAATTTCCGCAACACAAAACTGGAAATCTGGCTTGGCGAATATTCTTCGCCCTGTACCTTGACCCACGCATCGCCATTTTTCGCGCCGATCAGTTCAAACGGCACCAAATCAGCAAAAGCTTTGGTTGATTTATCTTTAAAACGGCGTCCGATCAGCCGCTTGATCGCAAATAATGTGTTTTCCGGGTTTGTCACAGCCTGCCGTTTGGCTGGCTGTCCAACAAGCCGTTCGCCATCAGCAAAGGCGATCATTGACGGGGTTGTACGCGCACCTTCGGCGTTTTCGATTACCCGTGGTTCTGCACCATCCATTACCGCGACACATGAATTTGTTGTGCCAAGGTCAATACCAATTACTTTTGCCATAATCTCTGCTCCTTTCCCTGACCATATGTGGCGTAGAACGCACCAGCATCATGGCCCATCGACATTGGTACCGCGCATACCGCGCCAGCACGCAATGGCAAATTTCCAATTTCTAATGTCCATATAGGGCATTATCTTGTTGATACAAGGGGGTAGGCCACTAGCTGTGACCATAAGCATTTGTCCAAACGCGGTTTCGCCACGTCTGATACCTGCCAATCTCCCCCAATCGATTTTACCTATTCGTCCCCAGACAAGTTCTGATTATTCTTTTTCTGCTGGCGCTGGCTCTGCCTTGTCAGCAGCTTTTGACACACCAACCATGGCTGGACGTAAAAGCCGGTCATGAAGCGCATAACCATGCTGAACCACTTCCAACACCATGCCAGGTGGCTGATCATTTGTCGGCACTTCAAACATCGCCTGATGGAAATTATAATCAA
>JAYOVO010000007.1:0-24669 GCA_038151495.1 Alphaproteobacteria bacterium
TGGCTGCTAAAGAAGTCAAATTCGGTGCTGATGCCAGAACCAAGATGCTCGAAGGCGTCGATATTCTGGCGAACGCTGTAAAAGTTACACTTGGCCCAAAAGGTCGTAACGTTGTTCTCGAAAAATCATTTGGCGCACCACGCATCACCAAAGACGGTGTGACGGTTGCCAAAGATATCGAACTGAAAGACAAGTTTCAGAACATGGGCGCACAGATGGTGCGTGAAGTGGCATCAAAGGCAAATGACGTTGCTGGTGATGGCACAACAACTGCCACTGTTTTGGCCCAGTGCATTGCCCAAGAAGGCGCAAAAGCTGTGGCGTCTGGCATGAACCCGATGGATCTGAAGCGCGGTGTTGATATGGCTGTTGAAGCTGTTGTTGACTCGCTGGTGTCACGCTCAAAGAAGATTTCTACATCTGATGAAGTGGCTCAGGTCGGCACCATTTCGGCAAACGGCGAAGAAGAAATCGGTAAGATGATTGCCGAAGCTATGGAGCGTGTTGGCAATGAAGGTGTGATCACTGTTGAAGAAGCCAAGAGCCTTGCGACAGAACTCGACGTTGTTGAGGGGATGCAGTTTGACCGCGGTTATCTGTCACCATATTTCGTGACAGACGCTGAAAAAATGCGCGCCACATTGGAAGAGCCATATATCCTGTTGCATGAAAAGAAATTGTCGAATCTGCAGGACATGTTGCCAATCCTTGAAAAGGTTGTGCAATCAGGTCGTCCATTGTTGATCATTGCCGAAGACATCGAAGGCGAAGCGTTGGCAACTTTGGTTGTTAACCGTCTGCGTGGTGGCTTGAAAGTGGCAGCCGTGAAGGCACCAGGTTTTGGTGACCGCCGCAAAGCTATGCTCGAAGATATCGCCATTTTGACAAATGGCACCGTGGTGTCTGAAGAAGTAGGTATCGCGCTGGATAGCCTGACACTTGATATGCTGGGGTCTGCCAAGCGCGTTGAGATCACCAAAGACGAAACAACCATCGTCGATGGGTCAGGTGCGAAAGCTGAAATCGAAGCACGTTGTAATCAAATTCGTGCGCAAGCCGAAGAATCAACATCTGATTATGACCGCGAAAAACTGCAAGAACGTCTGGCCAAATTGGCTGGCGGTGTTGCCGTGATCAAGGTTGGCGGTGCTACCGAAGTTGAAGTGAAAGAGCGTAAAGACCGTGTTGATGATGCGATGCACGCAACCCGGGCGGCTGTTGAAGAAGGCATTGTCCCTGGTGGTGGTGTGGCCTTGGTACGGTCTATCTCATCACTTGACAAGCTGAAGCCAGCGAACCGCGATCAGGAAGTTGGTATTGAAATCGTCCGTCGTGCGTTGCAGGCACCAGCCCGCAATATTGCCCAAAATGCTGGGGCTGAAGGCTCGGTCATTGTTGGCAAGCTGATGGAAGGCAAAGACGACAATGTCGGTTACGATGCGAAAAACAACGAGTTCACCGACATGATCAAAGCTGGCGTGATCGACCCAACGAAAGTTGTGCGCTCTGCCCTGCAAAATGCGGCATCAGTTGCTGGTCTGTTGATCACAACCGAAGCCATGGTTGCAGAAAAGCCTGAACCAAAAGAAGCGATGCCAGCCCCAGATATGGGCGGCATGGGCGGCATGGGCGGTATGGGCGGCATGGGCTTCTAATCTGCCCCCTATCGATCTTGTCCAAGACAAAAAGAACCGGAGGGTCAAAGCCGACCTTCCGGTTTTTTATTTTGGCAGGCCTGTTCTGTTATTGGCTGTCTGCTGCATCATCTTTTAAAAACGCTTTGGTTTTGGCGATGGCCTCGGCAAGGCCAATCCGCTCTATCACCACATCCGGCGGAAAGGCTGATGTGAGGCGCGTTGGCAAACGGCTATCAAGCATCACAAACACGCCCCGATCGGTTTGGCGCCTGATCAAACGCCCAAAGGCCTGACGAAGCTTCAGCCTGGTTTGGCGTTCGGTCCAGTTATCGCGCCCCTGCCATGCGGCGCGCGCGGCAAATAGAATATCGCTTCGTGGCCATGGCATCCGGTCAAACACAATCAACCGCAACGCCGCCCCCGGCACATCAATGCCGTCGCGCACCGCGTCGGTGCCAAGCAGGCATGATTCAGGGTCTTCGCGGAACATCGCCAGCAAGGTTTGCAAATTCATCTGGTCAATATGCTGGGCATAGAGCGGTAGCCCGGCTGCCTCAAGCCGTGCCGCCAGCGCCGGGTAGACCGCCCGCAAGCGACGAATCGCGGTGAATAGGCCAAGACCGCCACCGCCAGCCGCGGTCATCAGCCCCGCCATGGCACTTGCGGTGGCTTCTGGGCGGTCGCGTTCGAGGTCATTGACCACAAAGATGCGGGTTTGGTTTGGGTAATCAAATGGCGAATCAAAACTGACCCGCATCGCCGCATGATCGAGATGTGCCGCCCCGCTCAATGTAATCGCTGATTGCCAGCCATCAATTGGTGTCGTTTGGTTTGTAGCAGAGCTGGATTTTGCTGCGGCATGGTCTTGCAATGTGGCCGAGGTGATCACCGCGCCATGGGCCTTTTCAAGGACGCTATGGGCAAAGGGAATGGTCGGATCAAGCCAGTGGCGCGCCATACCAACATCACGGTCCTGTCCGTCCTGTCGGTCAATCTGCATCCAGTCAACAAACCCATCACGGGCACCGCCGCTGATATCTGACAGCATTAATTGCCACGCATTAAGTGGCCCAGATGCACGCAATTCTATGCCTCTGATCGCCCCTTCAAGCCGTCCCCGCCCGGCGGTGTCAAGCGTATCAGCATTGTCATCAAGCACCGTTTTGAGCGTGCTTGCCAGCCGCGTTAATGGCTTGGCAATGGCGGCCAATGCCGCGGCAAATGGTTGGGCCGCGGCCTGTACCGGTTCGGGTGCCGGGTGCAGACTGGTTTGCAAGTCATACAGGCTTTCTGGATCAGCCACATTGTTATAAAGCGCGGCGCGCAGATGCATGAAAAATGTCTCACCAGCGCCAAGTGGCTGAAAGGCCGACAGGCGGTTTTGCCAGCCCTGACCGGGCAATTCACGGGCCGCCTCCAAAACAGCGTCGAGATCAGCCAAAGCCGCCGCATCATCGGCAAGCAATTCTTCCAGCCGACGTTTTAAACCGCGTGCGCGGCCGCGTCGCCCATCTTCGGCCCCGCGGATCCAATGGCGCAATTCGCTGGCTTCACGGCCGCTTAGATAGGCTGAAAACGCGCTGTCCGCGGCGTCAAAAACGTGATGCCCCTCGTCAAATATAAACCGTGTTGGCTCACGCCTGTCACTTTGCCCGGCATAAGCCGCCTGAATCATCACCAGCGCATGATTCGTGACAACAATATCGGCACGTTTTGCCGCACGGATCGATTTTTCCACAAAACAGCGATTATAATGCGAACAGGCCGCATGAATACATTCGCCGCGCCGGTCGGCAAGTCCGGCGGTTTGCGCCCGCCCCAAAAGATCAAGAAGCCAGGCCGGAAAACTAGCCCCAGTTAAATCACCATCACTGCTAGCCCCGGCCCAGCGTGCCATCAAGCCAAGCGCGGTGGCGCGTCGTGGCTGGCCGGGCATCTGGCTCAATGCTTCTTCCAGATTTAGCAGACAGAGGTAATTTTCACGGCCTTTGCGTAATACCACTTTTGACGCACGTTCGCGCGCATCGGGATAAAGCCGGGTTAATTCTGCCGCGATCTGATGTTGCAAGGTGCGGGTATAGGTGGAAATCCACACGGTGCCGCCATTTTTTTCTGCCCATAATGTGGCTGGCGAGAGATAGCCAAGCGTTTTGCCGGTGCCGGTGCCAGCCTCGGCCAGCACCAGGGCCGGCGCCGGGCCAGCATCAGGCCGGTCAAAGCTCATCGCCACAGCGGCGGCATAATCGCTTTGTGATTGGCGCATTTCTGACGCACCGCCCAACATATCATGAAGCCGTTGGCGGGCGGCGTCGGGCAGAACTGGCAGGGTGCCGGGTTCGGTTTGCGGGGTGTAATCGGTATAATCGGCAAGCCGGTGCCAAATCGCCGCTTGTCGTCCATCTGGTGGTGCGGCCGGTGATGGGGCGACGCCAAGATGCGCCAGAATAAAAGGCCCCCATGCCCAGCCCCCGGCCGCCATCATATCGGCAATTTTGGCCGCTTCTGTTTGCTCTTTGGTCGGTTGCGCGGCTAGTTCGTCAAGCAGTAAAAAGGCAATTTGCGGCAGTAGGCTTGCCATATCCTCGCCCGATTGCGGCCGTGCCAGACCAAGCTGCTGGGCCAATCCGGTTGGCGTTGGCAAGGCAAATCTTGCAGGCCTGATAAAGGCGTATAGTTCCATAATATCAAGATAATTGCTGATCTCGACGCCAGCGCGGGCTTCGCTCCAGCGGCGATGGCATAACAACACCGGCCCCAGCGCCAGTTCAGCGGCAATAGCCTGCCGGTCAAGTTGGCAAATTTCGCCATCTGTGCTGATCCAAATAAGCCGCGTTCCGTGGGGATAAAACACCGGAATGTTATGCAGGTCAGGCTGTGCGGTGATAACATTGTCATGCATGGTTGCTATGATATAGCGGTTGCATCACGGTGACGCCAGCATTGGCAGAGGAAAAGGGCCGATAATTTTATAACCCACTTGACCTCTACCCGGCCTTGGCACTAGCTTGTCGGCGATTTGACGCCTGCTGAACACAAGCATCACCCGGTGTGTGATGCCAGCATGGTCGCAATAGAAAGCATGATGATGAGTGACGTGATCGCACAGCTGCAGGATATTGCACAAGATGCAAAGGCATGGCCATTTGCTGAAGCGCGCGCTTTGGCCGCCCGTATGGAAAAAACCGGCGCCAAAGATACGGTGCTTTTTGAAACTGGCTATGGCCCGTCTGGGCTACCCCATATTGGCACGTTTGGCGAGGTTGTTCGCACCACGATGGTTCGGCATGCCTATGAAACCCTCACCGGCCAAGCCACAAAATTGGTGTGTTTTTCTGATGATATGGACGGGTTCAGAAAAGTGCCAACCAATATCCCCAATCAGGAAATGATGGCAAATTATATTGATATGCCATTGACCAAGGTGCCAGACCCATTCGGCACCGCACCATCCTATGGCATGCACAACAATTTGCGGTTACAGGCATTTTTGGATGGATTCGGCTTTGCCTATGAATTCAAAAGCTCAACAGAATGCTACATAAATGGTGATTTTGACACGACCTTGATCCGGGTGCTGGAACATTATGATGCGATTATGGCCATCATGTTGCCAACGCTAGGGCCGGAACGTCAGGCCACCTACAGCCCATTTTTCCCAATTTGCCCGGATACTGGCCGGGTGCTACAGGCCAAAGTTGTAGGGCAAAATCCAGCCGCTGGCACGATCAGCTATATTGATCCGGCAACTGGTGATATCCGCGACACCGAGGTCACTGGCGGCAAATGTAAATTACAGTGGAAATGTGACTGGGCGATGCGGTGGGTGGCGCTGGGTGTTGATTATGAAATGAGCGGCAAAGATTTGATTGATTCGGTGACCCAATCCAGCAAAATTGCACGCGCATTAGGCAGTACGCCGCCAGCTGGCCTGTCCTATGAACTATTCCTTGATGCGAATGGTGAAAAAATTTCAAAATCCAAAGGCAATGGTTTGTCAGTTGAAGACTGGTTGCGTTATGGAAGCCCGGAATCCTTGGCCTTGTTTATGTATGGCCAGCCAAAACGGGCCAAGCGCCTGCATTTTGATGTGATTCCCAAGACGGTTGATGAATATTATCAGCATCTTGGCAAAATCAGCACTCAGGAAGATGCCGTACTGTTGGAAAATCCAGTGTGGCATATTCATAGCGGCGCGCCATCATTGTCTGTCTTGCCGGTCAGCTTTACCCTGCTTCTCAATCTGGCGGCGGTTTGTCATGCCGAAGCACCAGATATCGTCTGGGGCTATGTCACTGATTATGCCCCCGATGTCAGCCCGGCAAGCCATCCGGAACTCGACCGGATGATCGGCTATGCGGTCAATTACTATCAAGATTTGGTGCGGCCACAAAAAATATACCGTTTGCCGAATGCAACAGAACAAAACCATTTGCAGGCGCTGAAACACGCCCTTGCCAATTTGCCAGACCATGCCAGCGGCGAAGATATTCAGTCGGTCGTCTATGCGGTAGGCAAAGCCGCCGAATATGAAAATTTGCGCGATTGGTTTAAATGTCTGTATGAAGTGCTGCTTGGCCAGACAGAAGGGCCCCGTATGGGATCGTTCTTTGCGCTATATGGCCGCGACAAGTCAGTCCAGCTCATTGACGATGCGCTGGCTGGGCGATTGTCTGCAAGCGCCAGTGCGGCCAGCTGATGTGGCAATTGCTGGCTAGGTTGGCGCGGCAACTGCCTGCCGAGGCCGCCCATCAATTGGCCGTTGAAACATTGCGTTGGCAATTAGGGCCGCGCCCGGCAATTGATGCGGGGCTAATTGATCTTGCTGTTACACTTGGCGGGATAACATTTCCTAATCCAATCGGGCTGGCGGCTGGATTTGACAAAAATGCCGCCTGCTATCATGGGGCGTTGCGTCTTGGATTTGGCCATGTCGAAGTTGGTACAATTACCCCGTTACCACAAGCTGGCAATCCAAAGCCGCGGGTGTTTCGCTTGGCTGAAGATCGCGCTGTCATCAACCGCTATGGATTTAATGGCAAGGGTATGGCGGCGGCGGCACAGAATTTGCGGCGCCGCCAGCTAGACGCGGGTGTCGTTGGGGTCAATGTTGGCGCCAATAAAACCAGCAAAGACCCGATTGCTGATTACCGCCATGCGGTGGCGGCGCTTGCCGGGCTGGCGGATTATATCACCCTCAATATTTCGTCCCCAAACACACCCGGATTGCGTGATTTACAAACAGCACAGCATTTACAATCTTTATTGTCAGCGGCGCGGGCTGGGCTTGATGATGCCAAAGTGACGCGGCCGTTATTTTTGAAAATTGCGCCGGATCTGCATGATCAGGATCTTGCCGCCATTGTCGAGACAGCGGTCAGCTCTGGTGTCTGCGCCATTATCGCGACAAACACAACCATTGCCCGGCCATCTGGCCTTGCCAGCCATCATGCTGGCGAAACTGGTGGGTTGTCAGGGGCCCCCTTATTTGCCCCGGCGACCGATATTCTGGCGCGGGTAGTCACGCATGCCAAGGGGCGCCTTGGTGTGGTCGGGGTTGGCGGCGTTGCCAGCGGATGGCAGGCCTATGCCAAAATTCTGGTTGGTGCCGATTTGGTGCAGCTTTATACCGGGCTAGCGCTCAACGGGCCGGAATTACCAGCGCAAATCTTGCAAGAACTGGTCACTTTGATGCAGGCCGATGGGGTCAATAATCTTGCCGATGCCAAAGGCCATATCCCACATGCCACAAAAGCTATTCAGCACGCGATTCGATTATCGCAAATTTCTGCAACACAACCGGCAAAAACGTAACAGGTATGGGGGCGGCATCTGGTTCGTGAAATTGCAACCCGATATCTGTTATGTCGCTGGCAAAGACTTCATCATCTTCAAGTGGTACGCTTGCCAAGGTACGAAAATAGATCAAAACCACCATCCTGACCGCAGATGACAAGCTTGAATTTTGGCGGTGCTGAATGACCAGCGTACAAAACTCATTCAGTGTTATTTGTTCATAGGTTAAAATAACCTGCAGAGAATCCCAGAAATAAACTTCTAGTGCCAGTGACGTGCGCTGGTGCGCAATTGTGATATTTTTTTCAGCACATCGCATCACAGCCCTGTTGCGTGCATGAATGGCGCGAACAGCTAGTCTATTTGGATTAACCAAAAAGATAGTATGAAATTCTTTTCTGACTTGCCATGTGCCCCGGCGCTGGCGATAGCCAAAGCCAGTGACGATTGCCAGTGACGATTGCCAGTGACGCTGGGGTTTTCAGACTTGACCTTGGGCCGTGTCTGGCCTATACCCTGCCTTCAGTTTTACTGCGGCGCTGATAGCGCTGCCACAGATGGAGCCTTGATCATGGCAAAACGTTGTCAATTAACAGGTAAAAGTGTGATGTCTGGCAATAATGTCAGCCACGCCAACAACCGTACACGTCGCCGGTTTTTGCCAAATTTGCAAAGCACCAGCATGCAGAGCGAAATTTTGGACCGTAAGGTCAGCTTGCGGGTCTCAACAAGCGCCATGCGCACGGTTGAAAAACATGGTGGTCTTGATGCGTTTTTGTTGCAGGCGCGCAATGCAGAATTGGCTGAAGAAGCACAACAGCTAAAGCGTGAAATCGTTGCGGCACAGGCTAACAGCTAGGCCGCAATCGGTGCATACAGATTTGGGCATAGGCCCATTTAGATAAAACCCCAGCCCTATGCGCCGGGGTTTTTTTGTTTGAGTGATGATGGCCGGTGTGATTTTGATGGGGTTGAATGCGGCTTTGACTCAGGCGACACGGCGACGTTGTTTGTTGGCGTCCTCGTCAAATAAATCGGTCAATTGTCCAACAACTGCCCCGCCTAATTGCTCGACATCGGTAATAGTCACCGCGCGGCGGTAATACCGGGTCACGTCATGGCCAATACCAATCGCCAACAATTCGACAGGTGAACGTGTTTCGATATAGCTGATCACTTCGCGAAGATGCCGTTCAAGATAACTGCCACTATTGACCGAAAGTGTCGAATCATCGACTGGCGCGCCATCTGAAATCACCATCATGATGCGGCGGTCTTCATTCCGGGCAAGAAGCCTGTCATGTGCCCATAACAGCGCTTCGCCATCAATATTTTCTTTTAAAATGCCTTCACGCAACATCAGCCCCAGTGATTTGCGCGCTCGCCGCCATGGGGCATCAGCGGGTTTGTAAATAATATGGCGTAAATCATTTAATCGGCCCGGGTTGGCTGGCTTGCCAGCCTGTTGCCATAATTCGCGTGACTGGCCGCCTTTCCACGCCCGTGTGGTAAATCCTAAAATTTCAACTTTAACGCCGCACCGTTCCAAAGTCCGTGCCAAAATATCAGCAGTAACCGCGGCAATGGTGATGGGGCGGCCCCGCATGGACCCGGAATTGTCCAGCAATAAAGTTACGACGGTATCGCGGAATTTGGTGTCTTGTTCCTGTTTATAGGAAAGCGGGCTTAATGGCTGGGTGACTACACGGTGCAGTTTCGCCGCATCAAGCATGCCTTCTTCAAGGTCAAAATCCCACGAACGATTTTGATGTGCCATTAATTTACGTTGCAACCGGTTTGCCAATTTACCGACAATGCTGGCAACATTTTCCATATGCCGGTCAAGCATCACACGCAAGCGGTCAAGTTCTTCTGGGTCGCATAAATCGGCCGCCGCGATTACCTCGTCAAATTTCGTGTCAAAAACACGGTAGGTTTCTTTATCTGCGGCATTGTTCGCATGTCTGCCGGTCATATCAGAATTTGGCGATTCCCCATCATCCATGCCATCGTCAGCGCCGTCGGCTTCCATCATTTCGCCGTCTTCAGATACCCCGGCTTCACCGGCATCATCCATTGCCTGACTGTCATCGCCATCGCTTTGGTCTTCGCCAACGGCTGATTGTTCGCCGTCTTGCTCGCTCTGGCTGTCGCCGCCATCATCCTGATCATCATCATTATCAGAATTGTCATCTTGGTCGGATGCTGAATCGCCAAGGTCCGTTTCAAGCGCGCCAATCAGCCGCCGCGATAATTCGGCAAATTGTGCCTGATCATCAAGCGAACCTTGCAGTTCCTGTAACAGATCGCCAGCTCGGCTCTGAATCCAGGGGCGCCATAAATCCATCACCATTGATAGGTTTTTAGGGGGTTTGGCCCCACTCAACTGTTCGCGCAATAGTAAGCGGACAACCTCGGATATGCCTGCCTCATCAGCGCTGCCCGGCGCGTCAATCTGGCGGGTTTCATACCGTTGATTCAAAGCGGCTTCCAGATTTTTGCCAACGCCTTTCATATGCCGCGATCCAATGGCCTCTACCCGGGCACGCTCGGCGGCTTCGAAAATCGCCTTGGCCCCTTCTGGTGCTGGACAAAGTTTCTGATGGGTTTTCGGGTTATGATGGGCAAGCCATAGAGCGGCGCCATCTGCCGCCCCGCGCAGGCTGTCACGCTGGGCCGCTGTTGCGGTTGGCGGCAATGCTGGCAATCGGACATCATTATTCCCGACATGGGTATCCGTACCAGCATAGGTCACCTGATGATCCTTGCCACCGGCCAAGGCGCGCATGGCCGCGGCATTGGATTTCAAGAATTGTGAGTCCTTATCAAATTCAGGCATGCATGGTTCCTGTTACCTGTGGTGCCAGCGGTGGCGCGTAGATTAGCTCGCGTTGGCCTGACGGACTGGTGCCTCGGGAAGATCAATGCCAAAGCAACGCTGGTAATATTCAGCCACCGTTGGGCGTTCCACTTCGTCACATTTGTTCAAAAATGTCAGCCGGAACGCCAGCGTCATATCACCAAAGATCGCGGCATTTTCAGCCCATGTGATGACGGTCCGCGGCGACATCACGGTGGACAGATCGCCAGCCATGAATCCTTTGCGTGTCAAATCAGCCATGCGTACCATCGACGCCACCTGTTCGGTGCCATTTTTATCAGCATATTGCGGCACTTTGGCAGTCACAATGCCGACTTCATCTTCATGCGGCAAATAATTCAATGTAGACACAATTGACCAGCGGTCCATTTGGCCCTGATTGATTTGCTGGGTGCCATGATACAAGCCGGTTGTATCACCAAGACCAACGGTATTGGCCGTAGCAAAAAGCCGGAAATGCGGGTTTGGATGGATCACTTTATTGCTGTCAAGCAGGGTCAATTTACCATCAACTTCAAGAACACGCTGGATCACAAACATCACATCGGCGCGCCCTGCATCATATTCGTCAAATACCAATGCGACCGGGTTCTGCAGGGCCCATGGCAAAATACCTTCGCGGAATTCTGTTACCTGTTTGCCATCGCGCAATACGATGGCGTCTTTGCCAATCAGATCAATACGGCTGATATGGCTATCAAGATTAACCCGGATACATGGCCAGTTCAGCCGTGCGGCCACCTGTTCGATATGCGTTGATTTGCCAGTGCCGTGATAGCCTTGAACCATCACCCGCCGGTTATGGGCAAAGCCAGCCAAAATGGCGATTGTGGTGTCATGGTCAAATTGATAATTTGGATCAAGCGTCGGTACATAATCAGACGCCTCGCTAAATGCCGGTATCATCATATCAACATCAATACCAAACACATCACGCGCGTTCACCTCGGTATCAGGGGCAGAAAGCGAATGTGCGGGTGTCGGCACAAATTTAGCGTTATCGGACATAACAGATTAAACTCCACAAAAGAAATTTCAGATTAATGCGCGGCTGTTGTGCCGCTGGTGGCAAGGCTCTTTCGAATAAGTGAATAAGCAAGATTGATATCTTTTAGACGTTCTTCGGCGGCGGCGTCACCCCCATTTTTATCAGGATGATTCTGTTTGACCAGCCGCTTATATTGTTTCTTGACTATATCAATGTCTGTAACTGGCGACAATTGGAGTATTTTCCAAGCGCGCCTTTCTTCAGGGGGGACTTGACGCGCCGCTGGGCCGGCATCACGATTTTCAAAATCAAACAGGCCAAGCGGGTCTTCAAAGCTGTTTTCGCTTGGCTTGCCAGTGGCAAATTTCCAGCTTGGTCGTTCCCATGTGGTGGCACGTCTGATTTCAGCTTCCAGCGCTGCGCCTTGCAACCCCTCATAATAATTCCAAGATTTGTTATATTCGCGCACATGCTCTAGACAAAACCACAAATAGTCGCGCAGGGCAGACCGTGATTTTGGCGCTGGATAGTTGCCCTCTTGCAGGCATCCGTCAGCTGCACAGCGACGGTGTGAATGGGTTTCGTCTTCACCATTATTGTTAAGGTCTGGTGCGTTGGCGCGTCTCATCATATGATCCACTATAAATCACTATTTATCGCAAAAACAAAACCCCCTAGCTGGAGATAGCACATGGCAACCGCAGATACCATAGCGCAAAAACTTAAAGATGCGTTGTCACCGCAGCATATAGAGGTAGAAGATGTCAGCCATCATCATGCTGGCCATGCGGGCTGGCGTGATGGTGGTGGTACACATTTCACGGTCACTATAAAGGCTGCAAGCTTTGCGGGCAAATCTCGGGTGCAACAGCACCGCCTAGTTAATTCCATTCTGGCTGATGAATTAGCTGGCGATATTCATGCGCTGGAATTGCATTTATCCAGCTAGCGATCGGCTATCTGGTCAATCATCGGCATGATCATCGGCATAGCCAACACAGCTATTGGCCAATTGCGCGCGGCTTGCTTGCTTGTCTTGATCTGTCATTGGGCCAAGCTGGCGGTTTTGCCGGGCTTCTTCACCATACAGGGTTTGATAGGCAATGGTCGCCACCGGGCCTAACAGTTCAGTGATATGCGTACAGCCGTGACGTCCGCCGATCGCGGCCTGTACTTTGCGCCGCCATCCGGGGCCAATTTGCAAACCGACCAGATTATGAAACACTTCATTCGCCGTTGGGCAAATCGCATATGGGCCGGTAATGGTGATGGCTTCGGCATGCTGGATCACCCGTTCTTTATTGATGGTGACGCGCAGGATCATATGATGGACTGGCAGATCGGGTGTGACGGTGCCGCGAAAATCACTGGGAAAAGCATAGGTTTTGTGGTCGGTCAATTCAGCTTCAATATCATACAGCCCATCATTACGAACAAAGCCATTGCAATTGATTTGCCGTTTATGCACAGCTTCGCGTGGCACCGGCGGGCTTAGGCTTGTCACATGTTTATCGCCATAGGGGGTTGATGGCGACTGAACGGCTGGAATTTTGGGGTCTGGAAATGGCGGCGTTGTCATCAGCATAAGGCCTTTTTTACCATGGCTATTTTGCCCATAATCTGAGCTGGGTCAGCCTGTTACCTTTGCGTTTCACAATCCGAAACCGGATATCATGAAAGCGAAATTCCTGACCAGGGCTGGGGATTGTCCGGCTTTCAAACAGCACCAGTCCAGCCACTGTCGATGCATCTTCATCTGGCAAATGCCAGCCCAAGGTACGGTTTAGATCGCGAATGGTCACATTGCCATCAACCAGCCATGAGCCATCTGCCTGCGGGGTGAGGCCAGCAAGGTCAATATCATGCTCGTCATCAATATCACCGACGATTTCTTCCAAAATATCTTCCAATGTAACGATGCCGCGAAAATCGCCATATTCATCGACAACAACAGCAAAATGTTCACGCCGTGACCGAAACGCCTGAAGCTGGTCAAATAGCAATGTTGTTTCCGGGATAAAATAGGCATCGCTGGCGATATTTTGCACGGTTTCGGGCAAGATCATGCCGGTTTCTGCCTCACCAACAGCGCGCAACAAATCTTTCACATGAAGCACCCCGACAATATTATCTGATTTTCCTGAAAATACCGGGTGGCGTGTATGCGGCGAATTCAGCACATAGCGCAAAATATCTTCGACCTGATCATCGGCATTGATCATGCTGACGGTGCCGCGATGGGTCATGATGGCTTCGACCGAAATCTCATTCAGATCAAGAATAGACGACAGCATGGCTTTGCGTTCACGGTCATCCGCATTGCCATCATTGCCTTGCAATTCAATCAACCCGCGTAATTCTTCTTCGCGGTTTTCATTGGCATCTGGATTAGGGCGGATAATTTGGGTGGCTAGCAACCTGATCCCCACCGATAACGGGCTGAGGGCGCGCACCACCAGTTGCAACACCGGGGCAATCCGCAGGGCATAGCTGTCAGCATAGGTAAAAGCATAGGTTTTTGGCATTACTTCGGCAAACACCACCAGTAACACCGTCATGCCGATGGTTGCCCAGACCAGCCCGCCCTCGCCAAATAAGGCAATGGCAAAGCTGGTGGCAAGGGCCGACCCTAAAACATTCACCGCATTATTGCCAATCAGGATAGACCCAATCAGCCCTTCCCGGTCAGCCCGCAGTTTTTCAACAATTTTAGCGCGTTTATTGCCTTTATTGGCAAGCTGGCGCATGCGCGCATCTGACGCCGCGGTCAGCGCTGTTTCTGCACTTGAAAAAAAAGCCGAGGCCACGATCAGCAATCCGACAGTGAGCGCTAACAGCCACAGGCTAGACAGCATCGAACCCTCTTTCCAGCAATTTTTTCACAACAGCTTCCGGCACGTCACCATGCACAAAAGCATCGCCAATGGCGCGTGCCAACACGAAATGCATGACCCCATTGCGGGTCTTTTTGTCATGTTTCATATGGCCAAGCAAAATATCGGCTGGTGCGTTACCAGCTGGCAGGCTGGTCTGGCCAGATGGCAGGCCGCTTGCCTGAAGATGGGATTTGCATCTATCGGCAGCTTGTTGGGCGCATAGATCCAATGCAACGGATAAATCAAATGCCAGCCCCATGCCAGCCGCCACAGCTTCGCCGTGAAGCAATCGACCATCATATTTGGCGACAGCTTCAAACGCATGGCCAAAGGTATGGCCAAGATTCAGCAAGGCGCGTTTGCCAGCTTCGCGTTCATCCGCTTCGACGATGCGGGCCTTGGCACAGCAGGATGTATGAATGGCGTGTTGAAGCGCATCTGGTTCTAATGCCAGCACCTGATCACCATGCTGTTCCAGCCAGTCAAAAAACCCGGCATCCCCTAACAGGCCATATTTTACCACTTCAGCATAGCCAGCACGCAATTCGCGGGCAGGCAATGTTGCCAGCAGGCTGGTATCGGCAAGCACGGCGCGTGGTTGATAAAAAGCGCCAATCAGATTTTTACCTGCTTTGGCATTGACGCCAGTTTTGCCGCCGACCGAACTATCGACTTGTGCCAGCAGGCTTGTTGGAATTTGTACAAAATCAACACCGCGCAACAAGGATGCGGCGGCAAACCCGGCCAGATCGCCAATCACCCCGCCACCAAACGCCACCAACAATACCGACCGGTCAACACCAATGGCCAAAATATCGTCAAGCAATTGCGCGAGCACCGCCATTGATTTGCTGGCTTCGCCAGCGGCCACAACAAATTGATCAAGTTTGCGGGCGACTGGCAACAGCCCATCGCATAGGCGTTGTAAATGCAGGCTGGCCACCTGGTCATCGCTAACAATGACAATATGCCGATCAGCGGCGATCTCGCCAAGCATGGAACCGGCCTGATCAATCAGTCCCGGGCCAATGGTGATATCATAGGCGCGTTCGCCAAGACCAACTGTCAAATTCATCTGTGTCATAGTTTCATGACCTATTGTTTTGCCCGGTAGCTGTCAAGTGCGCTGACCAGCGTGGCCAGTGACTTTGGCATGGTCAGACCATCTGTGTTGAGATGGATATGTGCCTTGCTGTAAAATGGCGCGCGGGCGGTTTGCAATTGCTGCAAAATCTCCAGAGGCGGCCCGGTTTGCAATAATGGGCGGCTGGTGATGTCGCCAATACGTTTTAGCAAGGTCTCCGGGCTGGCCTGAAGCCAGACAACGATGGCATTTTTACGAAGCAGGGCGGCGGTTTCTGGTTCGCAAAATGCCCCGCCACCGGTGGCCAGCACATGTGGTGGCCGTTGCAACTGGTTTTGGATGGCGCGAAATTCCATATCCCGAAATTTGGCTTCTCCGGCAAGGTCAAAGATATCGGCGATGCTGACCCCGGCCATTTTTGTAACAAGCTGGTCACTATCGGCAAATGTCAGTCCAAGCTGTTTTGCCAAACGCCGCCCGATTACCGATTTGCCACTGCCCATCAAACCGACAAGTGCGATCGGTTTGTCAAACACCGCCGGGGCGTCTTGGGCTGGTTTGGGCGCACCAGCAGATATCTGTTGTGTGTTCATAGCGCTATCATAACGATGCGCGGCGAACAGGCCAATAGCAGAACGTGATGGTGGCAAAATGGTGGTGCTATTTGGCGATTTGAATGAAATGACTTTCAGGACTGGTAACTTTGCCTAATTACCGACATAATCTGAACACAAAAGCCTGCTTTGTACGGCGTGGTGGATGATTAGATAGTTTACAGGATCGTTGGGGATCGGATGACACGTTTAGCCCTCTTTTTATTTCTTCTCGTTGGACTGACAGTGGCCGGCGTAGTTTTGTTATCAAGCTGGCATATACCGGCTCCAACAGTCGCGATTAATAAGGTGATTCCAGATGCCGAGTTATCAAAATAACCAGATAGGCATTGCCGCGCTTCTTTGTTTCTTGCTGTGGTCGGCGCCAGCTGTGGCGCAACGGGCTGATTCAGACCAGCCTTTGAATCTGATTGGTGATGCGGCAATATCAGACCCGGCGACCGCTGCGCCCGAAACCGACCAACAGCCGGCGAAGGCAAATGCCGATGGCGATCAAACCGTCGCAAATGATGCTGATCAGGGTGCGGTGCCTGCCGCAGATAACAGCCTTGCCGATACCAGTGCGGCCTATGCGCAGGTAAATTTGGGCCGCCGTAAAATTTCTGAAGTGGGATTAGCCGCCATTGGTGTTGGTGATGGCGATGCAAATGATCGCGGCTTGGATAGTATGATCTGGCGCGGTACATCTGCATCTGATGCGGTGTTTTTATTGGAAAAAGCGGCGGTGGTCAGCCATTCGCAAGCTCTGACCAATCTATCTTATCGGGTGGTTGCAAAACAATCGGTGCCGCCAAGCGGTGCCAATCTTGTGGCTGGTGAACTGGTCGCGGCGCGTCTTGCCTGGCTGGCGCGGGCTGGGCGCTCGCATGATTTGGCGGTATTGGCTAATCAATTGCCAGATTCGCCGCGCTGGGCAAGCTGGAAACGTTGGCTTGTCGAACATGAACTGATGATGCGTAATGACGCGGTGGCTTGCGGTATTGTTGATGCGCAGGTGGCGGCAACAATGGAACCGTTCTGGCATAAGGCAAATGTGATTTGTCATGCGGTTAAGGGGAATGTAGCGGGCGCCAGATTTGCCGCTGATATTCTGGCGGCGAATGGCGTTGAAGACCCGGTTTTCTTTGCGTTGACGAATGAAATGCTAACCGGGGTGCCGGCCGAAAATATCGACCCAAACACGCTGGATACGATGCATATTGTGTTGATGGATGTGGTGAACCGCTCTATCCCGCTCGAAAGTCTGGCGGTGTTGCCATCGCAAATGGCACAAAGTGTGGTGCAGTTGAAATTTCTTGGCGCCGATGCGCGCATGGTATCGACCTTTGATGGTCTTAGCCGCGGTTTGATCGACCATAATCAGGTCAGCAAATTATGGCGTAATGCTGGCCCGGTTGATGGTGATCCGCAATTGGCGCTGGCCCAGCTTGATGGGGAAGCCACCGCGCTGACCACGGCAATGGCATGGCGGGCCATTGATGCCGATACATCGCCGCAACGTTTGGCCCGTATTGCGGCGGCGATGGGGGCTGAAATTGCTGATGGCAACGGCGCGTTGATGCTGCCACTTTACGCCGAACTGATAGCTGATGAAATTTCTGATGCCAATGCCGCCGCGGATATGCGGTTTAATGAAGATGGCGTGGCCCCGAAAATTTCAATGTTGCTGGCCATTGCCAAGCCTGATGATATCACCCTTATCGAGGGATTTACCGATAATGATGATGCGCTGCGCGCGGCAAATCTGATGAAGATGATTGATCGGGGCGAGTTGCAAGCTGGTGTCGTGCGCGAACTTGATATGTGGCCGTTGGTGCCGGTGTTGCAGGCGGCCGGCGCGGTGATGCCAGACCAAGACTGGCTGGTGCTGGCCAAAGACGCGGCACTCACACTGCGGCCCTTTATATCCTTGTCGCCAATCGTGCTGGCGGCGGTGACGCATGCGGCAGATAATCGGCGGGTTGCTGAAACCATATTGCTGACAAACTGGCTGTTGCAAACTGGCCCGCTTGAAACCATCAATCCAGAAGATCTGGCAAAACTGGTTACCGCGTTGCGCAATATTGGCCAAGAAGATGTGGCAAAAGCGCTGAGTAAAGAAATCCTGCGTGCCCATCTACTTATCCGGTTTGCCGCAGGTATTGTGGATGGCACGGCAAGCTGATCCGGCACAGGCGGGTGCTGACCCGCTGATTATGATGTTTCTTGACGCGTTGGTTGCGATGCGCGCCGTCTCGGCCAATACATTGGCGGCCTATCGGCGCGATTTGGCTGACACCAGCCAGCTATTGCATGCTGGCAAAACATCTCTGTCAGATTGCAATGCCGATGATCTGCGTCAGGTGATATCTTTATGGCATCAACGCGGTTTGTCGGCGCGGTCGGTGGCACGTCGGCTGAGCGCGCTTCGTCAATTTATGGGCTGGGCTGTCGATGATCAGATCCGCACCGATAATCCATGTCGCTGGATTGATAGCCCCTCTTTGCCGGCACCTTTGCCAAAAAGCCTGAGTGAAGATGAAGTCGCAAAATTACTTGCCGCGGCGAATGCCATGCAACCACCAGCTTTGTCATACCGCGCGGTGGCGATGCTTGAAATTCTCTATGCCACTGGTCTGCGGGTGTCGGAACTTGTGCATTTGCAGGTATCGCAATTTCGCCGCCAGCCTGATTCTATTCTGGTGGTTGGCAAGGGTGGGCGTGAACGGCTTGTCCCATTGGGGCTGGCCGCCAAACGTGCCGCCGCTGACTGGCTGGAATTGCGTGATGCAACCCCTGGCTATCTGCTGTCTGATTATATGTTTCCGGGCGTTTCATCCACCGCGGATGGTGGGGCCATGACCCGGCAACAATTTGCCCAGCTTCTTAAAACCATTGCGGTAGCGGCGCAAATTGACCCCCGCCGAGTCACGCCGCATAAAATCCGGCATTCTTTTGCCACGCATATGTTGAACCGTGGGGCTGATCTGCGTAGTCTGCAAACCATGCTTGGACATGCTGATATCGCGACGACGCAGATTTATACATCTAGCCGCCCGGATCGGCTGGCTGGGCTGGTTGCCGATGCGCACCCGCTTGCCAGTAAGCGGTAACGACGGTAAACTATCGGCCAGCCAAGATTGCCGCAGGATAGGTGCTATGAGACATTTTCTTGATTTTGAAAAGCCAATCGCCAGCCTTGAGGGCAAGGTTGAAGAATTGCGGCATATGAGCACTGATGGCAGCATTAATATTGCGGACGAGATTGGCAAGCTGCAAACCCGCATTGAACGCGAATTGAAACAAACCTATGAAAAATTAGGGGCGTGGGAAAAGGTGCAGGTTGCCCGCCACCCTGAACGCCCGAAAGTGAGCGCTATTTTCGACCGGCTATTGACCGATTTTACGCCGCTGGCCGGTGATCGCAATTATGCGGAAGATCATGCGGTGATTGCTGGTATGGCACGGTTTCGCGGCCAGTCTGTTATGGTCATGGGAACTGAAAAAGGCAGCACAACCGAAGAGCGTATCAAACGGAATTTTGGCATGGCCCGGCCCGAGGGCTATCGCAAAGCCAGCAGATTGATGGATTTGGCCGGGCGGTTCGGGTTGCCGGTATTAAGCTTTGTCGATACCGCAGGTGCCTATCCCGGGCGCGGCGCTGAAGAACGTGGCCAAGCCGAAGCCATTGCCAGCGCCATTCGCGGATGTTTGAATCTGCCAACACCGATGGTTGCCGCCATTATTGGCGAGGGGGGGTCAGGTGGTGCGATTGCGCTTGCGACTGGCAACCGGGTGGTGATGTTTGAACATGCGGTTTATTGCGTGATTTCGCCTGAAGGATGCGCATCAATCTTGTGGCGCAGTGCCGAACATGCACAAGATGCTGCCGAGGCCGGGCGGATCACATCAGATTGGATGAAAAAGCTGGGCGTTGTTGATGCGGTTGTTGCCGAGCCGCTTGGGGGCGCGCACCGCGACCCAAACGCCGCTATTGACGCGCTTGGTGATGCGTTTGAAGCACAGCTCAAATCATTGGCTGGCATGGACGCGGCGGCGCTGATTGCCGATCGGCACAATAAATATCTAACCATTGGTGATAGCGGTCTGGCGTGATGCAGATGCCGGTAATCGCCGGTTTAGGCTAGCGGCGGTAAAATCTGGTTTCGCCAAATTCTGCTGAACTAGCCAGTGACGGGATGGCCCGGCGCGCTGCGGAGATTTTTGCTAAATCAATAGTGGCGGTGATCACCCCATCGCCATCATCTGCTTCGGCCAAAATTTCACCCCACGGGCTGATAATCAAGGCGTGACCATAAGTCTGGCGGCCATCACTATGTGTGCCGCATTGGGCGGGTGCGATCACATAGCACCCCGTTTCAATGGCCCGCGCCCGCAGTAACACATGCCAATGGGCGGCACCGCTAACCGCGGTAAAGGCGGCTGGCACGGTCAAAATATGCGCGCCATCACGCGCCAATTGCCGATATAAATGCGCAAAGCGCAAATCATAGCAAATGCTCATGCCAAGCTGTATGTCACCAAGATCGGCAATGACAGGTGTGGTACCAGCGGCAAAGCTGTCTGATTCGCAATATTCTTGCCCGTCTCCGACATTGGCATCAAACATATGAATTTTATCATAGCTGGCGATGATCTGCCCATCAGGGGCAAATAGCACACCCCGATTAACCAATTTATGATCTTGGCGCCGCCGCAAAAATAATGACCCGGCCAGCAACCAGACATGATGCTGGCGCGCCAGTGCCGCCAGCTTTTTTTGGCTGGCACTGTCATCTTCCCATTCGGCACGTTCGGCGAGTTGCGCACGACTTGCCGCTAGAAAACTGGCCGCTTCTGGAAGACATATAAGCCGCGCGGTTCTTGCCGCTTTGGCAATTAACGGTTCGATATGGGCAAGTGTGGCGGCGGCATCGTCGCTGGCACAATATTGTAGGGCGGCAACGGTCAGAGTCATTAGGATGTTGACCTGTTTAGCAATGCATCAAGATGACCGGCAGATTCAAGTGCCATTAAATCATCGCAACCGCCGATATGTTCATCATCAATAAAGATTTGCGGTACAGATGTACGGCCACCGGCACGGCTACGCATGGTTTGCCGCAATGCGCCGCTCATCGACACATCAATTTGTTCAAAACTGATGTTTTTGGATTGCAAAAGCCCGACAGCACGGCTGCAATAGGGACACATTATCGATGTATAAATTTCTACTTTTGCCATAATACCACTCGCATGATCAGGGGCGCGGCTTATACCTGTTCCTGCGATCATGCAACAGCCGACCCGTCAGGCTACTACTATCAAACTGTATGGTCGTATTCAATAATCCACAAAGCACATCTGGTGTTTTATAAAACACGGGCCAACACCAGACCATGAACCGGGCCGCTTCCAGCGGCCAGAAGACAAGTGGTTGCCGCGTTCAATGTGGCCCCGGTTGCCATGACATCATCGATTAACATCACTGGTCTGCCAGACAGGTTTGCCCGGCTTTCGGGTGCCACACTGAATATGCCAGCGACATTCTTCTGGCGCTGGGCACGGTTAAGCCCGGCCTGACTCTTATTGTGATGGCGGCGCAACAGAATATCCGGGGCAAAATCATCTGCAGGTGCCAGCCAGCGCGCCAGTTCGGCAGATTGATTATAGCGCCTGGCCAAATAGCGATGGCGATGCAAGGGGATCGGAATGACCAGATTGCCGGGCTGGCGCAACGCGGCATAATGGCGGGCCAAAAACCGTCCTAAAACCGGAGTCAGATACAGCCCATCCGCATGTTTAAACCGTAAAATCAGGGCGCGCGAAAAATCATTATAAGTAAATCCGGCGCGGATCGCCGCAAGTGGTGGTGGCGTTCGCCAGCATTGGCCGCATAATTGGTCTGGCAAGGCATGGGGTAATGGCCGACCACAGCGGTGACACAGCGGCGCGCTGATTGGTGCGGCGCCAGCCCAACATGCCGCACAGACGCCGCGATCAACACAAAATTTGCCGCATAACAGGCATTGATGCGGCAACAGCTGATCAGCCACCGCACCAATCAAAAAGCGGGCTGAAGCGACAAAAGACATGATCGGTCTATATGTATGATCCATGGCATGAGCGTTATAACCCTAGCCCGCCATTGGTAAAGAAATGGTAAAACAAATGATAAATGCGGTGCGGCCCCGATTTTTTTACTTGCGGTTTAGCCTGTCTGCTTTACATGATGACCGGCATGACCGTTCCCATTCTTTTTGATCAGCAATTGATCCGACAGCATCGCCAGCGGGCGGCGTCAAACTATGCCGATTTTGCCTTTTTGAAAGATGCCGCCGCGGCACGTTTGGCAGACCGGCTGGAATTGATGCGGCGTGATTTTGATCTATGTCTTGATGTTGGCGCGCATGACGGGCGTTTGGCGCAACATTTCGCCGGGCTTGGCAAGATTGGCCATATGATCCATACCGACCCGGCAGAAACATTTGCCATTGCCACAAAACAGCATGGACCGGGTGTGGTGCATGCGCTTGGCGAGCTGCCCTATAAACCAGAAAGTTTTGATGCGGTATTTTCCTGTTTGTCATTGCATTGGGTTGATGATTTGCCCGGGCTGATGATGCAGGCACGCCAGTTGTTGAAACCAGATGGGTTGTTGTTGGTTAGCCTTCTTGGTGGCAATAGCCTGACCGAATTAAAACAGGCACTGGCCGAGGCTGAACAACATATCACCGGCGGCTTCAGCCCGCGCTGTGCGCCAATGGCTGATATCCGAGATATCGGTGGGTTGATGAACCGGGCCGGGCTGGCTTTGCCTGTGGCTGATAGTGACCGGCTGACAGTAAATTACCCGAATATGTTTAAATTGATGGCAGATTTACGCGGTATGGGAGAACAAAACGCGCTGTTGGCGCGCCTAAAAACACCAACAAGGCGTCAGGTATTTTTGCGGGCCGCAGAGATTTACCAGCAACGTTTTGGCCAGGCTGACGGTCAAATTCCGGCCAGTTTTGAGATTGTCACCGTGACCGGATGGGCGCCGCATGAAAGCCAGCAAAAACCGCTTCGCCCGGGCACCGCGGCGCATCGGTTGGCAACGGTTCTTGAAACTGATGAACAAGACCCTGAAGCCGGGGCATAGATCACAATAAATCCTGTAATGCGGCAATCAGCGGGATATCAGCCTCTGGCATGGGAAAGTCACGCAATTGTTGTGGCCGCACCCATTTCAGCGCGCCGCCCTCAATGGGCTGGGGCCGACCTTGCCAGCGCCGACAGACATAGAGCATCATCAACAGATGAAATGCCGCCCGATTATCGCTCGCGCCATAGCTGTGGCTGGCAAAGCTAAGCGGGGCCAAACAGGATGCGGCGGTATTGATGCCTAATTCTTCGTCAAGCTCTCTGATCAGGGCTGTTTCCGGGGTTTCACCGGGTTCGATCTTGCCGCCGGGAAATTCCCATAATCCGGCCATTGCTTTGCCTTCTGGACGTTGTGCCAGCAACACCCGGCCATCACGGTCAATCAGCGCCACGGCGCTGACCAACAGCATGTCTGTACCCGCAAGCTTGGTTGGTGCCGCCTCTGCCATAACGGTCAGCTACGATAGTCGGCATTGATTGAAATATAGCCATGCGTCAGATCACAGCTATAGACAGTTGCCATCCCCGCCCCGGCCCCAACCGACACGGCAATATCAATGGATGCGGTTTGCATATGCGCGGCAATCGGGGTTTCGTCATAATCGGCAACGCGCATGCCATTGGCGGCAACTGGGAAACCGCCTATTTTTATGCCAATCGCCTGCTGGTCGATACCAAAGCCAGATTTGCCAACGGCCATAACGATCCGTCCCCAATTTGCGTCTTCACCGGCAATGGCGGTTTTAACAAGTGGCGAATTGGCAATGGCCAGACCAATATGCCTGGCCTGATGATCTGAATCGGCACCGCTGACGGTGATAGTGATGAATTTGCTGGCCCCTTCGCCATCACGCACAATCTGCGTTGCCAAATCTACCATCAATTGTTTGAGCGCGTCACGAAATCCAGCAAGCTTTGGATCATCAGCGCTGGTAATCATTGGGGTGTTGGCACGCCCGGTGGCGATCAAAAATACCGTATCATTTGTTGATGTGTCGCTATCAACGGTGATCGCATTAAAACTGTGATCGGTGGCGGTGGTAAGCAAAGTCTGCAACACATCAGCTGGCATGGTCGCATCGGTGGCGATGTAGCCAAGCATGGTCGCCATATTCGGTGCGATCATGCCAGACCCTTTGGCAATGCCGCAAATATTGACAGATACGCCGTCTATGTCACAGGTAATATGCGCGCCTTTTGGAAATGTATCGGTTGTCAAAATGGCCCTGGCGGCCTGTTCCCAACTGGCGCCTTGATTGGCAACAAGCTGGGGAAAATAGGCAGATAGTTTTGCTGTTTCAAGCGGTTCGCCAATGACCCCGGTTGATGCCAGTAAAATTTGATCCGCGCTGATGCCAAGCGCACCAGCCAATGCCGCACTTGTTTGATGGACTGTATCGCGGCCGCGTTCGCCGGTAAACGCATTGGCGTTCCCCGCATTGGTCAAAATCGCACCAGCCCGGCCAGAAGCCACCACATCGCGGCTCCAGACCACCGGCGCGGCGGCGGTATCAGACCGGGTAAAAACGCCTGCCACAGTTGCCGTGTCGCACAACGTCATCAGCAATAGATCATCCCGGTTCTTGTATTTCAGCCCGCTTGCCGCCACCGCAAGACCAAGGCCATCAATGGCGGGTAAATCTGGAAATCTGTCTGGGGCAAGTGGAGACC
>JAYOVO010000007.1:24769-28878 GCA_038151495.1 Alphaproteobacteria bacterium
GCAAACCTTGTGGCAAAGCTGTTAGCAAAGCTATTTATTGGGTGGCGTTCATCGCATCTTTACGCACATCGGCAAAGCTTCGCAACTGGATGTCCTGACTGGCACGCAATTCTTCCAGCAAACGGCCAAGCGCCTGCGTTGACAGATTATTCGCCAATTGCGCCCGCATGGACTCAAGATCCGGGGCTGGTGCGATGTCTTTGCCGTCCACTTTAATGACATGCCAGCCAAATTGTGTTTGTACCGGGGTGTCTGAATAACTGCCGACAGCAAGATTAAAGGCGGCGGTTTCAAAAGCTGGCACCATTTGCCCGCGCCCAAATGTGCCAAGCGCCCCACCATTTGGCCCGCTGGGGCCGGTTGATTTTGCTTTCGCCAATTCAGCAAAATCACCCCCATCTTGCAACGCCGCAATGACTGCCCTTGCCTCGGCTTCGGTCTCTACCAAAATATGTGACGCGGTCACCTGCTCGCGCGATGCTGTATCGGCAACAAATTTGTCATAGGCGCTTTGAATCGCCGTTTCGGTGATCTCGGCGCGCACTTTTTCGGCAAGCCAGCTTTCTGCCAGCACCCGGTTTGCCGCCATTTGCATAGCGGTGGCAATTTCTGGCTTTTTGTCATAGGCATCATTGCGCGCGGCGGTGGCGGCAAGCTGTGAATCAATCATATCGGCAACAAGCTGTGAAAAATAATTTTCCAGCGGTGTTTGCTGAAATTCTTCAGGCAGGCGTTCGGCCGCACGCAAAACATCATCCAGCCATATGTCTTTGCCATTCACTGTGCCAACGGATATCTGGTCATTTGCCTGTGCAGTTGTGCTGGCCAAACAAACCGCCGCCAGCACACCATATCCAACATGCCGCATAATGCGTCCAAACCGATCTTTCATAGGTGACTTCAAACAATAGAAACTGGCGATCATTATGGTGTCCTCTGCCCTCTTTATCATCGGCATAAATTGGTTTACTGGCGGCAACACTGCGACTTGCCTGCAAGATGCAGACGGGGCCTATTGATTAGCGGTGTTTATCCGAAGGTGATATATAACCTGAAGGTGGGCGTCTGATCCAGTGTAATCCGGCCTTTGCCAGATGATCTTTGTGGCTTTTCAATGGAAACAAGCTATTGTTATGAAATCCACGCCAATCAATTGACAAAATTGGCATCTATACCTATGTCCAATCAGGCGCAATGTGTAGGTGACAGGCCGCATGACCGCCAGCCTATCTATCGCACGTCTTTATGCCGCCAGTCCGGGGAGCTTTTATGTTTGGGTCGTTAGCAAAAAGTCTGTTTGGCAGTTCAAATGATCGGGCTGTAAAGAACCTGCAGCCGTTGATTTCGAAAATCAATGGCCTTGAAGATGAGCTAAGCGGCAAGGATGATGCAGCGCTTCGCGCCATAACCGGACAATTGCGCGACCGTCTGGCAAATGGCGAAACCAAAGATGATTTGCTTGCCGAAGCGTTTGCGCTGGTTCGTGAAGCGGCGAAACGGACACTTGGCCAGCGCCATTTTGATGTACAGTTGATGGGCGGCATTGCGCTTCATAACGGGCAGATCGCTGAAATGAAAACCGGCGAAGGCAAAACGCTGGTGGCCACATTGGCGGTGTTCTTAAACGCCCTTGACCAGCGCGGCGTTCATGTGGTGACGGTGAATGATTATCTGGCCCAGCGTGACGCTGAATGGATGGGCCGGGTTTATGAATTTTTGGGACTCAGCGTTGGTTGCATCACTGCCGGGTTGGATGATGACGCCCGCCGTGCAGCCTATGGTTGTGATGTGACCTATGGCACCAACAATGAATTCGGCTTTGACTATCTGCGCGACAATTTGAAATTCCGTCTGGAAGATATGGTTCAGCGCGATTTTCATTTCGCGATTGTTGATGAAGTTGACTCGATCCTGATTGACGAAGCCCGAACGCCATTGATCATTTCTGGCCCAGCAGAAAGCAATTCGGCACTATATCTGGTGGCAGATGCGGTGATCCCACAATTCACCGCAGATGATTTTGATCTGGATGAAAAAGCCAATAGCATCACGCTGACCGAAGCTGGCATTGAGCATGCCGAAAATCTGTTGCGCACGGCTGGCGCAATCGATAGTGGAACATTGTATGATATTGATAATGTGGGACTTTTGCACCATGTCAATCAAGCGCTCAAAGCCCATCATTTGTTCAAGCGTGATACCAATTACATGGTCAAAGATGGTCAGGTATTGATCATTGATGAATTCACTGGCCGGGCGATGCCCGGGCGGCGGTTTTCAGATGGCCTTCATCAGGCCATTGAAGCCAAAGAAAAAGTTGAAATTCAGGCAGAAAACCAGACGCTGGCGTCAGTAACTTTCCAGAATTATTTCCGTATGTATGACAAGCTGGCCGGCATGACGGGTACGGCGATGACCGAGGCTGGTGAATTTTCCGAAATCTATGGTCTTGAGGTGATGGCGATCCCAACCAACCGCGATGTGGCACGACAGGACCATGATGACGAGGTCTATCGCACCAGCGCTGAACGTGATGATGCGGTGATTGCGCTTGTCGAGGATTGTCAAAAACGCCAGCAACCAATTTTGGTTGGCACCGTCAGTATCGAAAAATCTGAAAAACTATCAGCACAGCTGACCAAACGTAAAATTGCCCACAAGGTATTGAACGCCCGGGTTCACCATGAAGAAGCGATGATCATTGCCGATGCTGGCGTGCCGGGTGCGGTGACAATTGCGACAAATATGGCGGGTCGCGGTACCGATATTCAGCTTGGTGGCAATCTTGACATGCGTCTGGAACGGGCCGCAGAAAATAAGCCGCTTAGCGATGCCGCGCGTGATAAAATTACCAGCGAGGTTGCCGCCGCAAGGAAGGTGGCTCTTGATGCTGGCGGCCTCTATGTGATTGGTACAGAGCGCCATGAATCGCGGCGTATCGACAATCAGTTGCGCGGCCGGACTGGGCGTCAAGGTGATCCCGGGGCATCAAAATTCTTTTTGTCGCTTGAAGATGATCTGATGCGTATTTTTGGGTCAGAAAAACTGGACGGCATGCTTGTCAAGCTGGGGCTTGAAAAAGGCGAAGCCATTATCCATCCATGGATTAATAAAGCTGTTGAAAAAGCCCAGACAAAAGTCGAGGCCCGCAATTTTGAAATTCGTAAACAACTGCTGAAATATGACGATGTGATGAATGACCAGCGGCGGGTGATTTTTGATCAGCGCAAAGATATTATGCGGTCTGAAAATGTCCATGATACCGTTGTCGATATGCGGCATGAGGCGGTGGTGCTTATTGTTGAACGGGCCATTCCGGCAAATAGTTATCACGACCAGTGGCTTGCCGAACAATTGCGCAATGATTCCCAGCGTGTTTTGGGCGTTGATGCGCCGATTGCAGATTGGTTTGCCGAAGACGGCATTGCCGAAACAGAAATTGAAGAACGGCTGGTCGCCGCGTCTGACCGGCGTATGGCTGAAAAAGCGGTGCGGCTTGGCCCTGATATTATGCGGATGGCAGAAAAATCATTGTTGTTGCAGGTGCTTGACCAGCAATGGAAAGAACATCTGCTCAGCCTTGATCAATTGCGTCAGGGTATTTCATTGCGGGCTTATGCGCAAAAAGACCCGTTAAATGAATATAAGCGCGAAGCGTTTTTGATGTTTGAATCCATGTTGGCCAGCATGCGTGAAACCACAACTATGGTGTTGTCGCATGTTGAATTGCGCAATGAGTCCGCCGATGATGGGCAGGCCGCACCTGAAAGCCCAGCCCCCGCTTCGCCACCGCAAAAGGTCACGCGCAACGCGCCATGCCCGTGTGGTTCAGGCAAAAAATACAAACATTGCCACGGTGCAATTACAGCATAATTTGTTGATCGGGTTACAACGATGATCAAATATCAATTAATTTGCGATCAAAACCATGAATTTGAAGGCTGGTTTCAGGGCAGTGCCGCCTATGATGAACAAGCCGCAAATGGATTGCTTTGCTGTCCGCTATGTGACAGCGATCAGGTAAAACGGGCGTTAATGACGCCAAATCTTGCCAGCCCAAAGCGGCGCAAATCAACAACCCCGTCAGCGTCTGATCATCTGCCAGCCAC
>JAYOVO010000008.1:0-7239 GCA_038151495.1 Alphaproteobacteria bacterium
GAACCCCCAACTAACCATTACGAATGGTCTGTTATACCATTTAACTAATCCGGCGGCCGCGCGGCAAAATGCATCGGCACATATTCACATTGGCTGGTGCAAACCCGATCACCAGAAACGCCGCGCGTCACGCCATCTTATAGCTTGTTCGCACAAATTCCTGCAACAAGTAAGATGCCGTCACCAACGGCAAAGTTGCCCCGCAACATAACTTGTTTTGCCGCCATCACAACGCGCCCTATTCGACTTCACCCGATCAAGCCAGATCAAACCCGGCCAAGCGGCACATCATCAAAAAGCGCACGCCTGCAAAACAGTTAACCATCAAGCAAAGGCGTGACCTTTTCTGGCTGTTGCCATCTGAGCCCGGCAAATTGTCCGCATGAAGGGCAATGGCTGTGCCAGGTATCATGCCGGCTCTTACAAACACCGCATTGCCAGCCAAAGGCCGCCATACTGGCATCATGCAATGCGCGCAGACGTTTGGCTTCGCCATCAAGTCCTTTGGTCGCGGCAATATCGCTAACGATATGATATGCCGCCTGTTGCACCGGCTCTGGCTTTTTTGGAATCAATTTGATCAATCGTGCAATGCTGTTGCCATCATTATCATCCCACAATGCCAATAGCCGATCAGCAATGTCGGCATGCGGTACGAGCGCAAATGAATTTTCCAATAGCTTTATGGCTTTCCGCTTGCCAGCCCCGCCAAGATACAGGTCTGACAGCGCAAAAATCGCTGGCAAAAACGACGGGTCATGGCGCAACGCCGCGGTAAATTGGCCGGATGCACGCGCGGTATCATCTTCGGTTTCCAACGCGGTCAGCCCATCAAGATATAATAATGCGGTGCGTTGCCGCGCTAACAGGTCAGGCACCGTTCCGGTTTGCTTTTTCCGGTCTTTGATCACAATGGCGATCACCTCTAGCGCCGCTGTCCAATTTTGCTGATCTGCGTGTAATTGCAATAATTGCGCGGCCGCCAGTGCTGATTGTGGTTTCAAATCAAGCGCCTTGCCGCCAGCGGCAAGTGCGGTTGGCGAATCTTTGGCATCAAGTGCCAGTCGCATAAGCCCGATTTGGCCCAAAAATGCGGTGTCCTTGTCATTTGTGAGGGCGGTAAAATAGCGCCGCGCCGCGGCATGATCGCCAGCCAGATGCGCCGCTTGTGCGGATAAAAGCCCGGTCAGTTGCGGGGCATTTAGTAGCCTTCGTGCGCGCGCGGCCTGTTTGCGCGCTTCCATCGGTTCACCAGCTGAAACCGCCATTAACCCTAATGTCAGCGCCCGGTGCCCGGCAGTATCCCGGCGTTCACGCCACCGCCCCCCAACCCAGCCCGGCATCGACCGCAACGCACGTTGCAGACGGTCGAAAAACACCAAAAGCAGGGCAAAAACAATCACCAGCGTCACCGCCAGACTGCTTCGCATTTCCATCTGCCAGCCAAGCCATTCGATCGACAGAATGCCGGGCTGCGCCATTAACCAGCTGGCCGCACCCGCCGCCAGCATAATCAAAACAAAAAGCGATAATAATCTGACAAACATCAGCTTTGTCCGGCGGCATGTTGCACAAAAAGGGCCACCAGCCTGTTCACCGCTTGGTCAAGATCATGCCGACGTTGCGCGGCCGTCAACCATGATTCCAGCCCATCAAGCCCAGCAGATGACCACATAGTAGCGGCGGCAAAGGCTGCATCAAAATCTGCATTGTCCAACGCCGATTCAAAGGATGCTAGCACTGTTTCTGGCTGATCACTGCCGCCGCCGGTGCGGCGTAACTGAATCAAATTAGCAAGCCGGGCGCGCGCCTGTTCCAATAATCCAGACCCGTCATCTGTCTTGTTCAAACCTTGCACCATTGGTGCCAGTTGCAACCGACCAAGGCTGAGAAGGTCAGCACGCGAGTCCACCGGCGTGCGTGCCGCGCCGCGGATGATGTCACGATCAGCCACGTCAACGCCCGGCCATTGCAAATTATCCAACACACCAGACCAAATTTCTATATCGCGACCAGCCAGATTTTCAGCAAGCAATCCAGCCGCCACCAATAGCCCAATCTGGGTTGAGTCAAACCCGCCTTGAACGGCTGGTTCATCAGTTACAGCCGGTGCCGCCAGCTGATCGGCAGCTGCCGCTTCAAGTGCCGCCAGCCTGGCCATTAAATCATCCAGATTGGTCATGGTGGGCGCATCTGTTGGCCTTGTCGCTGTGGCGCTGGCAAGTTCCTGTTGCAGTGATGCAAAGTGATCCGCATTTTGCGCAATTAACGTTGCAAGGCTGTCAAGCCGCTGACCAAGCTTGTCTAGATCGGCCAGATCAACATCATTCATTGCCGTACTTGCCGCGGGCTGGCCAGATGCGGTTTCATCTGCTGTCTTCTGGTAGGTCACAACAGATACCGCCAACGCAATCAACGCCACCACAACCGCGATCCCGGCCATCACCACGGCCACACTCTGCGATGCCAGCATTGTTGAGCGTCGGCGGCCTTGACCGGTTGATGGCTGGTTTTGTGGTTTGGCTGGCTCGTTCATAGGCCGGGCAGATTGCGCCGCGGTCGGCTTTTCAACAGCCGCCCCTTCTATCACCCTATCTTCAGGTTTGGCGGTTGCAGACGACCCGGACGAGCGTTTTGTTTTTTCGGAGGTTTTTTTCTGCTCAGCCATAGGACAATCCACCCTGCAGGGTCTGCGAAACAATCTACATTACGCATTCACGTTACATAATATATCTTACACGGGCGTTATTAAACCTTATGACTGGGCAACATGCTAGTCGATTTACAACGCACGCGATACCTTACCACGCCGATGGTGGATTAATGTTGCGATGGCCAAAACGCGGCTACGGCGCGGTGCCTTTGCCACAATGATATCGGCCCATCCTGATCCAGCGGCGGCGGCAATTACCTTGCTGCTAGCAATCACCGTAATGCGTTTGCGATACCCTGCAAACTGGCTGGTGTTCAGCATCTGTGAAAATAAATCCATCGAACGCGCTGACATGGCCACCACCGCCGCAGATGAGCAAGCCGCAAGCCGAGCTGGCAAATCATCAGAAACATGCTTTGTGGCCACCATTGCATAGACAGGTATCTGCCGTATCGAATAGCCAAAGTCGGCAAGACGGCTGGCGATATCAAAGCTGATTATACTGGCACTCGGCCATAATATGTCACCCGCATTTGGATTGAGATTGGCCACCATCAATGGCACCAATGCGTTGCCATCACCGGGCCCGGTTGTCACATCGTCAAATCCAGCTTGCCGAGCGGCCAGTGCGGTGCGGCGTCCCACCGCATAGACCGGCAATGATCGCAACGCCCCAAGCGTGGCCACCTTGTCAATACTGGCAATTCCGTTAATCCCGGCAATGGCAGCAACCGCGTGGCGGCTGGTAAAAATAATGGCTTGAAACGGCGGCGTATCTGGCAGGTCAAATGACTGTTGTTCGGCGCGCATCACCGGAACTGCCATGGCTGGAACCTGATAGCGGCGCAACCAGTCAACATCACGGCTAGCGTCAGGTTCCGGGCGTATAGTGATGATAAAATCAGCCATGGTCTTTTATCGCAAATCTATCACCCACGCACAATGCGGCATCGCCCCCATGACGTTAGGCAAGAAAGCCCCGGCCACCTGCCATCTCCAGCAATTTTGCACCAACAGCTTTGCCAAGTGCCTCGGCATCACCAACCGGGGCGCCCATCTGCATACGATGCGCGGCCTGCCCATCTGTGCTGAGGATCATGCCATCCAGCTCTAGCATCTGATCATCATGTAATCTGGCGCTCGCGGCAATAGGTGTCTGGCAAGACCCGTCAAGATAGGCCAGCAAGGCGCGTTCTGCGGTGACCTCGGCCAGAGTTTTTGGGCAGGTCAGCGCTGATACCACATCTTTAACCGCGGCACTGCGGTCATCAAACGGTGTACGAATTTGCACCGCAAGCGCACCTTGTGCCACCGCCGATGGCATGATCGCTGGGTCAATCGGGCTGTATGCCACATCAAGACCAAGCCGTTTTATGCCCGCTACTGCCAGAATAATGGCATCAAATTCGCCATGTTCTAGCAAGCCTAACCGGCGGTTAATATTACCGCGGATCAATTTGATCTGCAGATCCGGACGATGATGAAGCAAAATCGCCGCACGCCGCACCGATGCCGTGCCAACACAGGCCGCTTTTGGCAATTCATCAAGCGACTGATAGGCCCCGACAAGCGCGTCGCGCCGGTCTTCGCGTGCTAACACCGCGCCAATTTCTGTATGCGGTGCAAAATGCGCTTCCATATCTTTCATTGAATGCACAGCAAGATCAGCCTCGCCGCCAAGCAGTGACCGTTCCAGCTCTTTGATAAACAGGCCTTTGCCACCTGCCTCGACCAACGGGCGATCAAGAATACGGTCACCAGACGTGGTCACCGGGCGCACCGTTACCGCGGTTGGTGCGAGGGCCGCACAAACCATCTCGGCCTGCGCCATGGCTAGTTGTGACGCGCGGCTGGCCAACCGCAACGGCGCGGCGTCAAATATATCGGCGTGATATGTCATAGTTGCCATGTCTAATCATCCACACCCAAATTTGCAAAGTGAAAAACCATCCCAGATGATGAAATGGCAACAACACTGGCATATGGCTACAGCTTCAGATATGGTGAGACCGCTATGGTGACACAGCGTAATTTTCAGGAAACATGACCGATGGCAGATCGCCCCTATATCATGCTTGGCATTGAAAGCAGTTGTGACGAAACAGCCGCGGCGATCATTGGCAGTGATAAAACAATCTACGCCAATGAAATAGCCTCGCAAATGGCCCAACATGCTGAATATGGCGGGGTGGTGCCGGAAGTGGCCGCACGTGCGCATCTTGAAGCCATTGATGTTGTGATTGACCGGGCCTTGCAAAAGGCAGGGCTTGCACTTGCTGATATTGACGCCTTTGCAGCCACCGCTGGCCCCGGCCTGATTGGCGGGGTGGCGGTTGGTACGGTAACGGCAAAAGCCATCGCGGCGGCGCGCCAGCGCCCCTATTATGCCGTCAACCACCTCGAAGGCCATGCGTTGAGCGCAAGGCTGACAGATTCGATAGAATTTCCCTATCTGTTATTGCTGGTATCGGGTGGCCACACGCAATTATTGGCTGTTGCTGGCCCCGGGCGATATCACCGCTATGGCACAACAATGGATGATGCCGCTGGTGAGGCATTTGATAAATGCGCCAAAATTATGGGGCTTGGATATCCGGGCGGCCCGGCCATTGAAAAGGCCGCACGGCAGGGTGACGCCGGGTCAATTCTGCTTCCCCGCCCGCTAAAAGGCGCAGACCATTGCCATTTTTCATTTTCCGGACTTAAAACCGCCTTGGCCAATAGGCTGAAACAGCTTGGCGGGGTTGAACAAGCACCGATTCATGACCTGGCCGCCAGCCTGCAAGCGGCGATTGCCGATTGCCTTGCTGATCGCAGCCAGAAAGCAATGCGCCAATTTGCCATTGACTATCTTGCGCATTCACCGGAAACACAACCAGTACTGGTCATCGCTGGCGGCGTCGCGGCAAATAAATATATTTTTGCACAGCTTGCCGACACCGCGGCGAAAAACGGCTTTCGTCTGTCTGTACCGCCAGCCGCCCTTTGTACCGACAATGCCGCGATGATTGCCTGGGCCGCGCTTGAACGGCATCACCAAGATGCGTCTGATTCGGACGATTTTGATTTTGCCCCTCGGCCTCGCTGGCCGCTTGATGGCCATGCCACCCCCCCACCGGGGCGCGGGGTGCGCGCATGACCCATTTTGTCGTTATTGGCGGGGGCAGTTGGGGCGCCGCCATCGCCAGCAGCCTGCAACGGGCGCAACAGCCTGTCACGGTTTTGGCGCGCAATCAGCAAACCGTTGATATGCTGATACAGGGGCGTTGCCCGAAACTGGCAGATTGTGCACCGATCGCGCCACTTGCCGCCACCACAGATCACAACTGCCTTGCCGCCGCCAGAATGATTTTTGTGGCCGTGCCAGTACAGGCAAATGCCAAGAGTTTTGAAATCATCAACACCATGCAAGCCAGCACACCGCCAGCGATTGTGGCGCTATGTGCCAAGGGCATTGTAAGCGATGATCAGGGTGGTGCCATGTTGCTGACAACGCTGGCACAAACCATGATCCCACGGCATCAGGTAGTGGTATTTTCCGGGCCAAGCTTTGCCGACGAGGTGTTTTCCGGCTTGCCAGCAGCCCTTGTTGCGGCGGGCAACGAAACCGCCACCAAAGCCATACAAGATGCCTTTGAAGGCAGTAATTTGCGGGTTTATCGCAACACTGATTCGGTTGGTGTTGCGCTGGCTGGTGCGATGAAAAATGTGATTGCCATTGCCGCCGGATGCGCGGTTGGGCTTGGGCTTGGTGACAATGCAAAGGCCGCTATTCTGACCCGCGGCCTATCAGAGATTGCGCGGTTTTCATCTGTTTTAGGGGCGAAAAGTGATACGGTTTTCGGTCTTGCTGGCGTTGGTGATCTGGCGCTGACATGTGCCGGGCCACATTCACGCAATATGGCGTTTGGCATGGCCCTAGGCCGCGGCGAGGCGCCAAGTGGCCAGCTTGCCGAAGGCAGTCGTACCGTTGCCGCCCTCGCCCATCTTGCCGCGCATCACAACATTGATGTGCCAATAACCAACGCTGTCGATAAATTGGTCAATCATGGTGAAGATTTACATCAGATTGTCGCCGGGTTACTGGCACGCCCGGCCCATACCGAATAAAGCGCATAAAACACATATGATAAATGAGAATAAATGAGGTGATCCCATGCAATATTGGCTTATGAAATCAGAACCATCAACCTGGTCATGGCAAAATCAGCTTGATCGCGGCGAACAGGGTGAAGGCTGGGATGGTGTCCGCAATTATCAGGCATCAAACAACATGAAAGCCATGGCCATTGGCGATCTGGCATTTTTTTATCATTCAGTGAATGAAAAACAAATTGTTGGCATTGTTGAAGTTTGCGCTTTGTACCATCCTGATCCAACTGATGCATCTGGCCGGTTTGGCATGGTAACAGTAAAAGCGGTAAAATCTCTGCACACACCGGTGACGCTGGCAGATATCAAAGCCGATGACCGACTTCAGGATATGGCGTTGGTTCGCCAGTCACGATTATCGGTAACGCCGGTATCTGCCGCACAGTGGGACATCATCATGGACAAGGCCCAGACCACGCTATAACAGACCACGC
>JAYOVO010000008.1:7339-28306 GCA_038151495.1 Alphaproteobacteria bacterium
GCACAGTGGGACATCATCATGGACAAGGCCCAGACCACGCTATAACAGACCACGCGATAGAGGGTGAGCGTTAACAAGGTGGCCGCTAGCCTGCTTCCTCACCATCCCTCGTCCGGTGGATAAAATATAAATTCCGGAAATAAATAAACAGCCCAAGCCCCTGACCGCAGATAATCACTGGGTCTTGCCGCCAGATGGCGTAAAGCAGTAAGACACTGCCGCCACCTATTGAAAAATACCAAAACGCCACTGGGATCACTGAACGCCCCTGTCCTTCTGATGTCAGCCATTGCAAAATAAACCGCATCGCAAACAACCCTTGCCCGGCAAAACCAACAACCACCATGATTTGTTCTGGCTGTTCGGCAAGGCTTGCTGGCAAAAACGGCAAGATAAATAAGAGGGCATTGGCCAACGAAGTGGCCCCGGCCTCGATATAGGCTGATAGCGTGGCGATCATTAACGCGGCCCCTTTTTCGACGATGCAGATTGTGACGTTTTCTTCGCCGGGCGCGCAGGCTGGCCTAATTCGGTAACAACGCTTGTTGCCGGGGCGCGGCGTAATAACCAGATCACACCAAGCACGTCAGATATGCCAACAATTAACCGGTCAAGTATACGGTATTTTGAATTGCCAACCTGACGCGGACGATGTGCGACCGGTACGCCGATCACGCTGCCACCATGACGCCGCACCAGACTTGGCATAAACCGATGCATATGATTGAAAAACGGAAGTTGTAAAAACAAGCTCCGCGGCAAGATTTTAATACCGCACCCAGAGTCAGGATGCGTATCAGACAGCAAGCTGGCGCGGATCCATTTTGCCGCGCGCGACGCCAAAAGCCGGGCCGGACTATCATTGCGGCGCTGGCGAATGCCTGCCGCCATAGCCGGAGAGTCGCCTTGGTTCAGCAATGCCGTTTCCAATGCTGGAAAATCGGCTGGTACATTTTGTCCATCGCCATCAAGAACCCCGATCAGCACACCGCGCGCCTGCCATAACCCCGACCATATCGCCGCGCTCTGCCCCGATCTTTTGGCATGGCGCAACACCCGTAATTGCGGCACTTTTTCCAACAAGGCAGAAAGCTCAGCGGCGGTATTATCAGTGCTGGCATCATCAATATAAATGATCTCAAACCGGCGCCCCTTAAAAACAGCGCAAATCTCGTCAATAAGCGGGGCAATATTGCCAGCCTCATTCATCACCGGCACAAGCACGGAAATTTCAATAAGGTTGGACGGAAGGGCAGAAGACACAGAAGCTGACATGCAGTTAGATACCGGTTCGCAATGACTATGTGACGCTTTTACTCGTTGTCAGAGGTGGCGTCAAACATCTCTCGCCGATAAATCAGAATAACCACATCTTGACCCTTTGACATATTATAGCCAGATAGCTGTTCAGGCGCCGCCAGCCGCAATCCAAGCCGCCGCGCCATATCAAGGAAGGCGGCTTGTTGACGAGCTTCGACAAGCGCCACGCCATCTGGCGCCTCTGCCAGAAACAGCGCCGCCTCGCGGCTATCGACAAGCAACACATCGCGGCCAAGCAAAAACACCAAAGATGGCTCGTGATAGCCAGCCGCGGCAATCGCCGCAGGCTGACTGCCAGAACTGGCAAGGCGCTCTACAATGCCGCTAGCCACATGAACACGGGCGAGTTGCGGCACAACGCCGGCAAAAATGGTAAAATGCACCAACATGCCAGCGATAAACAGCGCCATAAGATGCAAATAGTCGCCAGTCTGTATCCAGCGATGCCCCTGCCAAAGCGCTAGCCCGGCAAGCAACAGCGCGGCCACAGCCAAACCAACCGCTAGCCGCACAGATTGGCCGCCAAACATCACCGCGGCGGCCAAAACCGCGGCAACAAGCACCATACCCAAAGCCAAAAATAAATATTGACCGGACAGATAAAGCTTTTGCCGCACAGGTGACAATGTCACCGCCCGATCGACAGACCACAACAATAATAATACCGCCGCTGGCACCACCGGCAGTGGGTAATGCGGCAATTTTGTCGGGATAAATTCAATCATCACCCAAAATGGCACAAGCCACGCCAGCAAAAACCTTGTGCGATCATGTGCCAGCATGGCTTTGACATGAAGCACCGCTGATGGCAACAGCATGGAGGCTGGCCACAACAGCAGGCCAAAAAGTGCTAGATAGGTGAAAGGCGGCGCCCCATGCGATTCCTGACCAGATTGCACCTTTGCCAGAAAATCACCTGTCACCGCAATATCCAGAAACGCACCATCAGTGGCGATCGTTACCAAAATAGCCCATGGCAAACATATCACCGCCATCAAGACGAGGCCGCGCCAAATACGTAACGGCCTGACCCACCGGCCACCGCGATGCCACAGGATCAGACTGCCAATTGTCAAAATCGCAATGGCCGGGGCAATCGGCCCTTTGACCAATATGCCAGCCGCCAGCGCGGCCCAGAAGAACATCCAATGCGGCGACGGTTTGGCGGCAGCTTTGTCACGGTCAAGATAAATCCGCATCAAGGCCCATTGCTGTATCGTCACCAGCAGCATTAAGACCGTATCGGTTTTTGCCAAATGCGATTCAGCAAGCACCAGAAACCCGCTGGCAAATGCCGCACTGGCCGCCAGCGCGATTGCCGGTTCATATAGCCGCAAACCGATATGATAAAGCATGAAAATACTGACAAGAAGTGCCAGTAAATTCACAAATCGGTAAGACGCAATATCTGTATCGCCAAGCAACGCCGCCGATGCCGACTGTAACCAATAAATGCCAGCTGGTTTTTTGGCGCGCAATTCATCTTGAAAGCGGATGGTTACATAATCACCAGACTGCAACATTTGCCGGCTGGCTTGGGCAAATCGTGACTCATCACGGTCCATAGGCGGCAACAGATGCTGGCCGGTAAAGACCGTGATCGTGACCAGCGCCAACAAGGCATAAAGCGCGGTACGTGCATGAAAAAAAGCCACCTATCCAAACCTTTTGTTGAAAGCTTGTGGCATACAGAAGTAGCAACTTGGCCTGCACCCGACAAGCTTGAAAACACCGACAGATGCAAGTTCGTCACGAATTGAAAAAATAATATTTACAATATCTAAAGCTAAGGCACTATGCGTCATAGATAAGTTTGCGGGTCCATCAGGCACTGGTCCGGTGACTTGTAAAAAAAGGCTGATGATGCGCATATCCACACATAACAATCATACAAGCTGGCGGCATATCTGGCGTCTGGCATGGCCAATCATCATTTCCAATGTCACGGTGCCATTGGTTGGGGCGGTTGATGTGGCCATGATGGGCCGGATTGACGATCCGGCCTTTATCGGTGGTGTTGGGCTGGGGATGATGCTGTTTAATGCCATCTATTTTGGCATGGGGTTTTTGCGCATGGGTACCACCGGTCTTGTGGCCCAGTCACAAGGTGAAGATGCCGCCGCACAGATTGCCAGAATTATGGTGCGTGGGCTGGTTCTGGCTTTTGCCATTGGCATTGGCATTATTCTGGCAACACCAGTAATCACCAGCATCGCGGTCACTGTCTTTTCCGCCAGTCAGCTTGTCGAATCCTTGATGGTCGATTACGCCACCATCAGGCTGTTTGCGGCACCGGCGGCGCTCGGCAATATGGTGTTGCTCGGCGTGTTATATGGGCGCCAGCAAATGTTTGGCGGCATGCTGTTATTGCTGATTGTCAATCTGATCAATCTGGTACTGGATTTTGTGTTTGTTTTGGGCCTTGGCATGGCGGTCAGCGGGGTGGCCATCGCATCAGTTGTCGCCCAATGGAGCGGCTTTCTATTTATGATTTGGTATATTAACAGGCCGGGATCACGTATTGGTGTTGGCAGGTTCTTTGAAATCAGCCTGTTTTTATCAGCGATTCGTGACCGTGTTGCCTATCGCCGGTTTTTTGGTTTAGGGCGGGATATTTTTATCCGTACCGCGCTGTTGGTTTTATGCGAGGCCATGGTGCTAAATCAGGCGGCCAAACTTGGCGATCTTGACCTTGCCACATGCCAGCTTGTGTTGACTTTGTTTGGTATTCTGGCCTTTGCGCTTGATGCATTTGCTTATGCCGCCGAAGCGCTGGTTGGCGAGGCGATTGGCAAGCGCAATCTGCCCGATTTGCAAATTGTGATCAGACGCACCAATAGCCTTGCCGCTGGGCTGGCGCTGATCATTGCCGCTACATTATGGATCGGTGATACCTTCATTTTAGGATTGTTTACCACGCAAGCCGCATTGATCGCCCACGCGCAAATTCATTGGCTGTGGGCCTGTTTGTTGGCACCCGCGTCATTTTTGGCATTTCAGCTTGATGGCATATTTGTGGGTGCCACACGCGGGCAAGATATGCGCAATGCCATGATTATTTCGGCAAGCGGCCTTGGTCTTGCGCTGCTTTTATTAGACCCGTGGGGCTTGCATGGATTATTGGCCGCCTTTGTCGGATATTTGGGGCTTCGCGGCGCCAGCCTTTGGTGGCATATTGACCGGGTATATGCACAAGCAGGCTAGCCCCCCAAACACGCTGATGCCAAACGCTGATGTGCCAACAGTAATATTTTCGATAGTCACCCCAGCATAGCCTGACAGGACAGATCACATGAGCAGATTACAAAATTACGGCCTAACCGAAGCATCTGATACGGCTCATGATCTTCATATCATCACGCCTGGTCTTTATGATCGCTGGCATGCGGGCCTGGGGTCTCGTCAGCAAAACTGGCTGGCCGCGCAAAATTTCACACCCAAGCCCGGCGTCGCTATCTGCTTGCCGGATAATGACGGGCATATTGAACAGGCGGTTGGCGTTGTTGATGCCCCCTATATATGGAATGGTGCGAAACTATCATCATCATTGCCAAACGCTGTCTGGAACCCGCAGGTCTATGACAAATCAATCGATCATGACCAGCTTGGCCAATTGGCATTGGGGTGGGGGTTGGCAAATTATCGGTTTGACCGCTATCGCGATCAAACAAAAACACCGTTGAACCAGCTCATCTGTCCGAACAACGTGCCTGTCTCATGGCTTGATGGGTTGCTCAGCGGTACTTATCTTTGCCGGGACCTGATTAATTTACCATCAAATCATCTGACCCCGGCAGAACTTGAAACGGCCGCCCAGCAATTGGCGGCGAAGCATCAAGCCACCATTACCACGCATGAAGGTGACCAGCTTGCCGCCGAATTTCCAGCCATTCACACCGTTGGTCGGGCCGCTGAAATCGGGCCGCGGTTGATTGATATGCGCTGGGGCGACAGCGGGCCAAAGATTACGCTTGTTGGCAAAGGCATCACTTTTGATTCCGGCGGGCTTGATCTCAAACCATCAAAAGCCATGGAAATGATGAAAAAGGACATGGGCGGTGCGGCAACGGTGTTGGGACTGGCCGCGGCGCTGATGACATGTGGCACCAAAATCCAGCTACGCGTGCTGATTGCCGCCGCCGAAAATGCGGTTTCTGACCGGGCGATGCGGCCGCTTGATGTCATTGATACACGTGCTGGCATCAAGGTAGAGGTTGGCAACACCGATGCCGAAGGCCGTCTGGTTCTGGCCGATGCGATTGATTATGCGATTGAAGATCAGCCAGATTTTATGATTGATTTTGCCACATTGACCGGTGCGGCGCGGGTGGCGCTTGGTACCGAACTACCTGCCTTATTTGCGAATAATCAGGATACCGCCAATGGTCTTCTTGCGGCTAGCCAGCGCAGCGCCGATCCGCTGTGGCAATTGCCTTTGTTTGATGATTATGACCGTCACCTTGATGCTGGCTACGCCGCTTTATCAAGCACCGGCTTATCGGGGTATGGCGGTGCGATTACCGCGGCTTTATTTTTGCGGCGGTTTGCTGGGCGAGACACCAACTGGGCGCATATCGATGTGATGGCATGGAATTTGGCAGCGCGCCCCGGACGGCCCAAAGGCGGCGAGGCAATGGGTTTGCGTGCGGTTTTTGAATATATCAGAACGCTGGCGGCAGATCGCTAATAGCCACGCTGCCAGTCAACCTGATTGGCCGGGGCCTTGCCCGCCATAATCGCATCTATGGCGGCGGCCACTTGCTGGGCCGCGGTTTCTGGATTGGTTTGCGCCGCGACATGTGGCCAGACAGTGACTTTATCATGTGACCAAAACGGGTGCGATTCTGGCAAAGGTTCGGTTTCAAAGACATCAAGAACCGCCGCCCCAATTTGCCCAGATTCAAGTGCCGCCAATAAATCAGCATCGACAATTTGCGGGCCACGCCCCCCATTAATCACACAGGCCCCAGGTGCCAATTTGGCAAAAAGATCCGCATTCATAATGCCGCGTGTTTCCGGCGTTAATGGCAGCACCGACACCAGAATCTGAACATCTTGGAGAAAATTATCCAGCTCATCCATGCCAGCATAGACCGCCACCTGATCAAGCTGGCGCGGGGTCCGTGCCCAGCCTTTGACCCGAAAGCCAAGCCCAGCAAACCGCGCCGCAATCACCGACCCGATAGCGCCGACTCCCATGACCCCAACAATACCGCCTTGGGCTGGGCGCTGGGGTTTTGGTGCCCATATTTTTTCCCGCTGTTGCGCGCGGTAATAGGGGCCGTCTCGCCAAAAATCAAGTGCCGCTAGAATCGCCCAATGGCTGAGCGCTGTCGACATATCCGGATCAACCAAACGTACCAGCGGAATATCGCGCGGTACCGAGGCATCTGCCATCATATGGTCAACACCCTGACCCTGTATGATGATTCCGCGCAAATGCGGCAATGCCGCCAGTCGGCCTGATGGTGGCGCCCAAACCAACGCAACATCCGCCTGCATCGCATCATCAGACATCAAATCTACAAACTGAATTGATGGCAAATGCGGTGCCAAGCGTTGCGCCCAGTCATCCCAGCTATTGCCAGCGCTGTAAAACGCAATCGTGATCATGGTGACCTCCACGGCAACAAAATGCCAATTAACCTCACCTGCTATGCCAGCGCGGCAAGCGCCGCCGCATGCAACCTTGTTGTTGCCGCCGCCAGAATGCTTGTTGACTGGCCATGAATAATAGGCCGCCCCGCCGTATCGGTGACAGTTGCGCCAGCCGCCTGCATCACCGCCACAACCGCCATTATATCATGTGGGGCCAGACTGTCTTCCATCACCAGATCAATATGACCCGCCGCCAACAACGCATAATTATGACAATCCCCACCATAATTTGTCACCGCCGCCTGTGCGGCCAGATGATTAAACCCAGCCAGCCCCGATGCAGATAACGCCATGGGGGATGTCGTGGCAATGCGGGCGGATTTCAGATCCGTGCAATCTGATGGCCGCACCGTTACCCCGTTCAGCTGACAAAAAGGCTGATTTTGGTTCATGATATGGCCAATATAGGTTTCTTCAAGAATCGGCATATCAATCATCCCGGCAAGTGGGACGCCGCGATCGGTGATACCGACCAACGTGCCAAAAATTGGCTTGCCACTGATAAATGCTTTGGTGCCGTCAATCGGGTCAATGACCCAGCAAAAGCGGGGCGATTCACCATTGCCAGTTATGCCAAATTCCTCGCCCTGAATGGCATCATCAGGAAATGTGGCGGCGATAACATCGCGAAGTGCAGTTTCGGTTTCTTGATCGGCAATTGTGACCGGGGATTGATCGGCTTTTTGCGTCGTTTGCGGATTTTGGCGAAACCAATTGGCAATAAAAGGCCGGCTTACCTGCGGCAAGCCGGCCAAAAATTTCACCAAATCCGCAGGTGCCAGCTGGGCAACCGAGGTCACACCTTCCGGCACCGTCACGGTCGAATTAGCTGCCACTTTCTGCTGCAATGTCTTCCGCCGTTGGCAACGGGGCCTGGCTGTCAGCCATCGTCCGCAACCACGCCACCATATTGGCCCGGTCTTCTGGTTTTTTCAGACCGGCAAAATTCATTTTCGTGCCACTGATATAGGCTTTTGGCTTTGCCAGAAATGCATTTAAAGACTGATAGTCCCATGTGCCACCAAACTCTGCCAATGCTGCTGAATAGGCAAATCCGTCAGCGCTCGCTTTTGCCTTATTTACAACGCTCCATAAAGCCGGGCCTACTTTGTTAGCCCCGCCAGCTTCAAACACATGGCACGCTGTGCATTTTTTTGCCAGCTTTTCACCAGCCGCGACATCGGCCGAGGCCAATAATGCCAAAATCGGTTCAGGGCCTGTATCCTGCGGCGCGGCATCGGCAACCTCTGTTGCCTCTGGCACCTCTATGACATAAGAATTTTCAGCCAATTGCTGGTCTGGCACCAAAACATGGGCGATTTGCACACCGGCCATAATCAACAATCCAGCACATAAAAAGCCTGCAAACACCTTATTAAAGCGCAATTCATCCATGCGTCATCCCCGATACCGGGCCCCTGAAATAATCCGAATGGGTCCAGCTGGCCCATCCCTGTTTATATTTGACCGCCAACACCCGATCGGTTGCGGTGCGTTGGCTTGATTCATTACCCAAATTTGCGCAGTGTCTCAACCCCTTAACAGCGGGTTTATGATGATATTTTCGTTGTTTTATTTTGCGCTGGCGTCAAATTTGTGATGAATTGCCAACATCATGGCAAACAAACACACAAAAATCATCATAATTCCGGCCCGCATGGCCGCCAGCCGCCTGCCAAATAAACCACTTGCTGATATTGCCGGAAAGCCAATGATTCAGCATGTTTGGGAACGGGCGATGGCGGCTGATTTAGCGCCGGTCTATGTTGCGACAGATGATCGCAGTATTGCAGATGTGATCGAACAGGCCGGGGGCAAAGCAGTGTTGACGCGGACTGATCATCCATCTGGATCGGACCGAGTTTTTGAGGCTGTTGAAACGATTGATCCACAACAGCAGTTTCAGCATATTTTGAACCTGCAGGGTGATTTGCCTGACATGCCAGCTGAAATACCGCGCCGGCTTGCCGCCGTGCTTGACCATAATGATTGCGATCTGGCCACGCTTGTTACCAAGGCAAGCGCTGAAGAGGCGGAAAAACCACAGGTTGTAAAAGCTGTTGTTAGTTGGAAAGACCATGGTTTTGGTGACGCGCTCTATTTCAGCCGGGCCAGCATACCAACCGGCACCAATGACAAATATCACCATATTGGTGTCTATGGATGGCACCGGCCCGCATTAGCGCGGTTTGTGACTTTGCCGCCCTCTCCACTTGAATTGGCGGAAAAATTAGAACAATTACGCGCCTTGGAAGCTGGTATGCGTATTGCCGTTGCCGAAATTGACAGCGCGCCAGGCGGCGTGGATACAGCCGAAGATTTACACGCCGTCAGACAACGCCTTGCCGCCGTCCACCATGGCTAGGCTGGCGATGAGCAAACTGGCCAATCCAAACTGGCCAAAATAGAAAAAACACAGCTTGACGATGGCGTCCCAGATTAGGATAACCACACTACCTCAACCAAAGGGAAATATCGTGTCAGACGCTTCACAGAAAATTGCCTTTCAGGGTGTTCCGGGGGCCTATTCGCATATGGCCTGTCAGGCAGTAAAACCTGATATGGATGCGGTTGCCTGTGCCTCGTTTGAAGATATGCTCAGCCAGGTTCAGGACGGACAGGCCGCCTTGGCCATGGTGCCAGTAGAAAATTCAACAGCTGGACGGGTGGCTGATATTCACCATCTTTTGCCTGAATCAGGCTTGCATATAATCGGCGAGCATTTTCAGCGGGTAAATCACCATCTTCTGGCCCCGCGTGGCAGTCAAATAGACAAGCTGAAAACTGTGCATAGCCATGCACAAGGGCTGGCACAATGTCGCCAACATATCCGCAAATTGGGATTGACCCCGATTATGCACGCTGACACCGCCGGTGCCGCCAAAGATGTGGCCGCGACTGGCGACCCTACGGTGGCGGCTGTTGCCTCGCGATTGGCAGCAGAAATTTATGATCTGGATATTATGATCGACTCGCTTGAGGACGACAAAAAAAACACCACACGGTTTTTGATTATGGCGGCCGATCCCATCATACCCGAAATCAGCGATGCGGCGATGATCACCACGCTGGTGTTTCAGCTTCGCAGTGTACCAGCGGCGTTATATAAGGCGCTTGGTGGGTTTGCGACAAATGGCATCAACCTGACAAAGCTTGAATCCTATTTGCGCCCGGGGGTGAGCGAACGTGCGCAATTTTATATGGATGTCGAAGGCCATATTGATGAACCAGCCATGGTGCATGCAATGGAAGAATTGCAGTTTTATTGCTTGAAAGACGAAGTCAGACTGCTTGGCACCTATGCCGCCAGCCCGGATCGCCATCAGCAAAGCTAACGCCCAAATTGCCGCCCGCCCGGTTTTGTAAAAAGCTGATAAAATACTTGTCGTACAGGCTGGTTTGTTTCATACAAGACAAAGGAAGTCTGGGTAGACATATTCCCTGCCAACCCGGTCAGGTCCGAGAGGAAGCAGCCGCAGTAGGATGTTTATGGGTTGCCCAGTCTTCCGCTTTATTCTGCCTTTTGGCCTGACCAATGGTCGGCGAACCATTGTTTGCTTTGGTGATCTTGCGATAAGGTGCGTATTGTCACATGAATGACACCACCCAACAAACCTATCGTGTGCTGGCGCGTAAATATCGTCCCGAAACTTTTTCTGAATTGATCGGGCAAGATGCGCTTGTGCGGACGTTAAGCAATGCGTTGACATTGGGACGATTGGCGCATGCTTTTGTTCTGACCGGGGTGCGCGGCATTGGCAAAACCTCGACCGCCCGGCTTCTGGCAAAAGGCTTAAACTGTGTTGGTGTGGACGGCAATGGTGGCCCGACACTTGAACCTTGCGGCCAATGCGAACCTTGTCAGGCCATTGCCAGCGGGCGTCATGTCGATGTTTTGGAAATGGATGCGGCCAGCCATACAGGCGTTGATGATGCCCGCGAGATTATTGAGGGCGTTGGTTATCGGCCAGTTTCAGCACGCTACAAAATTTACATCATTGATGAAGTTCATATGATGTCAAAAAACGCCTTCAATGCTTTGTTGAAAACATTGGAAGAACCACCCGATGCGGTAAAATTTATTTTTGCCACAACTGAAATCCGTAAAGTACCGGTAACTATTTTATCGCGGTGCCAGCGCTATGATTTGCGGCGTGTTCCAGCGGTGATGCTGGCTGATCACCTTGCCTCCATTTGCGCAAAAGAATCGATCGATGCACGTCCTGAGGCGCTGGCCATGATCGCGCGCGCCGCTGAAGGGTCGGTACGCGATGCCCTGTCCCTGTTGGATCAGGCCGCCGCCATGACAGCCGATGCGCTTACCCCAGAAATGGTCGCCGATATGCTAGGACGGCCGGGTCGCAGTGATTCACAAATGGTATTAACAGCCGCTCTAGCTGGCGATGCAACCACCGCGTTGACGGCATTTGCCAATGCCTATGCACGCGGTGCTGAACCTGAAATGCTGGTGGCCGATTTGCTTGATCTGATCCATCTTGCCAGCATGCACGCCGCTGGGGCGCCATCAGATGATCTGATTGACAGCGATAAACAGACCGTGGCTGATCTTGCCGATTTTGGCATTGCACGGCTTGGACGGGCGTGGCAATTATTGCTGAAAGGGCATGGTGAGGTGACGCATGCCCCCGATTCGGCGGCAAGTTGTGAAATGCTGATTATCCGTCTGGCGCACGCCGCATTAATGCCAACGCCCGGCGATATTTTACAAAAACTCCCCGCCGCCCCCACCGCCCCGAACACAACGCCATCACCCACCACACCGCCGCAATCCGCGCCTGCAGAATCCAGCCCCCACGGAAACAGCCAGAACGGGGCACACACGGCGGAAACATCACCCACAGACCAATCCAAAAGCCATGCCGCCGATCAGCCAGTGATGCCGCAAAGCCTGATTGACATTGTGACACTGGCCGAAGCGAATAATGAAATGCTACTCGCCGCGCGCATCCGTAATCATGTGCGGCTTGTCGGGTTGCAACAAGGACGTTTGGAAATTGCCCTTGCAGGCAATGCCCCGGATACATTGGCTGGCGATCTTGCCAAACAATTAGGCCAGTGGACCGGGCAAAGATGGCTGGTCTCGCTATCCGATAAAGATGGGGCCAAAACACTGCCCAAAACACTGGCCGAAGATGCCGCCGAAGCCGCCGCAAAAGTGCATGATGCCATCGCCATGGACCCGCTTGTCACAAAAATTATGGAGGTGTTTCCCGGCGCCACGATTGACGCCATCACACCTGCCGCCAACCCAGAAACAGACCCACAAAACACCGATGACACTGCCAGTGTCGATGATGAGGAGATGTCAGGATGATGCGCAATATGGCCGGCATGATGAAGAAGGTGCAAGATATGCAAGCGCGGCTAGAAACCCTGCAGGCAGAGCTTGACTCACAACATTTTTCTGCCAGTGCTGGCAATGATTATGTCACCGCGACCGTGACTGGAAGCGGGGCCTTGCACGCCATCAAAATTGACCCAAGTGTGATTGACCCGGATGACGCAGAAATGCTCGAAGATCTGATTTGCTTGGCGATCCGCAACGCACAGGCCGCTGCCAGTGCAGAAAAATCCCGATTGCTGAAAGACATTACCGGCGGCCTGCCTTTGCCACCAGGTATGAATTTACCATTCTGATATGCATGCATCGCTTGATCAACTGATCCGCAAACTAGCGCGCCTGCCGGGGCTTGGCCCGCGTTCAGCCCGCCGTGCTGTATTATATTTACTGAAAAACCGGGACCGGTTGATGGTGCCTTTGGCACAAGATTTGTTTGATGTCGCCAGCCAGGTACGGGCCTGTGCCGAATGCGGCAATCTTGACCATGGCGACAAATGCAGCATTTGCCGCGATCCACAACGTGATCAAAGCTGTATTTGTGTGGTTGAAGATGTTGGCGATTTATGGGCGATGGAACGTGCCGCAGTCTATCGGGGTGTTTATCATATTTTAGGCGGCACCTTAAGCGCACTTGACGGGCGTGGGCCGGATGATTTGCATATTGATAAATTGGTGCGCCGGGCCAATACATTGGACGCAACCGAAGTGATTTTGGCCTTGTCAGCAACAGTTGATGGACAGACCACAGCGCATTACATTGCGGAAAAATTGGCCGCAACCAGCGTTGAGGTGACAAGATTGGCACATGGCGTGCCGGTTGGTGGAGAGCTTGATTATCTGGATGATGGAACGCTTGCCCAAGCGCTTAAAGCCCGCGCCAAATTAGTGTCCTAATCCCCTAGCCAAGCAAATCCTGCTGGGCTTTTGCCGTCACATTTGCCGATGGAGTCGCAGATGGCCTTGACGGCGATGTCACCGGCGCCGCATCCATAACCTCAATTTCAGCTATTTTATCGCCGCGTGCGGTAATTTTCCGCGTTGAGGTCTGAATATCAGTAATATCACGCTCGGCTTGACTGAAATGGGTGGCCAATTTATTCACCCGTTCGTCCAGCCGGTTCACATCCTGCATCATCAAATCAACTTGTGTTTGGATCAACCCTGCCGCTTCATGCATCCGGGCGTCACGCAAAATCGCTCGCACTGTATGTAATATCAGCATCAAATTGTCTGGCCCGGCCATATATACATGCGCCCGGCGGCTGGCCTCAACCAGCTTTGGTAATTGAATATTGATTTCGGCGTAGACCGATTCGGATGGCAAAAACAAAATCGCGCTTTCGGCCGTTTCGCCGGGGATGATATATTTGCTGGCAATATCAGAAATATGTTTCTTTACATCCGCCTCTAGCCGCCGCCGCGCCGCATCTTTGGCGGCGTCATCACTTGCCGCAACAAGCTGGCGATAGGATTCAAGTGGAAATTTTGAATCAATGGCAATGGGTCCCGGCGGGTTTGGCAATTTTAAAAAACAATCCACCCGGCGACCATTGCTTAATGTCACCTGAAAATCATAGGCGCTGTCCGGCAATGCATCGCGCACCAAATTTTCCAACTGCACTTCACCAAAACTGCCGCGTGCCTGTTTGTTTGACAGAATATTTTGTAATTGTGACACCTGACCAGTTAAGGTCGAAATATGGGCATTGGCCTCGGTAATAACCGCCAGTTTTTCCGCCATACTGGTCAGCGATTTTGTGGTGCGGTCATTCTGGTCTCGCAATGATTGTTCAAGGCGCGTGCCAAGCCGCCCCTCGCTTTGCGCCATTTGATCGGCAATCAGATTTTGTAATGCCCCTGATTGGCTTGATATCTGCGCCAGCTGACCGCGTAATTCGGCCAAATCAGCGCTGCCGCCCGATTGCCGGCTACGAAGCATAACCAACAGCAAACCAATCACCACAATCAGCGCCGCCAGCAACCCGATTTCGAACGACGTCATTTATGCGATCCTTTGTGCTGTTCGGGCCATCAGCCCAGTTTCTTGGTCTTAATGTGACACGCAATCGGCTTGACTGCAACGGCACCATCTTCTAATGCAGGGGAAGCGCCGATCACCAACTTATTTATGCCAGCAGGATCACCCGCCATGCCAGCCGCCGCCAAGCTTATCCCGATTGTCAAAATTCCTGATCCGGTCTTGCGCCAGATTGCCAAGCCTGTTGACGAGATCACCGATGGTGTACGCCAGCTTCTAGATGATATGGCGGCGACCATGTATGACGCGCCGGGGATTGGCCTTGCCGCACCACAAATCAATGTTAGTCAACGACTGGTGGTGATTGATTGTGGCAAGGATGATGCGCCGGAACTTTATAAAATGGTCAATCCAGAAATCATCGCTCTTTCCGAAGAACAGGCTGTTCTGGAAGAGGGCTGTCTTTCAATCCCGGATCAAACTGCCGAAGTGAAACGGCCAGCCGAAGTGTCAATTAGATATCTAGATGAAACAGGCGCCACGCAAACATTAACAGCTGATGGGCTATTGGCCGCCTGTATCCAGCATGAAATTGATCATTTGAATGGTGTTTTGTTTATTGATCACATCTCTCGCCTGAAACGCGATATGATCACACGCCGGGTGATGAAAGAATTGCGCCAGACAACCGCTTCATAGGAATCACCAAGAAGGGGATCGCCATGCCGCGCTATCGTATTGTGTTTATGGGCAGTCCAGATTTTGCCATCCCAGCGTTGCAAAAACTGGCCGAAACCCATGATATCTGCGCGGTATATACCCAACCAGCCAAGCCTGCTGGGCGCGGCATGAAATCAACGCCAGTGCCAGTTGCCGCCTATGCCGCTGACAAATCATTGGCGTTATTTTCACCAGCCTCGCTAAAAACCGATGATGCGCAACAGCAACTTGCCGCGCATAAGGCTGATCTCTTTGTTGTTGTCGCCTATGGGCTGTTATTGCCAAAGATTGTTTTAAACATGCCAAAGTTTGGCTGTATCAATGGGCATGCATCATTATTGCCGCGCTGGCGCGGTGCGGCGCCCATCCAGCGTGCCATTGCCGCTGGGGATGCTGTGACCGGCATTTCAGCCATGCTGATGGATGAGGGGCTTGATACTGGCAAAGTGCTGATGCGGCGTTCATGCAAAATTGACCCGGCCGAAACCGCTGGTAGCCTGCATGATAAATTGGCAACGCTAAATGCCGAAACGCTTGATGAGGTGGTTGGGGATATCGCCAGTTTGCTGACAACGGCAGAACCACAAGATGACAGCCAAGCGCTATATGCCGCAAAAATTACACCGCAAGAGGCAGAAATTGATTGGGCCTGTGATACTGCCACGCTTGATTGTCATATCCGGGCGTTTACGCCTTTTCCTGGGGCATGGTGTCTGGGGCCAAAGGGCCGTCTTCGCATTTTACAGGCCCGCCCGGCAGATCTAACCCGCCCGGCGCACACCCCGGCTGGCGGCATTGTCAGCATCAGCAAAGACGCCCTGCATGTGGCCACGGGGAATGGGGTATTGGCGATTGAACAGCTACAGCCAGCTGGCAAAAAAGCCATGCATGTGGCTGATTTTTTAAATGGGCATAAGCTGGTGACTGGCCAGATGTTAGCCGCACCGAACGCGTGACCAAAATAATGACCAGACGAATTTTGATCACAATTGAATATGATGGTGCCCCCTTTGTTGGCTGGCAACGTCAGGATAATGGCGATTCGGTTCAAGCCGCGATAGAGGCCGCGGCCGAGGCATTTATCGGCACCCCAACACCTGTTGCTGGGGCTGGGCGCACCGATTCTGGTGTGCATGCCACCGGTCAGGTTGCGCATCTGGATGTACCAGATAGGTTTGACGCCAATCGGGTGATGCAGGCATTGAACGCGCATCTTGGTGAAGTGCCGGTAACCATTCACCATGCCCGCGAGGTGCCGGACACAATCCATGCCAGATTTTCAGCGACAGGCCGACGCTATCTTTATCGTATTTTGCCACAACGTCAAAAGCCTGCGCTTGATCTAGGGCGGGTATGGCATCATCGCCAACCCCTTGATAGCGACCGCATGCACAAGGCCGCGCAATATCTTGTTGGCCACCATGATTTCACCAGCTTTCGGGCCAGCCAATGTCAGGCTGATTCGCCGGTGCGGACACTCGATAAATTAAATGTTGAACAGGTGGGGGACGAGATTCATATCCATGCCGAGGCCCGTTCATTCCTGCATCATCAGGTACGCAATATTACCGGTACATTGACACTTGTTGGAATCGGTAAATGGGATGTTATGGATGTGCAACAGGCACTTGCCGCTTGTGACCGTGCCGCCGCTGGACCAACGGCCCCGCCGTGGGGTCTTTATCTTGTGGGGGTCGATTATGCCGATCTAGGGCAAGGCGCGACTTTGCACGGCAAATAGCAAAGTGACATCCACCATCATCGACAATCCAACAAGCGCCGCCGCCAAAAACCCGCCTTTTCCAATGACATCACGGCCAATGCGCCACATCCAGTAACAAGTCCAGACAGCAAGCGGCAAAATCAACAGCAAAATCGTATGGTCGGATGTGAAGATCACCAGATTTTGAATCATCCCACCAAAAAGCTGTTGCACATTTTCAATCCATAAAAATGGCACGGCAAAGGGTAGGAATTTTTGCGGCCTACCAACGCCGCGTAAAATCATATGCATCAATAAAAGCATCAGCACAACGCCGATAAATTGCGCGATAAAAGTGGCGGCAAATAATGACAGGCTGGACCCAACGCCGGGATAAATCGTGACCAATAAGGTAAAAACCATACCAGCGCCAATGGCCTGCCATAACGCAGGCGCATCCGCACCAAAGCTGCCAGCTAAAGGTTGCCGACCAGCCATCACCCGCAGGCTGACAGCGATTTGGCCAAGCAAGATTTGTGGCGACAGGCCAGATGATGCAGACATTAACGCGGTACCTCAAAAAAACGTGATAACATAGCCAGATAAATCGCCGTCAATTGATCAATATCATTGATCGACACATGTTCATCAACCTTATGCATAGTCTGGCCCACCAAACCAAATTCAGCAACCGGGCATAAATGCGTGATAAACCGGGCATCAGATGTACCGCCGCTTGTCGATAATTCAGGAACCGTGCCAGTCACTTCGGTGATGGCGGCTTTCATCAAGTCAGTCAACGGTCCGGCCGTTGTCACAAATGGCTGGGCTGATACCCGCCAATCGGCATGCCATTGCCCGCCGACCCGGTTAAAATGGTCTTCCAGCCAGCTGATCAATCCCTCAGCCTTTTGTTCCGTGTTAAATCTGATATTGAAACTTGCCGACACTGTTGCCGGAATCACATTACCAGCCTTATTGCCCGTATCAATTGTTGTCACATGCGCTGTTGATGCATCGAAATAATCATTGCCGTCATCCAGCGTAACACCATTCACCGGGGCCAGCATCGCCAAAAGACGCACAATCGGATTATCGGCCAGATGCGGATAGGCGACATGGCCTTGAACCCCATCAACCCGCAGCTGGCATGATAAACTGCCACGCCGTCCGTTTTTGATGACATCACCAAGCCGCTGGGGATTGGTTGGTTCACCAACAACGCATAGATCGGGCAGATGATTATGCGCTTTCATCCATTCAACCATTTTCACGGTGCCATATTCAGCATCGCCTTCTTCATCACCAGTGATAATCAGGCTGATTGACCCGGCTGGGTTATAATCGACAAACTGGCGCACAGCCGCGACAAAGGCGGCAATGCCACCCTTCATATCGGCGGCACCGCGGCCAAATAACTTGCCATCTTCTTGGGCGGCGCTAAATGGTGCGTGGCGCCAAGCGCTGGCATCACCAACCGGCACAACATCGGTATGACCAGCAAAAGCAAAATGCGGCCCACCCTGCCCACGTCTGGCAAATAAATTTTCGATTCGGTCTGGCCCCTCGCCAAATGGCAACCAGATACAATCAAACCCTAGGGGGCCAAGCTCTTGTGCCAACAACGCCAGCGCGCCGCCTTCAGCTGGCGTCACTGACTGACAGCGAATAAGGCGGGCGGCTAAATCAACAGCATAGGACGAAGCGGTCATCAATCTCGAAGCAAATCATTCACAGACGTTTTAGCACGGGTCTTTTCATCAACTTTCTTGATGATCACCGCACAAGACAAAGATGGCCCCGGGCTGCCATCGGCAAGCGGCTTACCAGGCAGGCTACCCGGCACCACAACCGAATAGGCCGGTACACGCCCGATGTGAATTTCACCAGTTTCACGATCAACAATTTTTGTCGACGCACCAATAAACACACCCATCGACAAAACCGCGCCTTGTTCAACAACAACGCCCTCGACAACTTCTGAACGCGCACCGATAAAACAATCATCTTCAATAATGACCGGGCCTGCCTGAAGCGGTTCTAAAACGCCGCCAATACCAGCACCGCCAGATAGATGCACATTTTTACCAATCTGCGCGCAAGATCCGACCGTTGCCCATGTATCAACCATTGTACCGCGATCAACATAGGCACCCAAATTTATAAAACCGGGCATAATCACCACGCCGGGCGCAACATAGGCGGAATGACGGACCACACATCCCGGCACCGCGCGAAACCCAGCTTCGCGAAAGCGGGCCTCATCCCAGCCACTAAATTTCGGTGCGACCTTATCCCACCATGCTGACTCGCCTGCACCCGCATAGATCGTACCGCTGGGAATGAGCTGCATATCATTCAACCTGAACGATAAGAGTACAGCTTTTTTCAACCATTGGTTTACAGCCCACTGATGATTGCCGGTTGGCTCGGCAACCCGGGCCTTGCCGCTATCAAGCAGGTTGAGCGCCTCGACAACAGCGTCACGCACGGCACCTTTGGTGTCGGCATTTACCGCATCACGGTTATCCCACGCGGTATTGATTTCAGTTTCGAGTTGGGCCAAATCCATTTTTATCTCCTGCATGTCCGGCACTAGAGTAATGTTATAGCCGATGTGGCATCACACCGCCAAAAAAACAATAGCTGTCTGTTCGATACCGGTTTTTAGATCGCTGTTGTTACGCCGCTACCGCCGCCAAAAACCCTTTTAGATCATCAGCACGATAATGCACATAATCTGAATCTGCACCGCGGGTGGCCCATTCGATATCACTATCAAGCCATACGGTCCGCATGCCGAGTGCGGCCGCGGGTTGTAGATTACGCGCCATGTCTTCAATCATCACCGCACCGGTGGGATCAATGCCAGTTTTTTTCATGAATTGATCAAAGGCGTGCTGTTCCGGCTTAGGGATATAATCGGCCGCAACAATATCAAAAATCTGGTCAAAATGATGACGGATGCCAAACGCATTCAGAACATTTTCCGCATGTGGGACAGTGCCATTTGTAAAAATATGTTTTTTGCCGGGTAGCGCACCGATCATCCGGTCCAGTTCTTGATCCAGCGGCATATCGCTAAGATCAATATCATGCACAAAATTCAAATAGGTATCGGGGCAGATCGCTTCTTCGGTCATCATGCCGCGCATTGTTGTGCCATAGCGATGGAACAAATCCTTTTGAATGACGCGTGCCTCATCATGCGGCACCAGATAATGATTCGCCACAAATTCAGTGATTCGCACTGCCACCCTTAAAAACAAATTGGTACGCGCCGGGTAAATCGTATTATCCAGATCAAAAATCCAGTCATTGATCATTCTGGTTGGAAAATCTGTTATGGGTACAATCGGCTGCGTCATGACAACACCTCATCGGCTTTGATCATGGTGCCCATGCCATGTTCGGTAAATAATTCAACAAGCAACGCATGTGGGGCGCGCCCATCCATGATCACGGCCGCTTCAGCGCCGCCCCGTACCGCATCAACACAGGTTTCAACTTTCGGGATCATCCCGCCTTTTACAGTGCCGTCTTTGATCAAGGCTTCAGCCTCGCTGACCGTCAATGCCGGGATCAGCGTGCCGTTTTTGTCCAGCACCCCAGCGACATCGGTCAGCATCAGCATTCTAGTGGCATGAAGCGCCGCCGCAATCGCGCCAGCCGCGGTATCAGCATTGATATTATAAGTCTTGCCATCCTCACCGCGGCCAACTGGGGCAACAACCGGGATCAGATGATGTTGCATTAACGCATCCAGCACGGTGACATCAATCGAAGATGGCTCGCCAACAAATCCAAGATCAATCGCATCTTGAATGGCACTATCTGCCTGTTTTGCCGTTGCCATCAGCTTGCGTGCAGTGATCAGACCGCCATCCTTGCCAGACACACCAACAGCCCGCCCGCCAGCACTGGCAACGGCGGCGACAAGCGCTTTGTTAATACCGCCAGCCAACACCATTTCCACAACCGAAATGGTGGCTTCATCTGTCACCCGCAAGCCATCAATAAAATTGGATTCAATCTTTAATCTGTCCAGCATCTCGCCGATCTGCGGCCCCCCACCATGAACCACAACTGGGCGGGCGCCAACTTGGTCCAACAGCGCGATATCAGATGCAAATGCCGCAACATAATCCGACTTGCCCATGGCATGCCCACCGAATTTGACCAAGATGGTTTTGCCCGAATAGCGGCGCATAAAAGGCAGGGCCTCGA
>JAYOVO010000009.1:0-26325 GCA_038151495.1 Alphaproteobacteria bacterium
GGTCCGCTCTGCTTATTCCACAGCACGTTTATCGCCATAGCTGGCAAGCCAGCCCCATTAATATAGGCACAATACGGTGTCTTTGAAAGAGAAGTTTTGCGATTATCCGCTGGCAATTGGGAAGGGCCGAATATCCGCTTGCCTGTCCAGCGAGAGACGTGGCAGGTTAGCTAGGCTGGATTGGCCGGGTAGTGCCGTGCCAATGAATGACCAGTCACCATGAGGTTTTTGATGCAGCAATATCTTGATCTTCTTGAACGGGTTTTGGAAACGGGGGTTGATCGCGGTGACCGTACCGGCACCGGTACAAGGGCGGTATTCGGGCATCAGATGCGGTTTGACCTTGCCGCCGGTTTTCCTCTGCTGACCACGAAAAAGCTTCATATCAGATCAATCATTCATGAATTATTGTGGTTCGTCAGTGGCGATACAAATATCCGTTATTTACAGGAAAACGGCGTGTCCATCTGGGATGAATGGGCTGATGAAAATGGTGATCTTGGCCCGGTCTATGGCAAACAATGGCGCCATTGGCAAACCCCTGATGGGCGAGAGATTGACCAGCTTGCCGAATTGATTGGCATGATTAAAACCAACCCAGATTCGCGCCGCTTGATGCTGACAGCGTGGAACCCGGCAGATGTGCCACATATGGCCTTGCCACCGTGTCATTGTTTGTTCCAGTTTCATGTCGCCAACGGCCGTTTGTCATGTCAACTCTATCAACGAAGCGCCGATATCTTTTTAGGGGTGCCGTTTAATATCGCGTCTTATGCCTTGCTGACCCATATGATCGCACGGATTTGCGGATTGCAGGCTGGCGAATTTGTCCATGTTCTGGGTGATGCGCATCTCTACAGCAATCATTTTGATCAGGCGCGTGAACAAATATCGCGAAAACCAGGTGGGTTGCCGCAATTGGTGATCCATCGCACACCAGACAGCATAGATGGGTTCCGTTTTGATGATTTTGAAATTACCGGCTATGACGCACAGCCCCATATTGCCGCGCCAATCGCGGTGTAGGCGCGTGCAATGACAGTGTTAACAGCGGATCAGAAACCACCATTGGTGATGAGCGCGGTTGTGGCGATGGCGACCAACCGGGTCATTGGTGATGGCACTGGGCTGATTTGGCATTTGCCGGATGATTTGAAACGGGTAAAGTCATTGACCATGGGATGTCCGCTGATTATGGGCCGCAAGACATGGCAGTCAATCGGCAGGCCATTGCCGGGCCGCGGCAGTATTGTGTTAACGCGTGATTTGAACTGGCAGGCCGAAGGCGCCGTGGTTGTGCATGATTTTGAAGCGGCGCTGGCGGCGGCCAAAGCATGGATTGCCGCACATAACCCGAATTGCGAAAAAATTATTCTGTTTGGCGGCGGCGAGATTTACCGGATGGGGCTGGATTATTGCCATCAAATAGATTTGACAGTGATTGATATCAGCCCGGATGGCGGGCCGGATGCGGCATTATTTCCAGAATTGGATGAAGCTAGCTGGACCCAGCATCTAGAGGCAAACATTGACCCAGCCGGGGATGTGCCCGGCTATCGCTACGAACGCTGGTACCGCGCCACCCCGCCGCGCGCGCTCTAGGGCAGTTGTGCGCGGGCGTGATTGGGTAGGCGGCTTTTTATTCCATGACGATTTTCGGGGCGGCTTTTGGTTGAGCAGAGTCAAGCTGGGCCAGCAACCTTTTGGCGATCTGTTGGTAATGTGCGGCATGCTGGCTGTCTGGCTGGCTGGCCACAATCGGTGTGCCATCATCAGATGTTGCCCGGATCGCCATTTCAAGCGGCACTTCGCCCAAAAATGGCACGCCAAGCTTTTCGGCTTCGGCCGCGGCGCCGCCATGCCCAAAAATATCATGCCGGGCCCCACAATCGGTGCATAAAAAATGGCTCATATTTTCAATGATGCCAAGCAATGGCACATTCACCTTACGAAACATGTTTAGACCCTTGCGGGCGTCAATCAGCGCCAAATCTTGCGGCGTTGAAACAATTACCGCACCAGCCAGCTTGGCGCGCTGTGACAATGTCAGTTGCGCATCACCAGTGCCGGGCGGCATATCAATAACCAGAATATCAAGACCATCCCACGCCACATCACGCAACATTTGTTCAATGGCGCTCATCACCATCGGGCCGCGCCAGATTGTGGGGGCATCTTCGGCAACAAGATAGCCAATCGACATGGTTTGTAGCCCCCATGCATCAATCGGTAAAATTTTCTGGCCGTCACTTTGTGGTTTCTGATTCAGCCCGATCAGCCGCGGCAATGACGGGCCGTAAATATCAGCGTCAAGAATACCGACTTTTTTGCCTGTTGCGGCCAGCGCTAGTGCCAAATTGATCGAGGTGGTTGATTTCCCGACACCCCCTTTACCAGACGCCACGGCAATAACATGCGTTGCAGGCTGGTGCGGTTCTGATTGTTTTGATGCGGCGGCACCAGCCCCATTGCCGGGCGGGGTTGGCCCGCCAGATGCTGGCATGCTGGGGCCAGACTGATGCGCGGTCAGCATGGCGGTTGCCGATAGCACGCCATCCAGCGCCAAAACGGCTTTTTCGGCGGCGGCGCGCAATTGATCGGCTTTGTCTTTGTCTTTTGGGTCGATTTCAATGGTAAAGCCGATATGGCCTTCTTTGATCACAACGCCAGAAACGGCACCAGCCGTGACAATGTCGCTATTGCCATCAATCGTTGCGACCTTGTTTAGGGCTTCGATAATTTTTCTCTCATCCAATTGCTTTGTCATTCTTGAAATCAACCGCTTCTATACAAATATGTTTGATGTCTGGGAAAAGCTGAAATAGGCGTTTGTCGGGGTATTTGCAAGATTAAGGGTGGCGTTTGCGCGACCAGCGATGATACATATCAGCCGGTTTGGTGTGAATGCACCGAAAAAAAGGCACAAAAACAGGTTTTGGCAAGGGAGTAACAACATCATGCCATGGAATAATCAAGGCGGCGGAAATAACGGCGGCGGCCCTTGGGGACAAGGTGGCGGCGGTGGCGGCCCATGGGGACAAGGCGGCGGCGGTGGCCAGCCTCCACAGGATATTGACGCGCTTATTCGTCAGGGACGTGATGCGTGGCGGCGGATGATGCCGGGTGGCGGTGCGTCATCAGGGCGTGCGTTGACATTACTTGTTTTGGTTTTTGGCCTGATCTGGGCGGCCACCGGCTTTTACCGGGTGAACCCGCAACAGCAAGGGGTTGTTTTGCGGTTTGGCGAGTGGGTGCGCACCAGTTCGCCGGGCTTGCATTATCATCTTCCTTATCCGATCGAAACTGTGCTGACCCCCGAAGTGACACGCGATAACCGTATCGAGATCGGGTTTCGTGATGTCAGCGGCAATTCATCATCACGGCGTGATATCGCTGATGAAAGCCAGATGATCACGGGCGATGAAAATATTGTCGATATTGATTTTGTGGTGTTTTGGCGGATTGCTGATGCTGGTCAATATTTGTTTAACCTTGCGGAACCAGACGAAACCATCAAAGTGACAGCAGAAGCGGTGATGCGCGAAATCATTGGGCGCACACCAATTCAAACAGCATTGACCGAAGGGCGACAAGATATTCAAGTGCAAGCCCGCCAGCAATTACAAGATTTGTTAAATGAATATGGTGCTGGTGTTCGGGTGCGCGATGTACAGCTATTGGCGGTTGACCCGCCTGCTGATGTGATTGACGCCTTTAACGAGGTGCAGCGGGCCCGGCAAGACCGTGACCGTCTGAAAAACGAAGCCGAAGCCTTTAGTAACGATATTGTGCCGCGAGCCCGCGGTGAAGCTGCCAAATTGGTGGCCGAGGCCGAGGCCTATCAGGCCGAAGTTGTCAATCGGGCGACAGGTGATGCGTCACGCTTTAACCAGATCTTTCAGGCCTATCTGAAAGACAAGGATGTAACAAAAGAACGTATCTATATTGAAACCGTCGAAGAAATTTTCTCTAACGTCGATAAAATCATTATCGACAGCGATGCAGGTAATGGCGTGGTGCCATATCTGCCGCTTAAAGAACTGAACAAATCGACAGGAGGAAACTAACATGGCATCACTTCGTTTCATGGGCCTTGCTGTCGTTTTTGCTGGCGCGATTGGCCTCTATAACGCGATGTTTACGGTTGACCAGACCCAGCAGGCGCTGGTGTTACAGCTTGGTGAACCAAAACGCACCATCCAAGAACCGGGATTGTCATTCAAAATTCCGTTTATTCAGGATGTCACCTATTATGAAAAGCGGGTGTTAAGCCTGATCCCGCAAGACGCAGAAGAGGTGATCCTTTCTGACCAAAAGCGTCTGAAAGTTGATGCTTATGCCCGCTACCAGATTGAAGACCCGCTATTGTTCTATCAAACAGTGCGCAATGAATTTGGCGCAAGGGGGCGGCTTGAAGCGATCATTGATTCATCTGTCAGACGGGCACTTGGCCGCGAAACGCTTGGTTCAATTCTGACTGGACAGCGCAATGACATTACCCGTTCCATCGGGGATGAGGTGAATGAGTCGGTGTCATCACTTGGCATTCAGATCATTGATGTGCGGTTGCGCCGGGCGGACTACCCAGAAGCAACCAGCCAGAATATCTTTAACAGAATGAAGTCAGAGCGTGAACGCGAGGCGAAAGAATTCCGTGCGACGGGTGAGGAAGAGGCGCAAAAAATCCGTGCCGCGGCCGAAAAAACCCGTACGGTGATTATTTCTGAGGCCAAGCGTTCGGCGCAGGAATTGCGCGGTGCTGGCGATTCTGAAGCCATCAGCATTTATGCAGACAGCTTTGGTCAGGATGCAGAATTCTTTGCCTTTTACCGGTCTATGGAAGCCTATAGAAACTCAATGGGGAAAGATGGCACCTCAATGGTGTTGTCACCTGACAGCAGCTTCTTCCGCTTCTTTAAGGATAAAGAAGGCACCGAATAAAATGGCTGTGCGCGGGCCTGTTAGATGATCGTCGACGCGGTAGTTGGCGGCGGTCACGGCCTGCGCAAGCCCTGTTTGAGACAATATTGATCGTGCCGATAGATCGGGCGGCCGGTCAGGGGGCCTTGTGCCGACAAAAGACAGGCGTACCGGACAGGAAGACCATTTTTTGTCATGAAGCTGCCATTATTTTGTCATGCTGTTGGTGTTTCAAAGCATATCTGATAACGGGGCACCGCCATTGGCAACCTGTTTCAGAGAAATTGTTTTTCTTGAGGAGTGATTACCATGCTGTTGAGAATGTTGCGTCCGGCTCATAATTCGCTTGCGCATGCTGGGAAAAGCTATATGCGCCCGGTGGTCATGGCATTTGCCATCATATTTGTGTCGACCAATCTGTTTGCCTCTGAACGGCCGGATTCATTTGCCGATCAGGTTGAAAAATTATCGCCGGCGGTGGTGAATATTTCAACAACGACAATTGTCAATGATGGGCAGGCCATGGATATGCCGCAATTTCCGCCAGGGTCGCCATTCGAAGAATTTTTTAAAAATTTTGGTGATAATAATCGGCAAAGAAAGGCCCAGTCACTTGGGTCGGGCTTTATCATCGATGCTGGTGGCATTGTCGTGACAAATTATCATGTGATCGAAAACGCAGAAGAAATCCGCGTTGTGCTTGCTGATGAAACAAGTTTTACCGCTGAAGTTTTAGGACAGGATCAAAAGACTGATATTGCCGTTCTCAAAATTGATCCCGGCGACACCAAATTGACGGCTGTGTCATTTGGCGACTCGGATAAATTGCGGGTTGGTGACTGGGTGTTGGCGATTGGCAACCCGTTTGGACTTGGCGGTACAGTGACCGCTGGTATTGTTTCGGCACGTGGCCGTGATATTGGCAATGGCCCTTATGATGATTTCATTCAAACGGATGCGTCCATTAATCGCGGTAATTCCGGCGGCCCGCTGTTTAATACAGATGGTGATGTGATTGGCATCAATACAGCGATATATTCACAATCTGGCGGTTCGGTCGGTATCGGCTTTGCCATTTCGTCAAATCTCGCCGAACGTGTGGCGGAACAGCTGATTGAATTTGGTCAGACCCGGCGTGGCTGGCTTGGCGTATATATTCAAGAAGTCACCCCTGATATTGCTGAATCGCTGGGGCTTGATGATGATATTGGCGCGTTAATCTCATCGGTGAATGAAGATGGCCCAGCGGCGAAAGGCGGCATTCAACCGGGTGATGTGGTCGTTGAATTTGATGGCAAGCCGATTGAAAAAATGCGCGATTTGCCGCGTATTGTTGCTGAAACTGATATTGGTGCAAAGGTTAAAGTTGAATTGTTCCGTCAGGGCAAGCGCGAAACCGTTACCGTTACGCTTGGTGAGCTGGAAAAGGCTGAACTTGCCGGGGTGATTGATAATGGCCGTAACCAAAGTAATGATTTTAGCTTTGGTAGCCTCGGCTTTACTGTGGCAAATTTGAATGCCGCGCTTGCCGAAGAATTGGGTCTGGATAGTGACACAAAAGGGGTGGTTGTGCGCGAGGTTGTGCCGGGTAGCCCGGCAGCAGACAAGGGTCTGACTGTTGGTGATATTTTGCGTCGTTATGGCCAGCGGCCAATTGATGACGCGGCAAGCCTTGCCAAAGATATTGAGGAAGCTGAAACGGCAGGCCGGTCAGGTGTTCTATTGTTGATAGAGCGCGAAGGCCGCGAACGCTTCATTCAAATCAGTTTCGCAAAGAAACAAAACTGAATGAAAAAATAAAACTGAATGACAGGATATGAATGAAAAAGGAGCAAGGCGACATGTCTTGTTCCTTTTTTTGTCTTAATCACCGCAGACAAATTCGTCCAGCGTATAGCCTTGCAGGTATAATAGCCCGGTGAGGTTTGTGTGATTGAGTTGCAACGCCACTGTTTCGCGTAAAATTGGTTTGCCGTGAAAGGCAACGCCAAAGCCAGCCTGTTCAAGCATGCCCAGATCATTGGCCCCATCGCCGATACTGGCAGTGTCGGCAAGGTCAATATTATGCAATTGGCAATAATGTGTAAGATAGGTGACTTTGGCTTGGCGGTCCAGAACGGGCTTGCGCACAGTGCCGGTAATGGTGGTTTCGTCATGATCCAGATGGTTGGCATGATGACCATGAAACCCGCATGCAGCGGCGATCGGGCCGGTTAGAACGTCAAATCCGCCAGAAACAAGATAACAAAATGCACCATGAGCACGCATGGTTTGCACCAATATGCGCGCCCCGTCTGTAAGTTTGCTATTTGCTATGATCTGGTCAATCAGCCCTTTTGGTTTGCCCGCCAGCATGGCGACTCTTTCATCAAGTGCGGTTTCAAAATCAAGCTCGCCAGCCATAGAACGGCGGGTGATGGCGGCAACCTGTTCACCAATGCCAGCCGACATGGCCAATTCGTCGAGTGATTCCGAGGTGATGATTGTGCTGTCCATATCGGCAATCAAAATGGCTTTGCGCCGGTTGTCAGCTGGCACCAAATTCACATCAATACCGGCGCTATCAGCATGCTGGCGCAAATCCAGAAAGGCCCGGTTCTGTAAAATATCCCCAGACAAAAGATCATCACTAGCAAGACAGGTGATTTCTGCCGCCCTATTTGGTGCCAGCCAGGTGGCATGATTTTGCGGATTCAAAAAGGCAAAAGATTCGGCAAGCCCGTCAAGCCATTGTGATGCCGATTGGTCTGCCGCTTTGACCTTTGAAGTTGAAAAAACAAGTGCATAATGCATAGTGACGTCACCTGCTAACCGCACCGGGTAGCGTTGATTTGATGTTGAGATAGATTGCGCTATCCACCAGCGCTGACGATAATGATCATAACTTGGCCGACCACATGACAAGCGCTTCACCTTATATCATGATTGCCGGCCCAACAGCATCTGGTAAATCACAGCTTGCTATTGATTTGGCACGGCGTTTCGGCGGCGCTGTCATTAACGCAGATTCGATGCAGCTCTATGCTGATCTGACGGTATTAACGGCCCGCCCGCAACCGCAAGAGATGCAGGATATACCGCATCATCTTTTTGGCATTTGTGATGCGGCGCACCGGGCATCTGTGGCTGAATGGCTTGGTCTTGCCGCTACCGCCATTGCCAATGTGCGGGCGGCAGGGCAGTTGCCGATTATTGTTGGTGGCACCGGAATGTATCTGCAAGCTGGTTTGCGTGGCATCGCGCCAGTACCAGATGTGCCGGCAGATCTGCATCAACATTGTATTGATTTGTATCGGGAACTTGGTGGGGCAAAATTTCGTGACGCGCTAGCTGGCTATGATGCCGACATTGCCGCACGGCTTGTTGATGGTGACAGCCAGCGCCTGGTTCGGGCGATGGGGGTGGCGATGGCGACGGACCGCCCGCTAAGCTGGTGGCAACAACAGCCGCATAAAGGCGCGTTGTTGGGTAGCGTTGTCACAATCGCGATGATGCCACCACGCCCAACATTATATGACCGGATCAACCAACGGTTTGATCATATGTTGATGCATGGCGCGGTTGATGAGGTGGCGCGGTTGATGGCCCGCCAGCTTGACCCCGGTCTGCCATTGATGAAAGCGCTTGGCGTTAAGCCAATTGCCGACTTTCTAAAGGGCGACATCACCAAAGATGACGCCGCTTTTATCGCCAAACGCGACAGCCGCCGCTATGCCAAACGGCAAATGACATGGATTCGTAATAATTTTAATGCGCAAATTACAGTTGAAAAGAAATATTCTGAAAGTTTATACGAAAAAATCTTTTCACTTATTCGCTGAAAATGGTTGACCTTGAGGCTGAAAACTGGCAATCATCACGCTCTTTTGTGTGATGGCTTCTTCGTATATGTGGCGCACATTGATGGCGGTTTGAATGCAGGCGCCATGCGCTTTTTTATGGGGCCGGGGTGTTAGGTGATGGGCTGGCGGGGAAACGGCCAGTCGCTGATGTAAAGATAGGGATGAAGACGAATGGCAAAATCTGCCGCGGCGGCCGATAAACGCAAGACTTCTGGTGACAAGGCGCCGGCTGGTTCAACCGATATAACCATGGCTGGTGCTGAAATCCTGCTCAAAGCACTTGAGGATGAGGGCGTAGACGTCATTTTTGGCTATCCTGGTGGTGCCGTTCTGCCAATTTATGATGCGTTGTTCAAAAACAACCAGATCAAACATATTCTGGTACGGCATGAACAAGCGGCTGTTCATGCGGCTGAAGGCTATGCCCGTTCAACCGGTAAAGTCGGTGTTGTGTTGGTGACATCTGGCCCGGGGGCAACTAATGCGGTTACTGGTTTGACGGATGCTTTGATGGATTCAGTGCCGGTTGTGTGTCTGACCGGTCAGGTGCCAACCCATCTGATTGGCAATGATGCCTTTCAAGAGGCCGACACAACTGGCATCACCCGTGCCTGTACCAAACACAACTATTTGGTAAAAGACGGCAGAGTTCTGCAACAAACAGTTGCCGAGGCGTTTCATGTCGCCAGAAGCGGCCGACCCGGCCCGGTGCTGATTGATTTGCCAAAAGATATTTTGATGGGTGAATATGCCTATCAGGGGGCGGGCGTGACCGAAGTGGCACAAGCGCGCTATCGTCCGTCAACCAAACCAGATGCAGAGGCGATTAAAGCCGCTGTGGCAATTATGAAACGGGCTGAACGGCCGGTGATCTATGGCGGCGGCGGCATTGTTAATTCAGGCCCGCGCGCATCGGCATTGTTGCAACAGCTTGTTGAGATGACAGGCTGGCCGACAACGCTGACTCTGATGGGGCTTGGGGCGTTGCCGGCATCACACGACAAATTTCTGGGCATGCTGGGTATGCATGGCACCTATGAAGCGAATTTGGCCATGCATGGCTGTGATGTGATGCTGAATATTGGCGCACGCTTTGATGACCGTGTCACTGGCCGGATCAGCGGCTTTTCGCCAAAATCAACGAAAATCCATTGCGATATTGATCCCTCGTCAGTCAATAAAAATGTCGCGGTTGATCTTGCCATCATCGGCGATGCAACGATCATTCTTGAAATGCTGATTGATGAGATGAAACGCCAGTCTTTTGTACCGCATAAACCATCTTTGGAAAAATGGTGGGGCATGATCAAAGGCTGGCAAAAACGCGATTGTTTGGCGTTTGACCAATCTGGTGACATTATCAAGCCGCAACATGCCATCAAACGGTTATGCGAGCTGACCGCCAAACATGATGTCTATGTCACCACCGAGGTTGGCCAGCACCAAATGTGGGCCGCGCAATATTTTGGCTTTGAACAGCCAAACCGTTGGATGACGTCAGGTGGCCTTGGCACTATGGGCTATGGGTTGCCGGCGGCGTTAGGTGTGCAGGTCGCGCACCCTGACGCGCTGGTGATTGATATCGCTGGCGAGGCGTCATTCATGATGAACATGCAAGAGCTGTCTACATTGGCGCAATATAATTTGCCGGTGAAAATGTTCATCATCAATAATGAATGGATGGGCATGGTGCGCCAGTGGCAAGAATTAATTCATGGCGGGCGCTATTCAGAATCATACAGTGCGTCTTTGCCCGATTTTACCAAACTTGCTGATACATTTGGCATGACTGGGTTGATGGCGGAAAAACTGGGCGATCTGGATGATGTGATTCATGAAATGTTGGCCGCACCCGGGCCTGTCATTGCCGATATCCGCGTGGCGAAAGAAGAAAACTGCTTTCCAATGATCCCATCAGGTGCGGCGCATAACGAAATGTTGATGGGGCCAGAAGATCAGGCGGAAAAGCCAATTTCAGAAGAAGGTATGGTTTTGGTTTAGACCAAAGCCGGAATGGAGCCTCTATATGACGAATAGTGACGCAATCGAACGCCATATCATCTCGGTTCTTGTTGATAACGAACCGGGGGTTCTGGCGCGGGTAATTGGCTTGTTTTCTGGCCGCGGGTACAATATCGAGAGCCTGACCGTGGCCGAGGTCGACAGCCAAAAACACCTGTCGCGCATTTCGATTGTGACGACCGGAACCCCGATGGTGATCGAGCAAATCAAATCGCAACTGGCACGGCTGGTGCCGATTCATTCGGTGTGTGATCTGACCGAAATAGGTGCGTCAATCGAACGTGAACTGGCGCTTGTCAAAATCATCAATAGTGGTGACGATCGGATCGAAGCATTGCGTATCGCTGATACGTTTCGGGCGCGGACATTGGATAGCACGCTTGAAAGCTTTGTTTTTGAAATCACTGGCACCTCGTCAAAGGTGGCGGCCTTTATCGATTTGATGCGGTCTCTTGGTGAAGTCGAAATTTCCAGAACGGGTGTTTCGGCGATTTCACGGGGCAATCGTATCGATTTATCAGCGAAATAACGCGGTTTTCACCAATAGATGTTTGCGTCTTGGGTAGGTTTTGCCGTATGAACGGCACACAAGATTTTTATTTGATAAATTTGCAGGCTTTTGGGTCGTGGATATAGCGCCATCGGCTTGCTGTTTGAAAAAGAGGAGAAAACTGTCAATGCGTGTCTATTACGATCGGGATGCCGATGTTGGGCTTATCAAAAAGAAGAAGGTTGTTATTGTTGGATATGGCAGCCAAGGTCATGCCCATGCAGCCAATTTGAAAGATAGTGGTGTCGCCGATGTGGCCGTGGCATTGCGGGCGGATTCAAGCAGCCGGGCCAAAGCAAAAGATGCTGGTTTTCAGGTGATGGATGTTGCCGAAGCCGCCAAATGGGGCGATGTGGTGATGATGTTGACGCCTGACGAATTGCAGGCAGATATCTACAATGATGACATTGCTGAAAATATCCGGCCCGGCGCGGCAATTGCCTTTGCCCATGGCCTGAATGTACATTTTAACCTAATTGAGCCTCGCGGTGATATCGACGTCTTTATGATTGCGCCAAAAGGCCCCGGCCATACCGTGCGGTCTGAATATGTCAAAGGCGGCGGGGTGCCGTGTTTGATCGCGGTGCATCAAGACCATTCTGGCAATGCGCATGAAATTGGATTGTCCTATGCATCTGCTGTTGGTGGTGGCCGTTCTGGGATCATTGAAACAACATTTAAAGAAGAATGCGAAACCGATCTGTTTGGTGAACAGGCAGTTCTATGCGGCGGTTTGTGCGAGCTGATCAAAGCAGGATTTGAAACTTTGGTTGAGGCTGGTTATGCCCCTGAGATGGCTTATTTTGAATGCCTGCACGAGGTGAAGCTGATTGTGGACCTGATTTATGAAGGCGGCATTGCCAACATGAATTATTCGATTTCAAACACTGCTGAATATGGTGAATATGTCACTGGCCCCCGGATCATCACATCCGAGACCAAGGCTGAGATGAAGCGTGTTCTAGAAGATATTCAATCTGGACGCTTTACACGTGACTGGATGCTTGAAAACCGCGTCCATCAGACCAGCTTTAAGGCCACACGCCGACGTAATGCTGAACACTCAATCGAACAGGTTGGTGAACAGTTGCGCGGCATGATGCCATGGATTGGTGCAAACCGTCTGGTTGATAAGGCAAAGAACTAGATTTTGCCAAAATCTTCCTTTAAACATATATTTAGGTTGCAAAGTGCCAGTGGTGCTTTGCGACCCAGCGTTTGGTAAACGGCCTGCAAAGCAGGTGGCAATTGTATCGATAACGTTGCTGCGGGCAGCGTAATATACCGGAGATATATATGTTTGGCGCAATTTTTGGGCTTTTTTCTGCTGATATTGGCATTGATTTAGGTACAGCCAACACGCTTGTTTATGTCAAAGGCCGTGGCATCGTTCTAGACGAGCCATCAGTCGTGGCGATGGCAGAGGTGCGCGGCAAATCACAGGTTCTGGCGGTTGGTGAAGAAGCCAAGGTCATGCTTGGTAAAACCCCCGGCAACATTCGTGCAATCCGCCCAATGGCCGATGGTGTCATTGCCGATTTTGAAGTTGCCGAAGAAATGATCAAGCACTTCATTCGCAAGGTGAATGGCCGGATGTCTTTTGCCAGCCCGCAGGTAATTATCTGCGTGCCATCTGGGTCAACCGCGGTTGAACGTCGCGCCATCCAAGAATCAGCCGAGGCCGCCGGTGCGCGCCGGGTATTTTTGATTGAAGAGCCAATGGCGGCGGCGATTGGGGCCAATTTGCCGGTGACTGAACCGTCTGGATCGATGGTGGTCGATATCGGTGGTGGCACGACCGAGGTTGCCATTCTATCGCTCGGTAATATAGTTTTTGCAACCTCTGTTCGTGTTGGTGGTGATAAAATTGACGAAGCCATTATTGCTTACATGCGTCGCACCCATAATTTATTGGTTGGTGAGAGCACTGCCGAGCGGATCAAAAAAACCATTGGAGTGGCGCGAAAACCAGAGAAAACTAACGGGAATAAGATAGAGGTGCGGGGCAGGGATCTTGTTAACGGTGTGCCGAAAGAAATCGGTGTATCCGAAGCGCAAGTTGCTGATGCAATATCAGATCCGGTTCGTCAGATTGTTGAAGGTGTCAAAATGGCACTTGAGCAGGCCCCGCCTGAACTTGCCGCCGACATTGTCGAAAAAGGTATTGTGATGACTGGTGGCGGTGCCTTGTTGCGCGATGTTGACGGGGTATTGCGTGATGCAACAGGTCTGCCGATCTCGATTGCGGAAGAGCCATTGAGCTGTGTTGCGCTTGGTACCGGGCGTTGCCTTGAAGAATTAAAAACGCTTCGGAACGTTCTGATCGGCGCCTGAGGCAAGAAAATAAGGGTGGAGACATATCATGCGCGCGTCTGATAAAATAAAGGTCAGACAGCGCCGCTTTGCTCATGTTGCCCTTATCATCATAAGCTTTTCATTAATGTTTGTCGGCAAGGCAGATCTTGTGGCGATGCGCGATGCGCGTATGAGCAGCAATGATTTTCTGGCACCGGTTATCGATTTTGTCTCGGCGCCAATCCGCGGTGTGGAAACAATGGCAGATGGTATTCGCACGGTCGCATCGCTACGCGCCGAAAATGTCAGGTTGCAGGCAGAAAATGATCTATTGCAGCGCTGGCGGCGGCGGGCGGAAATTCTGGAAAGCGAAAATCAGCAATTGCGCAGTGTGACCGGCACCGTGTCATATGAAAACCGCAAATTGATCACCGCCCGCGCGGTGACCGCGCCTGGCGGCAGTTTCGCCCATACAGTGCTGATCGCCATCGGTGATGAAGAAGGCATTGCGGCTGGTGATCCGGTGATTACATCAAATGGCCTTGTCGGGATTGTGTATGAAGTGGGGCGCGCCTTTGCACGGGTACTGATGATCAGCGATATCAATGCGCGTATTCCGGTGATGCTGGCATCATCCTCTTGGCCTGGTTTGACCATGGGCCGAAACAGCGAATATTTGGAACTTGCATTTCTGCCTGCCGAAGCACGGCCAGCCATTGGCGAATTGGTACTGACATCTGGTCATGGCGGTATTTTGCCAGCTGGTCTGGCGGTTGGCCGGGTGGAACGGGTGGATGGTGATTATGTTCAGGTGCGCCCGGCTGTTGATTTTCGCAATCTTGGTTATGTGTCTATTTTGATTGGCGGTACCGAGGGGGTTGACCGGTCTGACTTGTCACAAGACAGCTTCTTTACGCCGCTTCCCGTTGAAGACGATAAACGGTTACTAGAAGGCCTAAATGCGTCAGGAACACGGCAATGAAAGATCAACGATCCTATTTTGAAAAGGCTGATTTTCAATCCGACTTACCAAAACAATTTTTGATTATGTTTGTTGGCATTGTTCTGGTGCTTTTTGAAGTGGGGCTGGCGCAATGGCCATTTTTCTATGGGGCATCACCGTTTTTGTCGCTGATTTTTATGTATTTCATCCTGATTTATCATGATGAACTGATGCCAATTTTCACCGTATTTATTATGGGATTGGTTGCAGATTTATTGATGTCAGACATTTTAGGCGGGCGGGCAACGGCGATGATGTTGTTATCCTATGCCATGCGCATGGGGATTTTGCGTTTGCAACAAAGCGAATTCATGGATTTGTGGCTGGGGTTTGCGGTGTCTTGTGCGGCGGTCACTTTGTTCCAATTAATTATCTTTAGTCTGATCAATTTGGCGGTACCGGCACTCAGCCCCTTGCTGTTTCAGGTCGGGTTTACGCTGATTTTATTCCCGATCGGATTTGTCATGATGTTTTCGATCCAACGTTTATTGCAAACCTTGCAGGTGACGCGGTGAGACGGGGCAAGGAAAAAGACCTCCGCCGGATTATGTCACGCCGCGGCTTTGTGTTAGCCGGTGCCGCGGTTACGATGACCGGGTTTTTAGGCGCACGCCTTTATTATCTGCAGGTGGCACAATCCAGCCGCTATCAGCGCCTGTCAGACCGCAATCAATTTGATGTGCGGGTTGTGCCGCCAGCACGCGGCAGACTGTTTGACCATAAAATGCGGCTAGTGGCTGGCAATGCCGAATCTTTTGAATTACGTATCACGCCGCTTTATGCCCGTAATTTGCAAAACACGCTTGATTTGCTTGCCTCAATCATTGAGCTGCCAGAGGCGCGCAAGGAATATGTGATCGTTACCGCCAAGACCTTGCCATCATTTCGTGAAATTACCATACGTGATGATTTATCCCAGCGAGAACTGGCACGGCTAGCGGTGCGAAGCGCGCTATTACCCGGGGTGAGTTTTGGTAAATCTTTGCGCCGGATTTACCCACAAGGGGCGCTGACCTGCCATATTACCGGGTATGTGTCTCCGGTGACACAGCGCGAAATTGAAAACGACAAAACGCTCGAAATTTTGCCAACATTAGGCACCGGAAAAACCGGCGTTGAATATATGTTTGAACGCCATTTGCGTGGGTTACCGGGGCGCGAAAAAATCGAAGTAAATGCAACTGGCAGACCGATAAAAGTGTTAAGCGATGTGCCGCCTGCACCTGGCAATGATGTGCAACTTTCGGTTGATATTGGTGTTCAACTCCATGCGTCTGAACGGTTGCGTCAGGGGCGTTGGGAACAGGTCACATTTGGCAGTCATGAAGTGCAGGCCGCGCTGGCCAGTGATGCAGAACTTCAGGCACATCTGGCTGTTGGCGATGATATGATTTTGCGTGATGGCAATGGCAGGCTGGTTCCGGCAGAATCAGGCGCGGCGGTGGTGATGGATATTCATACCGGTGAAATCATTTCATTGGTTTCTGCCCCGATGTTTGATCCAAATTTATTTACTGGAAAATTGTTAAATCGTGACTGGCGGCGTTTGAATGAACATCCGCGTCGTCCACTTTTGAACCGGGTGACATCTGGTCTTTATGCGCCGGGATCAACCTTTAAGATGGTTGTCGGGCTGGCCGCGTTAGAAGCTGGCGTGATCTCTGAAAATACCGAATTCTTTTGCAAAGGTGACCGCGAGCTTGGCGATAGTATCTTTCACTGTTGGCGCAAAGGCGGTCATGGGGCGATGAATATTGTGTCGGCACTGGAACAATCCTGTGATGTATATTTTTACGAAATTGCGCTGAAAACCGGTATTCAAAAAATTCGTGATATGGCTCTGCGGCTTGGCTTGGGTGCGATCACTGGTGTCGATTTGCCGGGTGAAAAAAGCGGCATCATCCCCAGCCATGAATGGAAATTAGCCACCAAAGGTGTGGTCTGGACGCCCGGCGAGACCGTTGTTGCGGGTATTGGCCAAGGCTATGTGTTGACAACACCGATGCAGCTTGCGGTGATGACGGCGCGTATTGCCAATGGCAAAGATGCGGTGGTGCCATCCTTGCTGTCAACGCCGAACGGTGTGGGCCGCAATTTTGCGCCACTTGATATCTCTGAATCGGCCCTTGCAGTGATCCGCCGCGGGATGTCTGCGGTGCTATATGGCGGCGCCGGTACCGCCAATAAATATAAATTGAGCAAAAAATATGGTGGCATGGCTGGCAAGACAGGGACGGTTCAGGTCAAGCGGATCACGCTGGCACAACGTGAAAAGGGCATCACAAAAAATATTGACCGGCCATGGAAAGAACGTGACCATGCGCTGTTTGTGGCCTATGCCCCGCTAAAAAATCCGCGCTATGCCATTTCAGTGGTTGTTGAACATGGTGGCAGTGGTTCATCAACGGCGGCGCCGGTTGCCCGGGATATTTTGGCAAAAACGATTGCCGAACGAGGCCTGACATGACCTTTTGGCGTATCTTGTTCCGCATGCCATGGCATATCTTATTGATTGCGGCGGCGCTTGTTGTTGTTGGCGCGCTGGCCTTGTATTCGGCGTCTGAAGGGTCGTGGCAACCATGGGCTGGCCGCCATGCCCTGCGGGGGGCTGTTGGGGTGGGCGTGGTCTTGCTGATGGCGTTTATTGATTTTAAATTAGTCCATCGGTTTTCCTATATTTTGCTGATTGCCGCGCTGATTGTTCTTGCTGGGTTGCTGGTGATTGGGTCTGGCCCGAATGTATCGCGCTGGATCACCATTGGCGGGGTATCATTTCAACCCTCTGAACCAGCCAAAATTGCCATCATTCTGGCATTGGCAAGATATTTTGACAGTCAGCCACAAGACCGAATGCAATCATTGATTGTTTATCTTCCGGCATTAGCCATCATCGCTGTGCCATTTTTGCTGGTAATGAAACAGCCAGATTTAGGTACAGCTCTAATGTTATTGCTTGGCGGCTTGTCAGTGATGTTTGCGGCAGGCTTGCCATGGCGTTATGTCGGCGGGGCCACGATCCTTGCCTTGGGGGCCATGCCCTTATTATGGATGACGCTTCATGATTATCAAAAATCGCGTGTCATGACATTTTTGAACCCAGAGGCTGATGTTTTGGGGGCTGGCTATCAAATCATTCAGTCGAAGATTGCGCTTGGGTCTGGTGGTTTATTTGGCAAAGGCTTTTTGATGGGCAGCCAGAGCCAGCTAGATTATCTGCCGGAAAAACAAACAGATTTTGTCTTTACCATGATTGGCGAAGAATTTGGTCTGATTGGCAATCTGTTTATTCTCGGTCTGTATCTGGCGTTGTCACTGTCTATTCTTCGTATTTCCTATCTTGTGCGGAGCCGGTTTTCACAACTCACCTGTATGGGCATAAGCATGATGTTGTTTTTCTATGTGTTTGTGAATGTGGCGATGGTCAGTGGCATGTTGCCGGTGGTGGGTGCGCCATTGCCGCTGATTTCATATGGCGGCACATCAATGCTGACGGTTTTCATTGGTTTGGGCATTGTGACCAGTATCTTGATCCATGATCGGCAGGAAGATTAGCAATCAGCCTATAGGCATACTATATAATAGATCACTGAAATAAGACTTACCATCAACAAGGGTGTTTCTGTATCCGCACCGCAATTCATAACGATAAGGGTAAACTCAATGTTTGCGTCATTTTTTAGATCGCGAGAATGGGCTTTATGGGCCTGGCCAGGTGCCATCATCATCATTTTAGGCACTTGGTATCAGGTGCAGGTCGATGTTGCCATTAATGAATGGTTCGGATCGTTCTATGATATGGTGCAAAATGCGTTGGCCACGCCGGGCGCGGTCACGCAAACAGAATTTTTCGCCCAGCTTCTGTCCTTTTTTAAAATTGCCGGCATCTATGTGATTGTGGCGGTGCTGTTGGGATTTTTTACCAAACATTGGGTGTTTCGCTGGCGTACAGCGATGAATGATTTCTATACAAAGAACTGGGACAAGCTGCACAAGGTCGAAGGGGCATCACAGCGCGTACAAGAAGATACCAAGCGTTTTGCCGCGATTATGGAAGGCCTTGGGACAGCGTTGCTTGACTCGCTTTTGACATTGATCGCTTTTTTGCCGATTTTGTGGGGCTTGTCAAAAAATGTAACTGAATTGCCGTGGATTGGCCCGGTTGATCATGCGCTTGTTTATGTGGCTGTTATTTTTGCATTATTTGGAACGGTTGTTTTGGCGGCTGTTGGCATAAAGCTGCCAGGCCTGGAATTTAACAATCAGGTTGTTGAGGCGGCTTACCGCAAAGAGCTTGTATATTCAGAAGACCGGCCAGAAAGATTGACCCCGCCAACGGTTGGTGAATTTTTTGGTCACGTTCGGAAAAACTATTTCCGGCTGTTTTTCCATTATATGTATTTTGATGTTGCAAAATTTTCCTATCTGCAAGCTGGGGTTTTGTTGCCTTATGTCGCGCTAGCACCGACAATTGTGGCGGCTGGCTTTACCTTGGGCGTGATGCAGCAGATTGTCCGGGCCTTTAGCCGGGTTGAATCATCATTGCAGTTTTTGGTCAGAAGCTGGCCAACCATTGTTGAATTGATTTCGATTTATAAACGGTTGCAGTCATTCGAGTTGGCAATTCGGGACCAGTCGATGCCAGAGTGGGAAGCCGCGGAAAACCGCTAGAGGTTTTTGACAAGCTTTGATGTCGAATAGGTGGCAAGGGTGGGCACAATCACCACCTTGCCGCCCCGCTTTTTGACAATGTCACTGCCAACCACTTCATCTGGCTTATAATCGCCACCTTTGACGATAAAATCAGGTTGTAGCAACGCGATGAGATTTTGTGGGGTGTCTTCGTCAAAAATCGTAACTGCATCCACCATGTCAAAGGCGGCCAATGCGGCGGCCCGCTTATCCGCTGATTGCAATGGGCGGCTGTCGCCTTTTAACCGGCGTACCGATGCGTCACTATTTAACCCGATAATCAGCCTGTCTGCTGTTTTTGCCGCGTGGCGTAATAGGCTTATATGCCCCGGATGCAACAAATCAAAACACCCGTTGGCAAAGGCGATTTTATCGCCAGCACTGCGCCAATTTTGACATAAGGTAGCTAGAGAGGCTGGTTCGGTTAACGGGTTTGATAGCGGCATATAGGCTAGAATTTCGCCGGGCGTGACAATCGCTGTGCCTGATTTGCTGACCGCAACACCGGCCGCGTGATTGGCCAGCGCGACCGCGGCTTCCAGATGTGCGCCAGATGCAATGGCGGCGCTGATCACCGCGACAACTGTATCACCAGCACCAGATACATCGAACACGTCACGCGTTTTGGCTGGGTCATGAAACTGTGTTCCATCTGCTGAAGACGCCAAGATGCCGCGCGCGCTCAAGGTTGTCAAAATCGTGCCGATATGGTGTGTTTTTGCCAATCTTGTTGCTGTTGCCCCGATCGTGTCAATTTCGGCCAGGCTGGTTCCGGCGGATTTTGATAATTCTTGAAGATTCGGCGTGAGGATATCAACATCAGCATAAACAGACAGATCAGTCACTTTTGGGTCAGCGACAATTAATTTTTTGGCGGCTCTGGCGGCGTCAATCAATTGTCTGATCACTGTCTCAGGCAGGCATCCCTTGGCATAATCGGACAATACCAGCATATCTGCGCTGGTGATGACACCGCTTGCGGTTTCACACAATGTTTGCTGTGCGCCAGCGTCAATGGCACTGGTCATTTCATCATCAACGCGCAAGATCTGCTGGCCTGAAGCGCGATAGCGGGTTTTTAAGCTGGTTGGACGGCCAGCAACGGCTATCGGCAAAAATGTAATGGTTTTAAAATGGCTTAACTCTGCCGCCAGATCAGAAGCGGCGGCGTCATCACCACAAACCCCAATTAACGTAACTTGTGCGCCAAGCTGGGCAAGGTTGCACGCCACATTGGCCGCCCCGCCCGGCATTTGCTGGCATCTGGATTGGCTAAGAACAGGTACCGGGGCTTCTGGTGAAATTCTTGTAACCGTGCCGTCGACAAAGCGATCCAGCATTAAATCACCAACAACTAATATATGACAGTCTTGAAAGCTGTTGATCAGGCCAGCCGCTGTCGAGGCATCAAGATGCATCAGGATTGCTCATTTCGAATTTTACGGTATCGCACGGCGGCGTCATGCCGGACATCAAGCGCGCTTCGCGTTGTGGCAATGGCATCATTTGGCACGTCAGCGGTGATTGTGCTTCCCGCGCCAATAATGGCCCCGGCGCCAATTTTTACCGGGGCGACAAGGGCGGTATTCGAACCGATTGAAGCCCCATCCCCAATGATTGTTTTAAATTTTCCAAATCCATCATAATTGCAGGTGATGGTGCCAGCCCCCACATTGACATCGGTGCCAATCACACTGTCACCGATATAGGTCAAATGGTTGGCCTTGCTTCTCGCCCCAATGACAGATTTTTTGGTCTCAACAAAATTGCCTATTTTTACCCCGTCACCAGCCTCGGTGCCGGGACGCAACCGTGCATAGGGGCCAATTACACAACAAGCCCCAAGTGTCGCGCCCTCTATATGGCTAAATGATTTGATAATGCTGCCTTCACCAATGTTTGTGTTTGGCCCAATCACCACATGTGGTTCGATGATCACATCACGCCCCACAATCGTATCGGCGCTTAAAAACACTGTATCTGGCGCGATTAGCGTGGCCCCTTGTTCCATCGCGGCATGGCGCAGGCGGCGCTGTAATATCGCTTCAAGATGGGCCAGATCGGCGCGATCATTCACCCCGGCAATTTCGGCTTCATCAGCAAGTTGACAGGTCACTTTATGACCATTTTGATTGGCAAGCGCGATGATATCAGTCAGATAAATTTCACCATTCTTGCTATTCGGTTGCACCTGATCCAGAAGATCAAATAACAGCGGGCAACGCACCGCCATAATGCCGCCATTCACAAGGGTAATGCGTTGTTCGTCGTCGTTGGCATCCTTGTCTTCGACAATTCGCGTCAACTGTCTGTTGTTGTCAATCACAAGGCGGCCATAGCCATGCGGATCAGCTGTTTCAAAACCCAATACAGCAACACTTGTTGTGGCATCAATTGATGACGCTAGGCGGGTTAGCGTATCGGCGGTTACCAAAGGTGTATCAGCAAACATAATCAACGCGACACCATCAAAATCTGCCAGATCTGGCGCGGCGGCCAGCACCGCATGCCCGGTGCCAAGTGGTTTGTCCTGAATGCAAAATTCGCGGCCATCAAGCCAGTCTTGGATTTGTTCAGACTGGCGCGGTAACACGGTGATAATGCGGCCGGCGTTGGCGGCAATCGCGGCATCGAGTGACCATGCCAGCATTGGCCGCCCGCCAATTCGGTGTAGCGGTTTTGGCAATGCAGACTTTAGGCGGGTGCCCTGTCCAGCAGCGAGAATGATTGCGGCAATTTCCATAGTCTTTATATACGCATTTTCACTCGATAATGCCAAACATTTGCGAAAAATAGGCTTTGGTACAGGCTCTGGCTTTCGCCGTTTATCATAAGAATCCTCAAGCCAGATTCACAGATATGCGCTTTCTTTTACCCAAAAAAATCTTTATTACGGTGGGTGAGAGCAGGACAGATCTTATTTTGATCATAAAAGGTCAGGCGAGGAGAGGCATATGTGCGGAATTGTTGGGGCTGTTGGCCATGACCGGTGCGGGTCAGTGTTGCTTGACGCGTTAAAGCGGTTGGAATATCGCGGCTATGACAGTTCGGGCATCGTGACCTTGCATAACGGGCAGATTGATTTGCGCCGGGCGGTTGGTAAATTAGTGCATCTAGAAGACGCGCTGGCGGCACGTCCGCTTGACGGGAATATAGGCATTGGCCACACAAGATGGGCAACGCATGGTGGGGTGTCTGAAGATAATGCGCACCCGCATGTTGCCGCCAATCGTGTTTCGATTGTTCATAATGGGATCATAGAAAATCATCGGGCCATTCGGATACGTTTGGAATCAGCTGGCCATCAATTTGCCAGTGATACCGACTCCGAAGTCTTGGCACATCTGTTTGTTGAGGCATTTGATGCCGGCCTTGACGCGGTCACAGCGACTCAGAAAATTTTAGCTGAAATTGAAGGCGCATACGCATTTGCCGCGATGGCAACAGATTATCCAGACCAATTAATTGTTGCACGCAATGCGTCACCATTGGCTGTCGGCATTGGTGATGCGGCATGTTATATCGGGTCGGATGCGATTGCCCTGGCGCATCTCACACGCAAGGTAATTTACCTGAAAGACCATGATTTTGCGCTGATTTCGGCAGATAATGTTGCGGTTTATCAATCAGATGGAACCCCAGCTAATCGCGAAACGGTGATTGTGGCCGCTAGCCCGGGCATTGTTGATAAAGGCGGCTATCGGCATTTCATGGAAAAGGAAATTCATGAACAGCCTGATGCGATCGCCCATTCATTGGCGGCAATGACTGACAGTGACGGGCAATTAACCGCCACAATGCAGGCCGATGATTTGCGCGCGATTACCGGCATTGTCATGTTGGCGGCGGGTACCAGCCATTACGCCACGCAGGTGGCGCGCTATTGGATTGAAACTTTGGCGAAAGTGCCGGTGGTTTGTGAGGTGGCGTCGGAATATCGGTATCGTCATCCGGTGACCAGCGCCTATTCAACCGCCTTGGCCATTTCACAATCTGGTGAAAGCCTCGATACGTTAATGGCGATGCGCCACGCCGCTAGTTGCGGCTTGCATACGATTGGCCTTGTTAATGTGCCGGGCAGTACGATTGCCCGCGAATCTGATTTTGTGTTGCCAACGCGTGCCGGGCCTGAAATCGGTGTAGCCAGCACCAAAGCCTTTACCGCGCAATTAACAGTGTTGTTGAGCTTTGCCGTGGCGCTTGGCAAAGCCAAAGGCACAATAGATACAGAACGTGCGGCACAGATTCATCATCAGATTCAATCATTGCCCGGTCTTGTCGGGCGTGCTTTGACTTTGTTTGATCCGATCCGGCCAATTGCACATGGGTTGAGTCAGGCGCGTTCGGCATTGTATCTGGGACGCGGCACGCTGTATCCATTGGCATTGGAAGGCGCGCTGAAACTCAAAGAATTGAGCTATATTCATGCAGAAGGCTTTGCCTCTGGTGAAATGAAGCATGGGCCAATTGCGCTGATTGAAGACGGGTTGCCGATTGTTGCATTGCTGGCGGCGGATGAAATTATGGCCAAAGCCAGCAGTAATCTGCGCGAGGCGGCGGCGCGTGGGGGGCAGATTATTTTGATCACCGAAGAGCGCGGCGTCAGCGAAGTTGATTTTGCCGATGCAGTGATCACCGTACCAAATGTTGACCCGCTTCTGGCGCCAATTTTACTGGCGGTGCCAGCACAGATTTTGGCCTATTTGACGGCGGTGGAAAAAGGCACAGATGTTGACCAACCGCGTAATTTGGCAAAATCAGTCACGGTGGAGTAGATTTCGCCGGGCGACATTTTCTTCAGGGGTTTCTTATGCGTTACACTGACGTTAAACGCGTCATACCTGTGGTATTTGCATTATTCTGAATATCAAGAATTGCTATATGAAATCTTTGAAGACCAGCAGGCCCTTGGCATTAGCTGTCGCAAATTTGCCTATTGGTAGAATGAACATAATGAATATTAATCTTGCGCAAGAAACAGATTTAAATGCCATCCAGAAGGTTGTTGAGACAGCGTTTTCTGATGAAGAGGATAAAATCATTAGAAATCTTGCTTGTGACCTCATAACAGAAACTGCCAGCCCGTCAATTAAGTCATTGGTTGCTAAGGTTGATCATCAAATCATTGGCTATGTGTCTTTCAGTCCTATATTTTTGAAATCTGAAACTGATGTTTCTGGGTATATTCTTGCCCCGCTTGCGGTGTCTCCAGAACATCAAAAACAAGGTGTCGGTTCAAACCTCATTCAATCTGGAATAGATATGCTCACCAAAGAAGGTGCTGGTGTTTTGCTGGTCTATGGAGACCCCGATTATTATGGACGTTTTGGCTTTGAAGAAGAAATTGGCCATGCATTTGTTCCACCATACCCGCTAGCATATCCCTTTGGATGGATGGGGGTGATGATGAATGGAACTATTTTGCCACACTCTCCCGCTAAGTTTGCGTGTGTTGCCGCATTGTCAAAATCAGAGTTGTGGTAAGAGACAATGCAAAATGAAAAATTTGGAAATCGCCCAGAACATAATTATGTTTAGCGCACAAGATAAAAACAGACCGTTTTTTGTGACTGAACAAATAGGAAAAAAATGCAAATTTCTGAATTTCAAGATAGCCAAACCGAAGATGTCGTCGTGCTCTGGCAACGGTGCGGTCTAACCCGGCCTTGGAACGATCCCTATAAGGATATTTTGCGCAAACAAACGGATAAAAACGGTAAATTTTTTGTTGGTCATGATGCCAGCACGCTGATTGCCACGATTATGGTTGGATATGATGGGCATCGCGGCAGTATAAATTATCTGGCGGTTGACCCGGCGGTTGCCGGAAATGGGTATGGTCGTGTGCTGATGCAAACGGCTGAGGCTTTTTTGCTGTCGCTTGAATGTCCGAAAATCAATTTATGTGTGCGCCGCGATAATGAGGCGGTCATAACATTTTATGATGGTCTTGGTTATCAAGAAGAAAGCGTCTATTACTGCGGCAAACGGCTGATTAAAGACCAATAACCCCGGTTGATTTACGCCACAAAAGAAAAACGCATCATATGACTGCCTATCTTGCCCTTTTAGGGTTTATCGCTTTTATGGTTGGCACGCCTGGCCCGGCCAATCTTGTGGCCATGCTGGCAGGGGTAACGCAAGGGTTGCGGGGATGCGCCGGATTTATTTTTGGTCTGATTGTGGGGAAAATAGGCCTTAATCTTTTTATTGGTTTTGGCTTTGGCGTTGTTCTTGCCGCTGATCCGGTTCTGCAAACAGCGTTCACCTATGCCAGTGCCAGTTACATGATTTGGCTGGCGGTGCGGTCATGGCCCCGCTCGGTCAACCCGGCTAGAAATCAGCATCATACCTCAGCCGTAACATTCCGCTTTCGTGATGGCGTTATTGTGCATCCAATCAACCCAAAGGCATGGGTGATGGTGGTATTGGCATGGGGGCATTTTGCCCCAGCTTTGGGAGATTTCAGCCTGCAACTGCCAGTTGTTATTTTAAGTTTTGCGATCTGTCAGCTGGTTTTTCACAGCCTGTGGTGCGGACTTGGTGCCTATCTTGGCAAGAGTTTTGCGTATAGCCAGCGCCTCGCAAAGCTTATGATTATGCTCACCATTTTAGTGGTTTTGGCGGCGCTCCTTTATGCCCCGCCTGCCTGATAACAGATGAAACCAGTTTTGCCAGTTGGGGTTATTCGCCGCCTGCCAGCCCGGCAATTGTATCCTGTGACAATGCGCCAAGATGTTTGAAACTTAGAACAAAATTGACCTGATCGACAGCGCCAATATCGCGGTCACTGTTTGGATCATGTTCGTAATTCACTGTCAATGTAAGGCAGTCTTGCGGCCCCCCAGCCCAGTTGAGCGCCGCTGTGGTTTTTTCCCGAACTGTTTTACTATAGGATAGATCCCAAATCTGGCTGGCTGTTAACGACCATCCCGCGCCAATGGTTTGTCCAAGCGTGGCTGATAATTCTTCGCGGTCATCTTCACTGCTGGCAAAATAGGCTT